>NZ_AUNC01000001.1:0-502862 GCF_000714555.1 Thalassospira permensis NBRC 106175 | reverse complement strand
CACGGCACAGCCGGCAAATTCCAGCAGACCTTCTTCAAGCGCGCGAAGCGTATCGACATCAAGATCGTTGGTCGGTTCGTCAAGCAGCAGAACGTTAGAACCGGATTTCAGCATCTTGGCAAGATGCACACGGTTACGTTCACCACCGGAAAGCTGCCCGACCTTTTTCTGCTGATCCGCACCCTTGAATGCAAACTGCGACACATAGGCGCGCGAGCTCATCGGGCGTTTACCCAGAAGGATTTCGTCCAGACCGTCGGAAACTTCCTGCCAGACGGTTTTGTTCGGATCAAGCGAGTCACGCGACTGATCGACATAGCCCATCTTGACCGTTTCACCGATCTTGAGCGTACCAGCATCGGGTGTATCGCTGCCGGTCAGCATTTTGAACAAAGTGGTTTTACCCGCACCGTTCGGACCGATCACACCAACGATGCCGCCCGGCGGCAGACGGAAATGCAGATCATCAAACAGAAGCTTGTCACCAAATGCCTTGGTCAGGCCTTCGGCAGTGATCACCTCGTTACCAAGGCGTTCGGCAATCGGAATAACAATCTTGGTTGAATCCGGAACCGCCTTTGCCGCTTCGGCAACGAGATCGTCATAGGCACGAACACGGGCCTTGGATTTCGCCTGACGGCCTTTCGGGTTCTGACGGATCCAGTCCAGTTCGGATGCCAGCTGTTTCTGACGGCTACCTTCCTGACGGGCTTCCTGTTCCAGACGCTTCTGCTTCTGTTCGAGCCAGGATGAATAGTTGCCTTCATACGGGATGCCCTGACCACGGTCGAGTTCAAGAATCCAGCCGGTAACGTTATCAAGGAAGTAACGATCGTGGGTAACCAGAATGACAGTACCCTGATAATCTTCAAGGTGACGTTCAAGCCACGCCACGGATTCGGCATCCAGATGGTTGGTCGGTTCGTCAAGCAGCAGAATGTCGGGCTTTGCAAGCAACAGACGGCAAAGCGCGACACGGCGGCGTTCGCCACCGGAAAGCTTGGTCACATCTGAATCCTTGGGCGGGCAACGCAGCGCATCCATGGCGATATCAAGCGTACGCTCAAGATCCCAGCCATTGGCCGCATCAATGCGTTCCTGCAATTCCCCCTGCTCGGCGAGGAGATTATTCATCTCGTCATCGGTCATCGGCTCGCCAAAGGCCATGCTGATTTCATTGAAACGTGCGAGATCGTCAACGATCTGACCGCAACCTTCCATGACGTTGCCCAGAACATCCTTTTCCGGGTTCAGCTGCGGTTCCTGTTCAAGGTAACCGACGCGAACACCTTCGGCTGGCCATGCTTCGCCGGAATAATCCTTTTCGATGCCCGCCATGATTTTAAGCAGGGTCGATTTACCGGCACCGTTGTTCCCGAGAACACCGATTTTCACACCCGGCAGGAAGGATAGCGTAATGCCTTTGAAAAGTTCGCGACCGCCCGGAAGGATCTTGGTCAGGTCCTTCATGACGTAGATATACTGGTAGGATGCCATTAAATTCCCCATCCAAAATGTGAGAAATCCCGGACCATGCCGGGACATGCGGATCGCCGCCTTGCGACCATCCAGAAAGCTTTGCCCGTTTGTAACCGACCGGCCCCTTACAAACAATGACAAACAATCGCAATCGCTGTGATGCGCTTTGAATCTGCATCGGTGGAAACGACGCGGGCAAAACCGCGCCCGGAAATACACCTCTCGGGGCAAAATCAACCGTTAATAATGCATAATCAAGCAAATATACGCGTATTTCGATTAAAAACAGGCTGCCATTGTGCAGCGCAGAAAAACATCGAAAAAATGGCGGTTTTGGTAGGTTTTTGCAGCATTTCCAGCAGGTTGAGAACTCCGTGTGCGCGAATGTCTACGACTAATGATTAGCTTCTTGCGCATTCTGAAAACTGTTATCGAATTCGTTGGCAATGGTGCGTGCAAACACCACCACTGCATCAAAAGCAGGCGGACCGGCACAAAAAAAGAACTCAATAGCCGGTCGGCAGGGAAGTTTTCATTTTCTAGGAAGGAGACGCGCTATGGATGAGCAAAGCGCAGCCTACTGGAAGCGAAACGTAAAACTGGTGACCACCTTGTTGATCATCTGGTTTGTCGTTTCCTACGGTTTCGGCATCTTGTTTGTCGATGTGATGAACAACATCAAGATTGCGGGCTTTGAACTCGGGTTCTGGTTCGCCCAACAGGGGTCCATTTACGTCTTTGTCGCGTTGATTTTCGTTTACGTGTCCAAGATGAACAAACTGGACCGTGAATTCGACGTTCGCGAAGACGACTGACGTCGGTGAAAATTCCGGATCCGGGGAGACAGACAAATGGATCTTACTACCCTTACCTATATCGTCGTCGGCCTGAGCTTCGCGCTGTATATCGGCATCGCGATCTGGTCACGTGCGAGCACCACCGGCGAGTTCTATGTCGCTGGCAAGGGCGTTAACCCGGTCGTCAACGGTATGGCGACCGCCGCAGACTGGATGTCTGCTGCATCCTTTATTTCAATGGCCGGTCTGATTGCCTTCCTTGGCTATGGCGGCTCGGTCTACCTGATGGGCTGGACTGGCGGCTACTGCCTGCTGGCAATGCTTCTGGCACCTTACCTTCGCAAGTACGGTAAATTTACCGTGCCGGAATTCATCGGGGACCGGTACTACTCCAAAACAGCCCGTATCGTTGCTGTTATCTGCCTGATCTTCATTTCCTTCACCTATGTTGCAGGCCAGATGCGCGGTGTCGGTATCGTGTTCTCGCGCTTCCTTGAAGTCGAACTCCTGACCGGCCTGATCGTCGGCATGGGCATCGTCTTCGTTTATGCCGTTCTTGGTGGCATGAAGGGGATTACCTACACCCAGGTGGCGCAATATTGCGTTCTGATCATTGCCTATACCATTCCGGCAATCTTCATCGCCTTCCAGCTGACCGGCAATCCGCTGCCGCAGTTGGCATTCGGCTCCACGGTTAACGGCACCGGCGACTATATGCTCGACCGTTTGAACCAGATCGTGACCGAACTGGGCTTCCTTGAATATACAACCACCAGCAAATCGACGATCGACATCTTCTGCATCACGCTTGCACTGATGGTCGGTACGGCAGGTCTGCCGCACGTTATCGTCCGTTTCTTCACCGTTCCGAAAGTACGTGATGCACGTTCATCGGCTGGTTGGGCACTGGTCTTCATCGCGCTGCTTTACACCACTGCCCCGGCAGTTGGCGCGATGGCTCGCCTGAACCTGACTGAAACCGTCCAGATCGGCGCAGTTGGCGATCCGGAAGGCAACCTTAAAATCGAAGAACGTCCGGACTGGATGACCCGCTGGGAAGCCACCGGTCTTCTGAAATTTGAAGATAAAAACGGTGACGGTCGTATCCAGTACTACAACGATGCCAATGCCGACTTTGCCGCCAAAGCCACCGAATATGGCTGGGCCGGTAACGAACTTAAAGTTGACAACGACATCATGGTTCTGGCCAACCCGGAAATTGCACAGCTTCCGAACTGGGTGATTGCCCTTGTCGCAGCCGGTGGTATTGCCGCCGCACTGTCAACGGCAGCCGGTCTGTTGCTTGTGATTTCCTCGGGCGTTTCGCATGACCTTCTGAAGGGCACGTTTACGCCAGATATGACAGAAGGCCAGGAACTGATGGCCGGGCGTGTTGCGGCAGCCGTCGCAATCGTGATTGCCGGTTATCTTGGATACAACCCGCCTGGCTTCGTAGCACAGGTGGTGGCCTTTGCCTTCGGTCTTGCGGCCTCGTCACTGTTCCCGGTTATCATCATGGGGATCTTCTCCAAGAAGGTTAACCGCGAAGGTGCGATTGCAGGGATGCTGGTCGGTCTGATCTTCACCATGGGCTATATCATGTCCTACAAGGGCATCTTTATCCCGGTACTGATCGAAAACGTTCCGGCAAACTGGCTGTTCGGCATTTCGCCGGAAGGCATCGGTGTTGTTGGTATGCTCCTGAACTTCCTCGTTGCGTTCGGCGTTTCGAAAGTTACCGCAGAACCGCCGGCACATATCCAGCACATGATTGAAGATATCCGTGTTCCGAAAGGAGCCGGTAGCGCCGTTGACCATTAATCGGTCGACTGGTTTGCAAGAAACCTGTTGCTGGCCCCCGGAATTACCTCCGGGGGCCTTTTCTTTTGCCGCGAACTCGGGCAACAATGCATCACGACAGGGAGGAAGGTCATATGAGTCTGGAATTAAAAGAAATCAGCGATTTCCTTAAGCAGCATCACCCGTTCGACCTTTTGCCTGACGACGTGATCAATGCCCTGCCCAAACGCCTGACCGCGCGCTATTTCCGCAAAGGGACGAAAGTCCTCTCGCCTGAACAGCAATGCCTGCATCTGCATATCATCCGGACGGGCGGAACCGAAACGCGCGACCCCGATGGCCAGCTTCTTGCCCGCCTTGGCGAAGGTGAATGTTTTGGTGTGCGCGCGATGTTCCGTAACGGCAAGGCCGCCAACAACATCACCATGCTCGAAGACAGCCTTGTCTACCTGTTGCCGGAAAAGGATTTCCACGATCTGGCCGGGAAATACCCGCAATTCAATTACTTCTTTGAGCAGATGGGCGGTGCCCGCCTTCGCAGCGGCATGCAGTTGCTTGAAAAGCGTGATGATGATCAGCTTAAACTGATGTCCATCCGGGTTTCCGACCTGATCGCGCGTGATCTGGTAAGTATCGATATCGGAGCATCGATTCTCGAAGCAGGCAAGCTGATGAGCGCCGAACGGGTTTCCTGCCTGCTGATCACGCAAAACGGCGATAAGGTCGCAGGCATCATGACCGACCGCGACCTTCGCAACCGGGTCGTTGCCGAGGCCCGATCATTTGACGAGCCGGTGACCAATATCATGACGCCGAACCCGATCAGCATCGGGCCGGACGATTATGCTTTTGACGCACTTCTGACCATGACGCGTCACAATGTCCGACACCTGCCGGTGATGAAGGACGGTAAGGCGATTGGCATGATCACCACCAATAATCTGCTGGCCCGCCAATCGCTCTCGGCGGTTCATATGGTCGGGCGCATTCGTAAAATGACCAGACCCGCCGATATGGCAAAGGTCATCGCACAGGTGCCCGAACTGCTGAGCAACCTGATCGAAGCCGGGGCGACATCGCGCAATGCCGGGCACATTGTCACAACGCTTTCGGATGCGGCAACATCGCGCCTGCTGCAACTGGCCGAGGAAAAATTTGGTCCCCCGCCCGTACCCTATGTCTGGATGGCGGGCGGATCGCAGGGGCGCCAGGAACAGACCGCCCTGTCGGATCAGGACAATTGCCTGATCCTTGATGACGCCTATGATCCCGATCAACACGGGGACTATTTCAAGTCATTGGCCGATTATGTTTGTGATGGCCTTGATACCGTCGGCTATGTCTATTGCCCCGGCGAAATGATGGCGAAAACCGCCGAATGGCGGCAGCCTGTCCGTGTCTGGCAGCAATATTTCAACAAATGGATCGAACAGCCTGAACCCAAGGCATTGATGCTGTGCTCCGTCTGGTTCGACTTGCGGCCGATCCACGGGACGCGGTCGATTTTTGAAGACCTGCATCGCATGATCATCACCAAAGCCAAGGGCAACCGTATTTTCCTGGCTTACATGGTCGGAAATGCTTTGACCCATCACGTGCCGCTTGGCTTCTTCAAGAATTTCGTGATGGTTCGTGGTGGTGAACATGACCGCACGCTTGATATGAAGCATAATGGGGTTGTACCGATTGTTGATCTTGCGCGGATTCACGCATTGGCCAACGGTGTTGATGCGGTCAACACCTATGAACGCCTGGAGGCCGCAATGACCTTCCCCTCGATCAGCAAACAGGGGGCGTCCGACCTTCTCGATGCATTTGAATTTATCAGCATCACCCGGCTGAAACATCAGGTCCGGCAGATCCGCAATGGGGATCGCCCCGATAACTTCCTGCATCCCGAAAGCCTGTCGGCGTTTGAACGCACCCATCTGAAAGACGCATTTTCAGTGATCAAAAACCTGCAGACCGCCCTTGAGAACGCCTTTGGCAAAAGCGGGACATAACAATGGGTCTGCGTCAGAAAATCGTCGATAGCGACTTTTACCGCCAGATGGTGCAACGCCGGGCAACCGGGCCGCTTCGTTCCTATTCCGACGTCCCCGCCGCCGATCCCGATACGCCGATCCGGAATGTCGAATTTGTCGCCCTTGATCTGGAAACCACCGGTCTTGATCCGAAACACGATGAAATCGTCTCGATTGGCTTGGTGATCATTCGTCAGCTTGCAGTTGATTTTTCAAGCTGTCAGCATCTTCTGGTGCGGCCGAAAAAGGAACTCAGCGAAAGCTCGGTAATCGTGCACCGCATTTTCGACAGCGACGTCGAACAGGCCCCCGATATCGAGATCGCGCTGGCCCATATCCTGCCCATTCTGGCCGGGCGGGTTCTGGTGGCCCATCACGCGCCGAAGAAATCACGGTCTTTGCCGCCGCCAGTCTGACCGATGCCATGACGCAGGTGGCCCAAAGCTATGCCACGGCAACCGGCGACACATTGCAGTTGTCCTATGCCAGTTCATCGACACTGGCCCGTCAGATCGCGGCGGGGGCCCCGGCTGATTTATTTATCTCGGCCAATCAGAAATGGATGACCTGGCTTGCTGATCAGGACCTGATCGCCACCAACAGCCGCCATGACCTTCTGGCCAATGCGCTTGTTCTGATTGCCCCCGCCGACAGTAACCTTGAACCGATCACCATCAATTCCCAAACCGATCTGACCAGCCTGATCGGTGACGAGGACCGCATTGCGGTTGGTGATCCGGAACATGTCCCGGCCGGTATTTACGCCAGGCAGGCACTTGAAAGCCTTGGTCAGTGGAACACCGTCGAACCAAGGCTGGCGCGGGCTGACAATGTGCGCGCCGCCCTCGCACTGGTGGAACGGGGCGAGGCACCGCTTGGCATCGTTTACGCCACCGATGCCGCCATCGCGGCCGATGTCAAAACCATTGCCACCTTCCCCGAAAACAGCCATCCGGCCATTACCTATCCGGTTGCCATCACCACCGGACAAACCAAACCCACCGCCGTAAAATTGCTGGCGTGGCTTTTGGGGGATGACGCGGGCACCATTTTTGCGGAATATGGTTTCAAACGCCCGGCAACCAGCCCAAAGACACAATAACAAACCATGATCACACTCACCGAAGCCGAGATCGAAGCCCTGCTGCTAAGCCTGCGCATTTCCGGCGTGGCGGTGATATGTGCCCTGCCCTTTGCCATTCTGGCCGCCGCCCTTCTGGCGCAGGCCCGCTTTCCCGGCAGGATTTTGGTCGATGCGCTGGTGCATCTGCCATTGATCCTGCCACCGGTTGTGATGGGTTATCTGCTGCTGATCAGTTTTGGCACCCGCGCACCGCTTGGCGCATGGTTGCTGGAAACGTTTGATATCCGTCTGATTTTCAGCTGGACCGGGGCGGCACTGGCCGCCGGGATCGTCAGCTTCCCGTTTCAGGTCCGCGCCATCAGGCTGGCACTGGAAAATATCGATCCCGGCCTTTATCACACCGCCGAAACACTGGGGGCCGGGCCGGTTGACCGGTTCTTCAGCCTGACATTGCCGCTTGCCCTGCCCGGTATCATTGCCGGGGCAATTACCGCCTTTGCCGCCAGCCTTGGCGAATTTGGGGCCATCATCACTTTTGTGTCGAACGTTCCGGGTGAAACACGCACCCTGCCGCTTGCGATCTATACCGCGATCCAGACACCGGGCGGTGAACTGGCCGCCGCACGCCTTGCCGCCATTTCCATCGGATTGGCCCTGATCGGGCTCGTACTTTCGGAATTTGCCATGCGCCATATTCGCAAAAGGGCCCGCGCATGAGCATTTCCGCCAATATCCGCCACAAGATCAGCAAGCTCGACCTGCATGCGCAGTTCGACATTGCCGAACCTGGCATCACCGCCCTTTTTGGCCCGTCGGGCAGCGGCAAAACCACCATCATCAATGCGATTGCCGGGTTGCTGCGCCCGGATCAGGGGCGCATCACCATCCACGACCGCCCTGTATTTGACAGCATGCAACGGGTCAATCTGGCACCGCGCAAACGCCGGGTCGGTTATGTCTTTCAGGATGCCAGACTGTTCCCGCATCTGAGTGTCGCGGCCAATTTGTTTTACGCCCATAAACGCAGCGACCGGCCCATGACCCGGTCCGCCTGTGATGATGTCATCGCGATGCTCGGTATCGGCAGCCTGCTATCGCGCCGCCCCAACCTTCTTTCCGGCGGCGAGAAACAGCGCGTCTCGCTCGGCCGGGCATTGCTGGGCAATCCGGAAATCCTGCTGCTTGACGAACCGCTATCGGCCCTTGATCAGGCCCGCAAGAACGAGATCATCCCCTATCTGGAAAATCTGCGCGACGCACGACAATTGCCGATCCTTTATGTCAGCCACGCGATTGATGAAGTCGCCCGTCTGGCCGACCATCTGGTGGTGATGGAAGGCGGCAAAACGCTTGCCAGCGGATCGGTATTTGACATGCTGGGCCGAACCGACCTTGCCCCGCTTGCCGGGCAGTTCGATACGGGAACCGTTCTGCCCGCCACGGTCAAAAGCCGCGACCCGCAGGGTGTCATAAGCTTCCTTGACTGTGCCGGGCAACGATTTGTCGTGCCCTTCCTTGGCAAGAAATCCGGAAGCCCGGTGCGCCTGCATATCAGGGCGCGTGATGTAATGATTGCCCGAACCGCCCCGACCGGGATCAGTGCCAATAACGTCCTGCCAGTAACGATCCGCGATATCGCCGATAATGGCGGCGATACGCTGGATGTCACGCTGGGGCTGGGTCATGACGATACCGGTGAAAACCGCACAATCCATGCCCGCATCACCCAATGGTCGGCGACACGTCTGAAACTTGCCATCGGGCAAAGGGTCTTTGCGGTGATCAAGTCGGTCACGGTCGACGGGCATTTGCGCGCCGACGATCTTTAAGACCCTTCTTCGGTCGGCGGCGACGGATCGCCCGCCAGTTCATCGGCAAGCTTGCGCAACGGGCCGGCCAATGCTTCGTTCGCACGGGTTTGCGCATCGTCGTAAATCGCGATGATCCGCATCCCCGACCCGGTCAGGCTGGCCCCGCCACGGCCTGCACCCCCCATCCGGGTTTCAACAACCGGGGTGGCAAAGCTTTTGTTCAATTCTTCAAGCAGCATCCATGCCCGGCGATAGGACATGCCCATCGAACGCGCCGCCGCCGAAATCGACTGTTCACGATCAATCGCGCGCAGCAGATCGATCTTGCCATAACCAAGGCGAACCCCATCGGGCAATTCGATTTTAAGCCGGATTTTAAGGTCGGTTTTGCTCATGATGACAATCTAGCGCCTTGGTCACATGCGCGCTACTGCCAACCGCGAAACGGGCATCCGTACAATCAGTTAACCGGACTTACCAGCGTCCCGTCGGCAAACCATTGCGCCAGATTATCGACCACCATCTGCGCCATCGCATCGCGGGTTTCAACCGTGCCACTGGCGTTGTGGGGATACAGCACGACATTGTCAAACCCGGCAAAGGCACGGTCCATATGCGGCTCATTATGGAACACATCCAACCCCGCCCCGGCAATCACGCCATCCCGAAGTGCCGCAATCAGGGCCGGTTCATCAATCACCGACCCACGGGCGATATTGATGACAAAACCACGCGGGCCAAGTGCCTTCAAAACGTCGGCATTAATGATCCCCTGTGTCGCCGTCCCGCCGGGGCAGGAAACCATCAAAACATCCGCCCAGTTCGCAAGCCCGATCAGATCGGCCTCATAGTGATAATCGACCGGTTTTTTGGATCGCCCGAAATAACCGATTTCCATGCCAATCGGCTCCGCCCGCGACGCAATCGCCTGCCCGATCCGGCCAAGCCCGACAATGCCAAGCTTCTTGCCCCGCGCCGTTGTGGTTAACGGCATCGCCCCCTTTTCCGACCATTGACCGCTGCGCGCCCAATGGTCGCCAACAACCAGCCGCCGAAGCGTCGCCAGCAATAGCATGATCGCGGTATCGGCCACATCGTCATTCAAAACGTCGGGCGTGTTGGAAACGCGAATGCCGCGCGCCGTGCAGGCCGCGATATCAATCGCATCATAACCAACCCCGAAACTTGTAATCACCTTAAGGTTCGGCAGCTTCCCGATCAGCTCCGTCGGTACCCCGACCCCGGCGGTCGAAACAAGGGCGGTAATCCTGTCTGCCACTTTGGCCAGAAACGCGTCCTTGTCACTCGCCTGATCCCAGCGATGCAGTTCGTATTTCGCGGCCAGTTCTTCCATATGGCGCGGCCGGATGGCCGAAATAACGAGGATATGTTTATCAGATCGGGACATCGGGGCTTCTCCGTTGGTGGCGGGAACATCAGATTAGCGGCCCTGCACTTGTAAAACAAGAAAACAGGAAAATTAACAGGACATCGTACATGCCGCCCTGAACTTGCCACCTGTCACCGCGCCATTGCACACTACCTTTCCGGATGGCGAATATGTACAACAGATATGACGCAAATATCCAATCGCGACGTCGCAAATTCACATCTAATCGTGCAAAATCATGACACTTGGTGGAGCCGCTTCTCATGACGCATTTTTCTGCTTTGTCGCTGTTAAAGAATGCTTTTACAGGACAAAAGAACTGGCAGGCGCAATGGCCCGACAGCCAACCGAAGGCAGAATATGACGTCGTCATTGTCGGTGCTGGTGGGCATGGGCTTGGCGCGGCTTATTATCTGGCCAAGGAACACGGCATCACCAATGTCGCCGTGATCGACAAGGGCTGGCTGGGTGGTGGCAATACCGGGCGTAACACCACGATCATCCGGTCAAACTATCTTTATGATGAAAGTGCCCGTCTTTATGACCATGCCGTTGATCTCTGGGAAGGGCTTAGCCAGGATCTGAATTACAACGTCATGTTTTCGCGCCGCGGCGTTCTGATGCTCGCACACAATGTTCATGACGTTCAATCGTTTCAGCGCCACATCCATTCCAACCGCCTGAACGGTGTCGATAACCGCTGGCTCTCTGCCCACGAAGCCAAGGAATTCTGCCCGCCGCTTAATATTTCGCCCAACGCACGCTACCCGGTCGTCGGTGCCGCGCTTCAGATGCGCGCCGGAACCGCCCGCCACGATGCGGTTGCGTGGGGCTATGCGCGCGGGGCATCACAACGCGGTGTCGACATCATCCAGAACTGCCCGGTCACCGCGATCCGCCGCGGTCCGGATGGCGCGGTCGAAGGTGTCGAAACCGCCAAGGGCTTTATTCGTGCGAAAAAGGTCGCGGTTTCGGCTGCCGGTCACACCAGCGTCGTGATGGAAACCGCCGGTGTGCGCATGCCCCTTGAAAGCTATCCGCTTCAGGCACTGGTATCCGAGCCGGTCAAACCGATCTTCCCCTGTGTCGTCATGTCCAACACCGTGCATGCCTATATCAGCCAGTCGGACAAGGGCGAACTCGTGATCGGATCGGGCACCGATCAATATACCAGTTATTCCCAGCGTGGCGGCCTGCCGCTGATCGAACATACGGTTGCCGCGATCTGCGAGATTTTCCCGATCTTCAACCGCATGCGGATGTTGCGCAAATGGGGCGGTATTGTTGACGTGACCCCGGATCGCTCCCCGATCCTTGGCATGACCCCGGTACCCGGACTTTACGTCAATTGCGGCTGGGGCACGGGCGGGTTCAAGGCCACACCGGGAGCTGCCCATACCCTTGCATGGACAGTTGCCAAAGGCACCCCGCATGACATCAACGCCCCCTTCACGCTGGACCGTTTCCGGACCGGCCGTCTGATTGACGAAGCGGCCGCAGCCGCCGTCGCACACTGAGGAGAACGAACATGCTTCTCATCCATTGCCCCTATTGCGATGAAACGCTGCCGGAACTGGAATTCACCTATGGCGGCGAAGCCCATATCGCGCGCCCGGCAAATCCGGCGGACAAAACCGATGATGAATGGCGCGATTTCCTGTTCATCCGCACCAATGTCAAAGGACCGCATTTTGAACGCTGGCGTCATGCCCATGGCTGTGGCCGGTTCTTTAACGCCGTGCGTGACACGGTTTCGGACCGGTTCCTGACGACATACAAGGCGGGCGATTCGCGCCCTGACCTTGCTGTTTTGCTTGAAGATGCCGCAAAGAAGGAGCCTTCGAAATGACCGCTTTCCGCGTTCCGGGGCGTGGCCGGGTCCTTCACAATCGGCCGGTTTCCTTCACCTTTGACGGTGATACCTATCAGGGCCTTGAAGGCGACACTGTCGCATCTGCGCTCATCGCCAATGGCGTTCACCTGATGGGGCGTTCGTTCAAATATCATCGTCCGCGTGGCCCGATTGCGGCGGGCTCGGAAGAACCGAACGCATTGATCGGAACGCGCCGCGGCAAGGGGCAGTTTGAACCCAACACACGCGCAACCGTGCAGGAAATCTGGAACGGGCTTGAAACCAGCAGCCAGAACAAATATCCCAGCCTGAAATTTGATATCGGCGCGATCAATGACCGCCTTTACATGCTGTTTTCCGCCGGGTTCTATTACAAGACCTTCATGTGGCCACGCTCCTTCTGGGACAAGGTTTACGAGCCCTTCATACGGGCGGCTGCCGGTCTTGGCGTCTCGCCGACCGAACCCGATCCCGACAATTATGCATCGCGTTATCTGCATACCGATATTCTGGTGGTCGGTGCCGGTCCTGCCGGCCTTGCCGCCGCACGCGCCGCCGCAGAATCCGGGCTTCGCGTCACGCTGGTCGATGAAAACGCCGAACCGGGCGGAACGCTTTTAAGCGAACCACAGGCAAAAATTGACGGCAAACCGGCATGGGATTGGCTGGAAGCCGAACTTGATGCCCTGACCGGGCTTGGTGTCCGGATCATGACCCGCACCACAGCCATTGGCTATTACCATCAGAACATGATCGGCCTGTGTCAGAAACTGACCGATCATCTCGAAAAACCGGCCGCCAGCACCCCGCGGGAACGCATGTGGCGGGTCCGCGCCAAACAGGTCATTCTGGCGCAGGGTGCGCTTGAAAAGCCGCTGGTATTTGATGGCAATGACCGTCCGGGCGTGATGCTGGCCGGATCGGCGCAAACCTACCTGAACCGCTATGGCGTGCGTGTCGGAAACAAGGCCGTCGTCGTCACCAGCCATGACAGCGCATGGTATGCGGCCTTTGATCTGGCATCGGCCGGAACGAAGATCGAAGCCATTGTCGATACCCGCCCGACCCCGAATGCCGACCTTGTCAAGGAAGCCGCCGCGCGCGGGATCACGGTCTTTGCCGGTTATACCGCAACCGGCACCTCGGGCCGCCTGCGCATCAAATCGGTGCGCATCAACAAGGTTGAAAATGGCACCGTTCTGGCCGCACAGACATTGACATGCGACAGCCTTCTGGTCTGCGGGGGCTGGACCCCGTCGCTCCATCTGTTTTCCCATACCAAGGGGACGCTTAAATGGGATGATCAAAGCCAGACCTTCCTGCCCGACCGCATTACCGAGGATTGCCAGATCGCCGGTGCCGGGCGTGGGCTTTGGGGGATCGAAGCCGCCCTTAATGACGGGTTCGCGATGGGCGCTGCTGCGGCCAGGGCGCTTGGCAAAACCGCGACGGTCAAAACGCTTTCGGTTGCCGATGATCGCCCCGGCTCGGGTGCCAGCCACACCGAACTTCCGACCGACCTTGACGCTGGCAAGGCCCGCGCCTTTGTCGATTATCAGAACGATGTGACCGCCAAGGATTTGCGCCTTGCCGTGCGCGAAGGCATGCGCTCGATCGAACATGTCAAACGCTACACCACCAATGGCATGGCCACCGATCAGGGTAAGATGTCAAACATCAACGGCCTGAACATTGCCGCCGATGCACTTGGTAAAAAACAGCCCGAAGTCGGCCTGACCACCTTCCGCCCGCCCTATACCCCGACGACCTTCGGGGCGTTTGTCGGCTATCACAAGGGCGATCATTTCGAAGTCACCCGCAAAACCCCCATCGATAGCTGGGCCGAAGAAAATGGTGCCGTGTTCGAACCGGTCAGCCTGTGGCGTCGTGCGTGGTATTTCCCCAAGGATGGCGAGGATATGGACGCCGCCGTGCGCCGCGAATGCCGCGAAACACGCAAATCGCTTGGCATGTTTGACGCATCCACCCTTGGCAAGATCGAGGTGGTCGGCCCCGATGCGGTCGAATTCATGAACCGCATGTATACCAACCCCTGGACCAAACTTGCCCCCGGTCGCACCCGTTATGGCCTTTTGCTTGGCGATGATGGTTACATCCGCGATGACGGCGTGATTGGCCGCCTGAGTGATGACCGTTTCCACATCACCACCACCACCGGCGGGGCGGCGCGCGTGCTGAACATGATGGAAGATTACCTTCAGACGGAATGGCCGGACCTCAAAGTCTGGCTGACCTCGACCACCGAACAATGGGCGACCATTGCGCTGAACGGTCCGAATGCGCGCAATCTTCTGGCCCCGTTTGTCGAGGGGCTTGATATTTCCGACGAAGCCTTCCCGCATATGTCGATTGCCGAATGCTCGGTTGCCGGTTTCCCGGCCCGCCTGTTCCGGGTCAGCTTCACGGGCGAGCTTGGCTTTGAGGTCAATGTCCCAGCCCGTCATGGCCGCGCCCTTTGGGAAACGCTGTTCGCGGCGGGTCAGAAATACGATATCTGCCCCTATGGCACCGAAACCATGCATGTCTTGCGTGCCGAAAAGGGCTTCATCATTGTCGGTCAGGATACCGACGGGACAGTGACGCCTTATGACGCGGGTGCCGGATGGGCGGTTGGCAAAAACAAACCCGACTTTGTCGGGATGCGGGCCCTTAACCGCCCGGACCTGACGGCAGAAGGCCGCAAGCAGCTTGTCGGGCTTCTGACCGATGATGGCGTATCAAAGCTTGAAGAAGGCGCGCAGATTGTCCTTGATCCGAACCAGCCGATCCCGATGAAGATGGTCGGCCACGTGACATCGTCCTACCACAGCGAGGCCGCAGGTCGCCCGATTGCCCTTGCCCTGATCGAAGGCGGCCATGGCAAGACCGGCGAAACGGTTTATATCCCGATGCCGGACCGGACGATCAAGGCCACCATCACCGGCACGGTCTTTTATGACCCCGAAAATGCGCGTCTCAAACTTTAAATTCTAAGGTCATACAAGCGGAGATGACTGCAATGACTGCACATATCGACCTGTCCAAAGCCGGGATACTCGCCGAAAGCTCCGCCGTGCGTGTAGCACTTCTGCCCCCTGTCGCCCGCTTTTCACTTCGGGCCGCAACGCCCGAACAGAAAGCCCTGTCAAAGGCGCTTGGCGCGCCCCTTCCGGCCAAAATCGGTCAATGCGGGCGCAAAGGGGATCTTGAAATCCTCTGCCTTGGCCCGGACGAATGGACGATCATCGCCCCCGAAGATCAGGCCGCGACGATCACCGATACCTGTGCGGCGATTTATGCCCAAACCCCGCACAGCCTGACGGAAATTTCCGACCGCGAAGTTACCGTGCGGATCACAGGCACAAAGGCCAGCGACCTTATCACCATCGGCTGCCCGCGCGACCTTGATCAATTACCGACCGGCGAAGCCCGCCGCACGGTTTTTGATGGTGTCACGACGGTGCTGTGGCGGGATGGTGATCAGGATTACCGCCTCGATCTCTGGCGCTCCTTCGCCCCGCATGTCATCGCCCTTCTGGAAACGGGTTGCGCTGAACTTGCGGGCGAATAACCCGATGCCCGGGCCCTTTGCAAAGCTGCCGTAAACCGCGACCGACGCGGCGATATGACGCCTCGACCCATGGCTTTCCCCGCAAGAGCCACGCGACGAGCTCCAGCCCGCCCCACAGCCGACGACGGCCCCAACGACAAACCACCTCCGCCAAAACCGGACGTCCCTCAATCTGGGAAGTCCCGACGAACGCGGGGCTTCGGCATCCCCGCCAACGCGGCAGCAGACAGACCGCCTTCGACCTCACGGCCTACTCCGATCACTCACGACCGTGGCGACATTTCCGGCAACCATCGGAAGTCCCGACAAACCCAGGACTTCGGCATCCCCGCTAATGCCGCGCAGACAGCGGCCTTCGGCCTCACAGCCCGCCCCGGTCACTTCCGGTCATGACAGCACCCCCGCAATCATCGGAAGCCCGGACGAACCTCGGGCCTCCGCCAGCCTCGCCAACAACCGGTCTCCGGACCCACGACCCGCTCCGATCACTCCCGGCCACGGCAGCACTTCCCGCAACCGATGAAGTCCGGACACATTTCGGGCATTCGCCATCCTCGCCAACGGACGGTCTCCGGGCCCACGTCCCGCTCCCATCACTCCCGGCCATGGCGACATTTCCGGCAACCGATGAAGCCCGAACACACTTCGGGCTCATGGGCCCCGCCGGTCCACCCTTGACGGGCCACAGCTCAACGCTGCCCCCTGCTGCCATCCTTGCCGCTACCGGCAAATTTAAAGCTCCCTCCTCAACAAGACGCACCTCTCCCGTCATGACAAATGATCGGGTTAGCCCCCCCCCTAGTCCTCGTCCTAGCCCTCGGGCAGAATGCCGCCATAATGGCTCCGCCATCCGCCAGTCAATATCCTGCGGGGACCCCCGCAGCCCTGCCTGTGTCTATGTCCGCGTCTTTGCCGATGCATCCCGATATCCTCTTTCCTTCAGCCCCAAACGCAAAAACCCGCAAGGCACAAGGCCTTGCGGGTTTCGCTCCGGGTGCATTTCTCCCGTTGACTTTACTCTTATGCCACAGAAAAAAGAACAAATCAAGAACTTTTTTAAGGAAGCCGAATGGGAAGGAGGATTCGACACGACGCAGCCTGCGCGCTCGGAAATCTAGAAACAATTCTCACGGGTACGTCCACCAGAAATGGCTATTCGCTATTGCGTGGCAATTGATGAGCCCTACCCGACGCGCCCCCATCGGATGCCCGGTTCGGCTTCGGATAAATCCTCAATTGCAGCACCACCAACAGATCCGCATACCGGGAATATAAAAGCAGCCTGCTGCTTCGGCAGCATATGTGCCACAGCCTTTTTGTTCACGAAGAGGAAAACCCTTTTGCAGACATTTCCACGTCGCGACAGCTAAGACCAGCCGTCATAATTCTAGCGCGAAAGCTCGTACAGAACCGCCCGGTCAAGGATGCGCAGTTTCGGTCCGGCGGCAATTGCGCCTGTTGCCTCTAGCTTTCGAAGCGAGCGCGAGAATGTTTCTGGCGTAATGCCGATCCGGCTTGCGATCTGACGTTTTTCAGGAAAGTTCGTCTCGTCCTCGCCACCCAGATTCTCGCCACTTCTTTCTTCGAAATCGATCAGGAAAGACGCAATTCTCTGGATCGGTTTGGTGTGGCGAATTTTGAAAATTTCTTCGAGGAAGAATCGTTCCCACCGCAGAAGTCCGGCAAGGACTTCGGCCATGACATCGGGCGCACTGCGTAAAACGGAAAGATAGGTATCGCGCGGAATGGCGATAATCTCGCAATCTTCCATGACCTCGCATTCCACCGGATATGCCCGACCGGCCAACGAAACGGCTTCGGCGAATGCCCCCGGTTGGGTCAGGAAATGCATGACGGTTTCTTCGCCCTGCGGGGAAACCTTTACAAGGCGCAAGTGCCCGGAAAGCAGAACATAGAAGTTACGGGCAACATCACCGGCACGAAACAGATGTTCGCCGCGCGAATGGCATTCAACCCGACATTTTGCCATCAGATTATCAAGCCGCGCCCCGCCAAGAGCAGACAGAAACGGGACCTGTCGGACGATATCGTAATCGATTTCAGACAGCGGTCTTGAACGCATCTTCGCCCCCTTCCTTGGCATCATTCCCAGACAACCCGCACCAATCGGCCAGCATTTCCGCATCTGCAATCCGGATAATGTGACCATTGGCATGTTGCGAAACACCAATTTCAGAAAGTTTCTTAAGCGCGCGAGAGATCGTCTCGCTGGTCATTCCCAACTTGCGGGCCAAGGCAGACTTTTCAATGGTCAGAGGTGTTTCATGCACACCGTCAATCGGCACCGCATCTGCCAGGAAATAGATCGCCAGACGTTGTGCCGCAGACCGGCATTTAAGTTCTTCGGCCTGTCGCAACATCTGACACAACCGTTCTGTCATGGCCGACATCATGGTCAGTGCACGGTCGAAATGGGCCGCAAGAAAATCGGCAAAGCCAGCACCATCAATACGAACCGCTGTTGTTGCCTCCAAGGTACGAACCGAAACCGCATAACAGCCATCGGGCACCAATGCGCATTCCCCGACAAGCTGACCATTCCCCAGAAGATCAATGACCCCGTCTTTACCGTCCTGATCCTTGAAAGACAATTCGACATGCCCGTTCACAATCAGATAAAGCGCTGACGCCGGTTCATCTGCCGAAATCATCATTGTATCAGTGTCAAACCTGACCCATTGGCATAGGGATGCCAGTTCAAGGATATCTTCCTGCGGCCAGGTTCGGAAATAGTTCGCAAAGCGAAGAACACCGGAAATGCGTTCGACATCATTCATCACGGCATCGTCCATTGTAGAAAAAAGGGAAGATTGCATTTACTGGAATAACTCTAACATCAGCCCAGATGATCAAGTTTGTTCCAGATCAATTTTGATCGGAAAACGCTTATCGGCGCGAGAACTGCCTTAGCCCTTCGACATCAAGGATGCTCATCCTTGTATCCCGGGCAATAAATCCGTCGTCTTCAAGTTTGCGCAATGCACGTGAGAATGTTTCCGGGGTGACACCGATCCGGTTTGCAATGACATGCTTGGGTACGATTTCCGCATCATCAGACTGCGAGAGCAAAAATCCGGCAAGGCGCTGCGATGGGCTTCGCTGGCGCAAATCATTGAGCTCCCTGTAGAAAAACCGTTCCCTCTCGATCAATGACTGCATCATCCGACCAATCATCGCCTTGTCATTCCTCAGGCGATTGACCAGTTGCAGCCTGCTGATTGCGATGATCTGGCTGCCCGGATCGCATTCGGCAGATACCGGATACTTTTGCCCGGAAAGGACCACTGCCTCGGCAAAAGACTCGCCTGCTGAAACAAGATGAAAAAGGGCGACACGCCCGTCACCGAGAATTCGAAACAGACGCACCTGCCCCTTGATGACAATAAAGAACTGTTCGGCGGGCTCCCCCTCGCTAAACAGCAATTCACGGCCGTTATAAATCACAACGGTCGCACCATTTGTCATCGATACGATTTCATCGCGCGAGAAGGCAGAAAGAACTGCCACCTTCGACATCAGACTGAAATCCGCATCATTCAGGTTACGGCGTGGCATAATCGGCTCCAAACTCTGTCCGAGCTGACTGCGATGGTTGACAACTGCTTTTGCGATGATGTCGACCGCAATTCACATGATCGGCCAACAGCGAAGACAACTCCCACCACGTGCCAACCGGTGCGAGCATGCCGACTTTCTCATCAGACCGGGAATTAACAGAAGCAGGAATATCAATGCGGCAATGCGCACCATCCCCCGTCATAAGGGGAACAAAAAGGGCATTTCTGCACCTTGTCATGTTTCGCCAGTTGGCGAGAGACGGCTGGCCATCAATCTGGACATTGTAGATTTCGTCGTGATCAAGATGGTGCGAAAGTATCGCTCGCAACTGCTGCATTTCGGGCGACGGGCAGATGTCCTGCTTCTGCCCGTGAGCCACCAGAAAAATTGCCTTTTTATCCTTTTGATTTCCACCGGCCTTTAATCGTTGGGCAATTCGTGCCGCCAACATGCGGTCATATCCAGACAAATGTCCTGCGAATGGCAAAAGTGCCTCCGCTTCCAACCGGGCATCGGCAACAAGTGCGGACAGTTCCGCCACCAAACCGGCGCCCGGCGTAAAGAACAGGGGAAAGACAAGCACGTCAGACGCCGAATTCCGCGTCATGACCTTCAACACATTTCCCGCTGATGGCGTTGATCGCAAAAATGAAAGGCGGATGTCGAAATGCGGTAACTGACGTTGCAGATGCGCGGAAAACATCCCGCCGGGCACTGCACCAGTTCGTCGCGTTCCATGCGCGACAATCATCAAAACCGGATCGCAGACGGACATAACCATTCCCTTGTTTCACTCTCTCTGAACGCATTTTGCGGGCTTTTCCCCCAAGCGTATTGACTCCCGTCAAGAGTGGAACGGCTCAAAACCACAATGTTCATATGGTTATTTGATCATCATCAAGGCTGGCTCGCGTCGAAAGATCAAATCTCCGCAACCGGGAGCGAAGGCTTTCATTTTCCTAATGGAGGGACGCATGAAACTCACAACTCGGCTGAGACGGTCGGCAGCGCCGCTTGCACTTGGTTTCGGCCTTATCTTTGCCTCGGTGGCAATCGCCCAGGAAAAACATCCTGAAAGCGAAAGCACCTATGAACCCAGTCTCGAGTCACTTCCGACTGATGGGTCACAGCCTGGCGCACACGAAGGTGTGCCAACGATGACGGCCGATGAATTCAATCAGGGCCGTAAGATTTTCTTTGAACGTTGCGCAGGTTGCCACGGCGTGTTGCGCAATGGTGCAACCGGCCCTGCCCTGACAACGGACCGCACCCGCGATCTTGGTTATGACTATCTGCATGACTTCATTACCTATGGATCGCCAGCTGGTATGCCAAACTGGGGAACCTCCGGAGATTTGACAGAAGAGCAAATCGACATCATGGCGCGATATGTCATGCAGGATCCGCCTCAACCGCCAGAATGGGGCATGGCCGCGATGAAAGAAAGCTGGAAAGTCATTGTTCCAGTCGACCAGCGCCCGACCCAAAAAATGAATGATCTCGATATCGAGAATCTGTTCTCGGTCACACTCCGTGATGCGGGTCAGATCGCACTGATCGACGGCCACGACTACAAGATCAAATATGTCATCGACACTGGATATGCCGTTCATATTTCACGTGTATCCGCGTCCGGGCGTTACCTCATGGTTATCGGTCGCGATGCAAAAATCGATATGATCGACCTATGGATGAAGGATCCCGAGATCGTTGCAACGATCAAAGTTGGTTTGGAAGCTCGTTCAGTCGAAACTTCTAAAATGAAAGGTTGGGAGGATCGTTACGCGATTGCGGGCTCATACTGGCCACCACAATTCACAATTATGGATGGCGAAACGCTTGAGCCACTTAAAATCGTCTCTACTCGCGGCATGACATATGATGAACAGGAATATCACCCTGAGCCTCGCGTTGCCGCGATTGTATCCTCACATTACAACCCGGAATTTGTCGTTAACGTTAAGGAAACCGGCAAGGTACTTCTGGTAAATTACGAAGATCTCGACGCCTTGCAAGTCACTTCAATAAGTGCCGAACGGTTTCTCCATGACGGTGGTTTTGATTCATCCGGTCGATATTTCATGGTTGCCGCCAATGCTCGTGACACAGTCGCCGTTATAGATACCAAAGAACGTAAACTGACCAAACTTGTCGAGGTCGGCACAACCCCGCATCCGGGTCGCGGGGCGAACTTCATCCACCCGAAACTCGGTCCGGTCTGGGCAACCAGTCATCTTGGCGATGACACCATTGCATTGATCGGTACCGATCCGGAAAAACATCCGGAAAATGCGTGGAAAATGGCGGCATCCATTGACGGGCTCGGTGGCGGTTCACTGTTTATCAAAACCCACCCGAATTCGAAAAACCTTTGGGTTGATGCGCCGCTAAACTCGGATGCCGAAATTTATCATTCGGTTGGTGTCCTTGACATCAACAACCTTGATGCCGGTGTTGAAACACTGCCGATTGCCGAATGGGCCGATCTGGGCGACGAAGGTGCCCAGCGCGTCGTTCAGGGTGAATATAACAAACAGGGTACTGAAATCTGGTTCTCTGTCTGGAACGGCAAAGCTGAAAAGTCAGCCATTGTGATTGTTGATGACAAAACCCGGAAGCTCAAGAAGGTCATCAAAGACGATCGCCTTGTGACCCCGACGGGCAAATTCAACATCTACAACACCCAACACGACATCTACTGATCTGCAGAACCGGAGGCCATACACGGCCTCCGGACTTCCCGCATTTGAAACCTTGCCAAAACAGGGGAAAAGCCATGCAAAAATCCGGGCGTATTTATCTTGTCGGAGCCGGGCCAGGCGATCCTGAATTGCTGACCATCAAGGCAGCACGCCTTCTCGACCGCGCGGATGCCGTTATCTATGACCGGCTTGTCTCCGATGAAATACTTGAACTGGCCAACCCGTTTGCAGAACGCGTTTATGTCGGAAAATCCACAGGATCCCACAGCCTGAAGCAGTCCGAAATCAATACACTTCTGGTTCATATGGCCAGAAAACATTGCCACATCGTTCGTCTGAAAGGCGGGGATCCGTATATTTTCGGACGCGGGGGTGAAGAGGCAGAATGGCTCAGCCTGCATGATGTTCCGTTTGAAGTTGTTCCCGGAATTACAGCCGCCGCAGGATGCATGGCACAACTTAATCTACCGCTGACCCATCGCGGTCTGGCAACCAGTGTACGTTTTGTCACCGGTCACATGCAGGCAGACGCAGAACCCCATCACGACTGGCGTTCTTTGGCCGATCCGGACACTACGCTTGCGATTTACATGGGGGTCAAAACCATGCCGGTAATCGCGGGTAAACTGCTTGAACATGGGCTGCCCACCGATACGCCGGTGATGATTATCGAAAATGGTTCAACACCGGATCAAAGACATTTCCGCAGCACATTGGGCAATGTCTGTGACGACCTGAACCGGCTGGATTTTGATCCGCCCTGCATGATCGTCATTGGCCGCGTCATTTCACTGGCGGATCGACTATCACTGCCCGAGGCCGAACTTCTATCCGAAAGCCGGTTTGACCAAAACGCAGCACCCGACTTCCCCGATGGGGGTCTACGTTATGCCCATACTGCGTAATTCCCTCGTGATCCTGATCACCACGCTCGCTTTGGCGGGGACCTATTCAGTAAGTGCGGAAAACGCGACTTCTTCCCGAAGCCCCCATGCGCTGGAGCAAATGGTGCGTCAGGATTGCGGTTCCTGTCATGGCCTAACGTTTAAGGGAGGTCTGGGATCGCCCCTTTTACCGGAAAGCCTTGCGGCTTACAGCGTCGAGGATTTGACAACCATCATCCTCGACGGATTGCCCGGGACAGCCATGCCACCCTGGCGCGCAATCGTGACACCCGATGAGGCCACGTGGATGGCCCGCTATCTGAAAACAGGAGAACCCGAATGATGCGCATTGCATTTTCGGCCCGCATTCCTTCCACCGCGTTACAGGCAACCCGCAACCTTTTGGTTGTTGGGGGCATTTTGCTTTTGGCCGGCTGCGCAAATATCTCATCCGTTCGCGGGACGGCTGACCTGGCAACCGTGGTTGCCCGGGCCACTGGCGAAGTTGCCATCCTTGACACCAGCACCCGGCAATTTATCGGGATCGTTGAAGGCCTTGGCGATCTGTCACATGCATCGATCGTCTATTCCCGGGACGGACGATTCGCATTCGTCTTTGGCCGCGACGGGGGATTGACCAAGGTAGACATTCTCAGACATGAGGTTGTCGTTAGAACCTTGCAAGCGGGCAACAGTATTGGCGGAGCCGTCAGCCAGGACGGCAGACTGGTGGCGGTTGCCAATTACGAACCCGGCGGTGTCCGCGTTTTCGATAGTGAAACCCTCGAACTGTTGGCCGATATTCCTGCAACCATTGACGGCAGTTCGGATCGTTCAAAAGTCATCGGGCTGGTTGATGCGCCAGGGAACCGGTTTGTTTTCAGCCTTTGGGATTCCGGCGAAATCTGGATAGCCGACTTCTCAACCGGCAACGAACCAAAGATCAGCCGCTACAAAGATATCGGAACACAGCCCTACGATGCGCTGATCACATCCGATGGTCGTTATTACATTGCCGGTCTGTTTGGCGAAGACGGCATGGCATTGCTTGATCTTTGGCATCCGGAAAATGGCGTGCGCCGCATCCTTGATCATTATGGCATGGGTGAAGAACGCTTACCCGTTTACAAAATGCCCCATCTTGAAGGCTGGGCGATTGCGGGGAAACG
This sequence comes from Thalassospira permensis NBRC 106175, assembly GCF_000714555.1. NCBI lineage: Bacteria > Pseudomonadati > Pseudomonadota > Alphaproteobacteria > Rhodospirillales > Thalassospiraceae > Thalassospira > Thalassospira permensis. The sequence goes on along the minus strand of NZ_AUNC01000001.1, from coordinate 478,720 downwards.
CGCATTTGTACCCGCCATCGGTCGCCACGAAGTTCTCGTGATTGACACCGAAAACTGGCAGCAGATCGGACGTATTCCCGTCCATGGACAGCCCGTTTTCGTCATGGCCCATCCCGATAACAGGCATGTCTGGGTCAATTTCTCGGTCCCGGATTACGATACGGTCCAGATAATCGACACGGAAAATCTGGCAATCGTCGGAGAACTGAAACCCGGCACCGGTGTCCTGCATATGGAATTCAGTCCACGTGGCGATCAGATCTGGTTGTCGGTGCGCGATGACAACAAGGTCGTTGGATACAATCCCTACACGCTCCAGCCGATTGCCGAACTTCCGCTCCCCAGTCCCAGCGGCATTTTCATGTCTGACCGTGCCGGTCGGATCGGGTTGTAGGAGGCCATCATGAGCACCGAACTCACCCGCCTTCAGACCCGGCTGATCGAACATTTTCAGCGCGGATTTCCGACGACGCCACGCCCGTTTGAAACCATCGCCAGTGAACTGGGCACCAACGAAGACACGGTGCTTTCCGCCATTTCCGATTTGAAGGACAAAGGTTATCTCGACCGGATTGGCGCGACCTATGCGACCGGGCGTGCAGGGGCATCAAGCCTTGCGGCGATGGAAGTTCCAAATGATCAGCTTGAAAAAATTGCCGCCCAAGTCAGCCACTTTACCGAAATCAATCACAATTACGAACGCGAAGATAAACTCAATCTATGGTTCGTCGTGACCACCGCCGATCAGGCCAGTCTGGACACGACAATCAAGGCAATCGAAACCAAAACCGGCTTCCCGGTATATCGGATGCCGATGATCGAACATTACCGTCTCGATTTGGGATTTGCGTTGAAATGGAACTGAGCAATCTTCAACACCGGCTGATCGAAAGACTGCGCGACGGCTTGCCAATCGGCAAACGTCCCTATGCAAATATTGCCAATGACCTCGGCACGACCGAGGAAACGGTGATCGAAACGCTTGAACAGCTTATCGCCCACAAGGTTATCAACCGCTTTGGCATGATCATCCGTCATCGCGCACTTGGTTATCAGGCCAATGCGATGTGCGTTTTCGATATCGGTGATGATGCGGCACCCGACATTGGCAAGGCGATGGCAGCCCTTCCCTATGTCACATTGTGTTACCGCAGGGAACGGGTTGCCGGGGTTTGGCCATACAATCTTTATTGCATGATCCATGGTCGAGACCGGCTGACAGTTCGGGCACAAATCCGCCACCTGATTGCGCGTCTGGAACTGCATGATGCGCCCCACAAGGTTCTTTTCAGCAAGCAATGCTTCACCCAGCGGGCGGGCAAATATGGCGCCCCGAGGGCATCCGTATCCTTGCCTGCACCAACAGAAACTCGCGCAATTCCCGATGAAGTCAGGGAAATATCATGAACAAGCTTGAACGCGACCTGATCAACAATATGCAGGGTGGTTTTCCGATCTGCGCGCACCCGTTCCAGGTGCTGGCCGAACGTCTTGGTTATGACGAACAAACCGTCATTAACGGTGTCAAAAGGCTGATCGCGGACGGATATGTCGGCCGGTTTGGGCCGCTTTACAACACGGAAAGACTTGGTGGTGCTGTAACCCTTGCCGCGATTGCAGTCCCACCTGATCGCTTTGACGAGGTCGCGGAACAGGTCAACGCATGCGAGGAAGTCGCCCACAATTACGCCCGTGAAGATGTTCTTAACATGTGGTTTGTGATCCTTGCCGAGGATGAAGAAGCGCTTCAGGACGTCATAAAGCGGATCGAAAACACAACCGGGCTTGGGGTTCTGAGCTTCCCAAAGGAACAGGAATACTTCCTTGAATTGCATCTGGAGGTTCCCGAAAAATGATTTCCTTTCTGAACCAACCAGAACTACCGGAACTTGACGAAATCGATCATGCCCTGATCCGTGCGACGCAAACCGGATTGCCTTTAAGTCCCACACCATACGGGGATATCGCGTTGGGCCTTGGACTTGGCCCGGATGAAGTTGAACAGCGCTTGCAACGTTTGCTTGATGTTGGCGTCATTCGGCGTATCGGCATCATCCCCAACCATTATCGGCTGGGTTATCGCGCCAATGGCATGAGCGTTTGGGACATCGACGATAAAACCGTTGATGACATGGGCGAGATGATCGGAAAGCTGGATTTCGTATCGCACTGCTATCGCAGACCGCGCCACCTGCCCGATTGGCCATTCAACCTGTTTGCCATGGTCCACGGTACGACACGTGAAACGGTCGAGTCCAAGGTCGAAGATATCCGCAACCGTTTGGGCGGGAATGTCCGCGACCATCGCATTCTATACAGCAACCGTATCCTGAAAAAAACCGGCCTGCGTTGGCGCAAAAACGGAGAAAAGAAATGTTGCGGTTAAGCCAGTATATCCGTGCTGCAATCGATATTGCCGAGAATGGCACAGCACCCGTTACGACCCCCCGCAAACATGCCCCGCTTTCCAACCGCGGACCTGTCGTTATCTGGAACCTGATCCGGCGGTGCAACCTGACATGCAGGCACTGCTATGCCTCTGCCGTTGATAAGGATTTTCCCGGTGAGCTAACGACAAAACAGGTTTTCCATACCATGGAAAATCTGCGTGATTTCAATGTTCCGGTGTTGATCCTGTCGGGGGGCGAGCCACTTATGCGGCCCGATATTTTTGATATTTCCGCCTATGCCAAAGAACTTGGTTTCTATGTCGCACTGTCGAGCAACGGGACCCTGATTGATGATAGAAACATCGATCAGATTGCCGCCGCCAACTATGACTATGTCGGGATCAGTCTGGATGGACTTGGCGCAACACATGATTATTTTCGCCGTCTTGAAGGCGGTTTTGATCTTGCCCTTCGCGGGGCAAAACTATGCCGTGATGCCGGATTGCCGGTTGGCATTCGTTTCACCATGACCCGCGAAAATTATCAGGACCTTGCCGGTCTTCTGGACCTTGTTGAACAGGAAAAGATCGACAAGTTCTATTTCTCGCATCTGAACTATGCCGGTCGCGGTAATCACAACCGCAAGGATCACGCATTTTATAATATGACCCGCGAAGCGTTGTTGATGATGTTTTCCCGCTGCGAAGCAGATGTCAAAGCAGGCATCGCGCGCGACTACGTGACGGGCAACAACGATGCCGACGGGGTTTTCCTGAAATTCTGGATTGACGAACATTACCCCGCAGCATCCAGCCAGATCGGTAAAATGCTGCAACGCTGGGGCGGGAATGCATCGGGTGTCAATGTTGCCAATATCGATAATCTGGGCAATGTCCATCCCGATACCATGTGGTGGCAGCACACATTGGGCAATGTCCTGAAACGTCCGTTTTCGGAAATCTGGCAGGATATCAGTGATCCCTTGATGGCCGGGTTAAAACAGCGTCCCCGTCTCGTTCACGGACGCTGCGGCGAATGCCGGTATCGCGATATTTGCGGCGGCAATACGCGAACGCGCGCCTATCAGTTGACCGGCGATCCTTGGGCCGAAGATCCGGGCTGTTATCTTGATGATGCCGAACTTGGCATTGTTGGCGAACATAACCGTCTTGAAACCGTTCCGTTTTCCGCAACCAAACGCCACGGTCAGGTGGAGGTCACATCATGATCCCCATCGTTAAGCCTGTTCTAGCCAGGATTTGCCTTGGAACGGTATTGGTATCCGGTTTGATCAGCACAACGAACGCGTTTGGCCAAACCGCACTCTCTTCCGCGCAGATTGCCGATGCCAATGCGTTATATGCAACGCATTGTGCTGCCTGTCACAATGGTGACCGGTTGGGCGGCATGGGCCCGGCACTTTTGCCCGAAAGCCTTGAAAAATTGCGGGGCAATGGCATTTCGGATGTCATCCGCGATGGCCGCGTAGCGACACAAATGCCGGCTTTTGGCGAAACTCTTGCAAAGACGGAAATCACGCTTCTGGCAGACTGGCTGCGGCAACCGATGGACAGGTCGCCTGAATGGGGTATGTCTGAAATCTTACAAAGTCACAACGTCTTTGCCGATCCTGTCGAACTACCCGACAAACCGAAATTCAAAAGTGATCCTCTAAACCTGTTCACAATTGTCGAGGCGGGCGATCATCACGTCACGATCCTTGATGGTGACACGTTCGAACCCCTTGATCGTTTTCCGACCCGCTTTGCCTTGCATGGCGGGGCAAAATATTCACCGGACGGTCGGTTTGTCTATCTGGCGTCGCGTGATGGATGGGTCCAGATGTATGACCTTTATTCCCTGCAAACCGTTGCTGAAATCCGGGTCGGCCTGAATACGCGAAATGTGGCGGTATCCGATGACGGCCGATATGTGATGGCGGGCAACATGCTGCCGCACAATCTGGTTCTGCTGGATGCACGGGATCTGACACCAATACGCGAGTTCGCCGTTATCGGTGATGATGGCAAATCATCGCGTGTTTCGGCGGTCTATACCGCCCCTCCGCGCCATAGCTTTATCGTCGCCCTGAAAGACCTGCCCGAAGTTTGGGAAATTTCCTATGCCGATGATCCACGTCCGGTCTATCCCGGTTTCGTTCATAACTACGAAGCCAATATGGTCGAAGCACTGGACGTTCAGAACGGCCCTTTTCCGGTAAGGCGTATTCATCTTGATGATGGTCTGGATGATTTCTTTTTCGATCAGGATTATCGCCACCTGATCGGGGCGGCGCGCAATGGCCGCGATGGGCAGGTAATCAATCTGAATGTCGGCCGAAAGGTGGCCGACATTGCCTTGGAAGGTATGCCCCATCTTGGTTCGGGCATCACCTTTAACTATCAGGGCCATTCGGTGCTGGCGACACCGCACCTGAAAGATTCCAAAATCAGTGTGATCGACATGGAAAGCTGGCAGACCATCAAAACCATCGAAACAAAAGGCCCCGGTTTTTTCACGCGCAGCCATGACAACACGCCTTATGCCTGGGTCGATGTATTCTTTGGCCCGGACAAGGATGTTGTCCATATCATCGATAAACGCACCCTCGAAATCGTCAAAACGCTCCGCCCCGAACCCGGCAAGGTCGCGGCCCATGTCGAATTTGACCGCAGCGGCAAACACGCGCTGCTGTCGATCTGGGACGATGACGGTGCAATCATCGTTTACGATGCCCAAACATTCGAGGAAATCAAACGCATCCCGATGAAAAAGCCGGTTGGGAAATATAATGTTTTCAACAAAATCACCTATTCCGCCGGCACCAGTCACTAACACCAGATCAGCCGTCACGCGATGATTTAGCCATCTTGTGACGGCGTGAAGATACGCCCTAGTGGCTTGAGAAAATCACCGCCCCCTGTGCGGCCAGAACACCGGCAAAAATCACAATAAGAAAGGCAACAAACAATCCATGCCATCCGGCCGCGGATGGCCCAAGCCCAAGATAGTATCGCAAGATCAACCATGCCTTAAAGCTACCCACAGCCATAATAATTGTGGCTGGCACCAGACCAAGCATCGTGGCTGTGCGTTCTTCTCCCACAAGCGCAAGGACCAGTGACAGGATGGTCGTGCTGGTTGCGATCAGCCAGACCAGAATTGCTGTTCGCATCGATAAAGCCTGCGTGTCGCAAGATTTGCCAACATTCCTTACGACATCATCGGATTTCGCACTGATGGTACAATGATGGTCCATGATTACCTCATCGCAACAGATAGATCACAGGAAAGACCAGCACCCAAACCATATCGATCATATGCCAGAAGGCGGCACCGGTTTCGATGTTGGTTAAATTGGGCCAAATGGAAACAATCCCCAAAAGACCAAGCCCCATCACCACATGCAGCGCATGAAAACCGGTGATGAGATAGTAAAGCGTGAAGAACGTACTGCTTTCCAAACCGATCCCGGCATCGATTTTACTGCTATATTCCAGCAGTTTTATGATCAGGAAAACGATGCCCAGAATTGCAGTTGCCGCCATCCAGCCCCGACACCGCAAAACAGCATTTTGGCGTATGGCATGAACGGCGAACACCGCGAACAGACCGCTTGTCAGTAAAACAACCGTATTAAGCCCGCCCATAACACGATCAAGACGCAGTTGATCCGCCGCAAACCCAGACGGGTCGCCAATTCTTGCCGCGGAAAATGTCAGCAGAAAAGCCCCGAAAACAACCAACTCCGACAGGATCAGGACCCACATCAACGGATGCCCGGGCAAGGCTTCAAGCCCGCCCCAGGCATCAGCCCCGGCAGAAGAAGTTACCGATACACTGTGCTGATCACTTTCATTCGCGGTCGAGCTATCATGTTGTGCCATATTTTCCTGACGAGCTTGCATATTATCACCCGTTTTCAAGATACAAGCTGGCGATAGATACGTGGTAAGGCCGCCGGAAGGTTTTCCAGCTTGCTGACAATTGCGTGCCCGCCTGCCCCAAAGATATAGGGGAAGTAATCCTGTGCCCTTTGATCGACCGTTACACCGAAAAGGCCAAGCCCTGCCTTTCGGCATTCACGTACCGCACGGCGGCTATCCTCTATGCCGTAGCGACCTTCGTAATGGTCGATATCATTTGGCTTGCCATCCGTGATTACCAGCATCAACCGGTGTTGGTGCGGTCGATCCCCCAACAGCTTTCCAACATGGCGGATGGCAGCCCCCAACCGCGTGTAATACCCTGGACGGAGCTTCTGTATCCGGTCCTGCGTAGAACGTGACCATTCCTCGTCGAAGATCTTGATCGCATTAATACGCACCCAATCCCGACGACGTGATGTAAAGCTGAAGATACCAAACTCGTCCCCACATGCATCCAGCCCACCAGCCAGCACCGAAAGCGCCTGCTTTTCAACATCGAGAACCCGTTGATCCTGTATCCAGGCATCGGTCGACAATGATACATCGACCAGTACCGCAACCGACAAATCGCGTGCCCGTCGAACCGTGTTCAGATAAAGCCTGTCGCTGAGTTCTCCACTGCCTTTCTGGTCACAGCGGGCGCGCACCAATGCTTCGAGATCAAGCTCGCTTCCATCACTTTGCGCGCGCAGAATTTCATGGCGCGGCCGAAACGCTTCGAATTGGCGGCGAACCTGGCGGATTTGTCGCCGTTCGGTTTCACCCGGATGCCAGACATCACACTCACTGACTTTTTCATCACCGGATTGCATGACGACTTTGCAGAAATCCGGGCGATACGATTGATGACGGTAATCCCATTCCGGATAGGTCCATTCACCAATCACGCGTCCTTCATCAGCTTCGCGTGGCGGCAGATCCAGATCGAAACGCAATTTGGTTGCCGCTTTGCGTTTGCAGTCGGAAATTTCCATTTCGTCAAGCTCGTCAGCCGCTTTCTTTGCATCCTGCTCGTCCTCGTCATCCATCGGCCGATTGACATTGACCATCTCGGCTATCGAAAGGATTTTTTCAAACCGGTTTAATGCGAGGGGATCATTGCGACCAGCCTGATCATTCTTGCGTCGGCGAGCGCGTTTTTTACGTTCCTGACTGCCGTCTGACGAATTTCCATCCTCGTCCGTGTCGGTATTGGCAACACGACCAGCCGTTCCGGAACACATGGCTTCCCCCCAAAGTGGAACGGGAAGGAATGGCGAATAACGATGCGATTGCAAACCCGCAACACTGACCATCGCAGCAATATCAACACCTGTGCCGACGGCGTTAACAACGGGCCACAAATCATTTTCATCCTGTTGCCCTACACCCATAAGAATCCGCAGAACGCATTCTTCAACCTGTTGTTCGACACGGGGCAAAGGACGCACCGGCCGCAACACAAGAAACGCGTCATACAGGCGTTGACGCAAACCGATGATGCCGGGGAAATGGCGACATACATCTTGATCGGTTTGCCGTGCCCGGGAAAGTCGCATGATATCGACCAATAAGGGGCTTTGCGCAACGTCCAGCGAAATGGCTTGTGGTACCGAAACCGCGAACCATGCCATCAGCCAGATATAAAAATCACGGTTAAGATCACGGGACGGAAACAGTGAAATGGACGCGGGCAGCTTTACCGATGCCTCGTTCATTTCGGCCATCGTGATCTGTTCATCCACCAGACCAATCCGTTGCCGCCAGCGTAGCCGATGCCCCGAAACCCGTTTATCAATCTGGGCAAATTCCAACGCCGGGTCGCCACCAAGGGTGCGAAAAATCACCGGCAAATGACCGCGCAATTCAGCAAACGTGATCGCGTGTTCAACATGATCGCGATAGCTTTCCTGATTGCGTGATGCAATCCGGTGCCAGATCATGCCGACCTGTTCTTCGAATTCCAGAAAATCGAAACTCATCATCGCCTCCCGGCTGTCAGCCCCGGATAATCCCGATGGCCTCGCGAAGGCCCGCCTTGATATCCGCATCATCCGACAGTGGTTCGATGATGGCCGCATTGATGGCGTCATCAAATGCTACATTGGCCATCAAAAGCGTCGCGCCATAGACCAGCAACCGGGTTGAAACAGCTTCTTCAAGATCAATACCGGTAAGCTTGCGAATATTGCCCGCAATGCGCACCAGAAGGGCTGCCCGTTCAACATCGATCCCGGTTTCACGCATGATGACCGCTTTTTCGGTTTCCGCGTCCGGGAAATCGAACTCGACGGCCAGAAAACGCTGTCGGGTCGATGGTTTAAGCTGCTTCAGAAGGTTCTGGTAACCGGGGTTATAGGACACCACCAGCATGAAATTGGCAGGAGCTTCAAGCATCTCGCCCGTCCGGTCTAGCGGCAACAGACGCCGATCATCCGTCAACGGATGAAGGACCACCGTCACGTCCTTGCGCGCCTCCACCACCTCATCAAGATAGCAGATACCACCGTGCCGGACCGCACGTGTCAACGGACCATCCACCCAAACCGTTTCCCCGCCCTTGATCAGATAGCGCCCCGTCAGATCCGCAGCGGTCAAATCGTCATGGCAGGAAACGGTATAAAGCGGAACGCCCAGCTTTGCAGCCATATGGGATACAAAACGTGTTTTCCCGCAACCGGTCGGTCCCTTTAACAACAAGGGCAGATGCTGCTGCCAGGCTGTTTCAAACAGCTGCTGTTCGTTGCCGGTAGACTGATAATAAGGAACGTCTTGCTGGGCGAGTACGTCTTTAAGAGCGGTCTGCATTTGAATGCTCCTTGGAAAATGGGGAGGCCGAAAATGACAACGACCGGTCGCGGGAACCAACCGGTCGTTGTCCGCCATGTGTCGTCATGGAAGAGAGCATGAAATCGAACACACAGACTTGATTGCCGTCATTCGGCAGGCTGACGTGCCCCGGCTGTTACGCTTGCATCACGCGGTGCCACCACCAGTGACCAGATAATCATGGTGACACCGATCAGCACGACAACACCCGATCCCAAGCGCATCCAGTAGAACAGGGCAACCTGGTCCTGGACTTCCATGTAATTCATTCCCAGAACACGTTGCAGATGGGTCTGTACGACACCCGCAAATGTCAGGGTAAAGGTCATGAAGGCCATCGCACTGGTCGTGATCCAGAAGCCCCACATATTGAGCTGCTGGTTATAAGGTTCACGCCCGCGAAGATAAGGCAGCGCATAGGTAAAGATTGCCAGATTAAGCATCACATAGGCCCCGTAGAAAGCCAGATGTCCATGTGCTGCGGTAATCTGAGTCCCGTGGGTGTAGTAATTGATCGACGACAGGGTATGCATGAATCCCCATACGCCAGCGCCAAAGAACGCCATGACCGAACAGCCCAGCGACCAAAGCAAAGCCGCCTTGTTCGGATGATCCCGGCCGCCTTTCCAAACCATGTAGAAGCAGAAAACAACCATGGCAAAGAACGGGACGACCTCAAGCGTGGAAAACACATTGCCGATCCACTGCCAATATCCCGGGGTTCCGATCCAGTAATAGTGATGGCCGGTACCCAGAATGCCGGTAAACAGCGAAAGTGAAACCATGACATAAAGCCATTTTTCAACGACTTCGCGATCAACACCCGTCATTTTGATCATCAGAAACGCCAGGATCGACGCCATGATCAGTTCCCATACGCCTTCAACCCAAAGATGCACGACATACCACCAGTACATCTTGTCCACCGCAAGGTTGGACGGATTATAGAACGCAAACAGGAACAGCAACGCGACGAACCAAAGGGCAACCATCAGTACGTTTGATACTGCGGTTTTCCGCCCCTTAAGCAGTGTCAGCGTGGTGTTGTAAAGGAACATCAGCGCCACCACGACGATACCGACCTTGATCGGCAATGGCTGTTCAAGGAATTCACGCCCTTCGTGATAGCCAAGGATGTATCCGACAACTGCAGCAGCGGTTGCCGCCATGAACAGCCAGAACTGGATAATCGCCAGTTTCGGGCTGTGCAGTTCGGTTTCGCATTCTTCGGGCAGCAAATAGTAAGCAGCTCCGAAATACCCCATCAACAACCAGACGATCAGGGCATTGGTGTGGATCATGCGAATGACGTTGAACGGCAATAGTTCGGACAAGACGTTTGGAAAAACATAGACAGTGCCCGCCACCACGCCGAACAGAATCTGGGCTGCGAACAATGTCAGCGCGCCGTATATGTAATACAGCGCAACCTTTTGCGATTGATATTTCATTGTAGCCTCGTTTCCATCAGCACCGGATTATCCCGCCTCGTTCGGCGGCCAGTTCTGGGTGTCGATTTCACTGGTCCATTTCAGGAAGTCGACAAGCTCATCGAGCTCCTGATCTGTAAGGTTGAATTGCGGCATCTGGCGGCGGCCTTCGATGCCTGTGGGCTGTGCGGCCATCCATGCCTTAAGCATATCGCGCGCACCTTCCGGATCATCTTCACCGCCATACCGCACCCAGACATTGCCAAGTTCAGGTGCGAAATAGGCACCCTCGCCCAAAAGCGTATGACAGTTGATGCATGAATTGCGTTCCCAGACATGCTTGCCCGCGACAACCGATGGCGTCAGCTGATCCTGATTGCTGGACTCGTTGACGATATAGTTGTGACTGTGCAAGGTCAGTCCGATAAAGATGACCAGAAAGAAGATCGTTCCGCCGTAGAAGATGTTTCGGGCGGCAGATTTTGTCAGTCGTTCCGACATGTGAACGGATCCTCACTCCGATTGGCAGTTCAATGCCGCTCTGTCCCCAAAACGGCGTCATGCAATCATTTCCCGACTGGACGTTTCCCACCTTGACTACCGTCAAACGAAAAAAGCCCCGCACAATGGCGGGGCAGGTGAGGTCGGAAATGCACGGCAGGAAGGATAAGGCAAACCGCGTCAGGCTATTCAAAACGCGGAAACAGTATTTCATTCTCAAGATGGATATGCGCCACCAGGTCTTCGACCAGCTTGGCCGTGCCGAAATAAAGCGCCCGCCATGAACCACAGACACCGTCGGGCAACGTGAAATTGTTGGTCAGCTTTTGCAGTTTATGGATGGCTTCGGCATGCTCGTCATGTTCTTCGCGCATGCAATGGATCGGCATGATCAGGGGGATTGTGCTGGCACTGTTGCGTTGCATTTCGCGCATCGCCGGAAACAGAACCATTTCCTCTTTCGCCATATGGGAATCAAGCTTCTCCGTCATTTCAAACAGCGCGTCGGCCAATCCCGCCGGGGCGTCCGGATGATCTCCGTGAACGGCCTCGACCTTCCGGGCAAGCAGGATGAGTTCGGCCAGTTCATCACGATGGGTCTGATGATACCGATCCAGAATAAAATCGATGAAGCCATCGATATCATTTGGATCCGGCAAGGTCAGTGGCCCCTTGGGCAAATCGCACAATTCACGGGCAATCAGACCGGCATCCAATCCTTTCGCACCGGCGACCTCGTCCAGCGACTTGTTGCTTGAACAGCAAAATCCGATTTTATGGCGTCGCAAAACCAGGGTTGCCCCCGGAAAGCTTGCGACCAGATCGCCGATCTTGCGATGGACCAGATTTGCTGAATTGGCAGGCTCCTGATCATGTGTGAAATCGGATTGCATGCTGGCGGACCTCCATCCCCGGATATTGATCCACCCAAGTTTAGGCACCTTCCCAAAAGTCACGTTGACGATGGTCAAGTAGCCCTACGTGGAATTTTGCGATCCCCCCTGCCCGATACTGTCTTGCAAAAGCAGAACCTTTCCGCCTTATCAAGAACCGTAAAAATTCAAATCTTTCAGTGATTTGACGGACATCAACACCTTAAGACCCAAACATGACAATACTTCCGGAACCAATTCGGTCCGGAGTCCGCCGTGTCAATCAAACGCCCGTCATTTACACCCTTTCTGCTGATGAACCCCATCGTTCGAAATGGTCCGGCATTCGCGCTGGAACGTCTGTGCCAGCACGCCATGGCAACCATGTATCGTCGACACAAACCCGTTTTCGAACGGGTCACCGAACGCGAAACATTTGCCCTGCTCGTATGCCCGACCGATCTTGATCTCGACCTTTTCCTTGCCCTTGATCCCAAGGCCCCCGTCCTGCGCCCGGCCCATGAGGGGGATGACAATATCATCGCGGCACGGATCATCGGCCCGCTTCCGGTCCTTCTGGAACTGCTCGAAGGAAAATCCGACGGGGACGCGCTGTTTTTCTCGCGCGCATTACGAATAGAGGGCCGGACCGACCTTGTCGTTGCCCTTCGCAATGCTCTGGACGGCGAAGAAATAGACTTGCGTTCGGCCGTCATTGAAAGCTTCGGCGCGTTGGGTCCTGTGGCAAGTCTGGCACTTCGCGCCGCCGAAGCGGCATATCGCCAGATGCAATCGGACATGGACCGCGTTGCCGACACCCTGATGTCCCCGATTGAAAAACGTCTGGGCGGACTTGACCGGCGTCTTGGCGAACATGCGGAAAACATTTCAGGGCTTCAGAAATCAGTAAAACGTCGCACGCCGCGCACCGCTCAGACCGCGCTGGCAGGTGATGATTTCGCCCTGCCCGATCCTTCATAACCGACAAACACATACAGGGATTTCATGGAACTAGTTTGCCCGGCAGGAACCCCCGCCAGTCTGCGTGCCGCCGTCGAGGCCGGTGCGGATGTTGTATATTGCGGTTTCCGCGATGCGACCAATGCCCGCAACTTTCCGGGGTTGAATTTTTCCCGACCCGAACTGGCCGAGGCCGTTACATTCGCACATAGACATGGCGTGCATGTCTATCTGGCCTGCAACACCTATCCGCAGGCCGGTTCCGAAGATATCTGGCATAAGGCCGTCGATGATGCGGTTGCAATCGGTGTTGATGCCGTCATTCTGGCCGATATCGGTTTGCTGCGCTATGCCCGCGATAAACATCCCGATGCACGCCTGCATCTGTCGGTACAGGCATCCGCCTCGAACGAGGAAGCCATTCGTTTTTACCACCGCGAGTTTGGCGTGCGCCGTGTGGTTCTGCCGCGTGTCCTGTCGCTCGAAGAAATCCGGATGTTAAACCGGCGCATTTCAGTGGAAACCGAAGTTTTCGCCTTTGGCGGCATGTGTGTCATGGCCGAAGGCCGTTGTTCGCTATCTTCCTATGCCACAGGGGAAAGCCCCAACATGAATGGCGTTTGTTCACCAGCAGCCCACGTCCATTACGAGGAACGCGGCGACAGCACCGTTTCCCGCCTTGGCAATTTTGCAATCAATGTTTACGGCAACGATGAAAAGGTCGGATATCCGACCCTTTGCAAAGGCCGGTTTCGCGCCATGGACAAGGCCGGTTACCTGTTCGAAGAACCCACCAGCCTTGACGTTACCGCAATCCTGCCCGAACTCGCCGATGCCGGTGTAACCGCCCTTAAGATAGAAGGACGCCAACGCGGCAAGGCTTATATCACGCAGGTTGTCGGCGCATTCCGCGCGTCCCTTGATCGCATTGCCAATGGGCAAACCGGTACGCGCAGTAATCTGGCTGCCCTTAGCGAAGGTCAGGCAGATACAACAGGTGCCTATCGGAGAAGCTGGCAATGACAAAATCAAGACTGGTCATGGGGCCTATTTTGTTTCACTGGGACGAAAACCGTAAAAAGGATTTCTATGCCCGCATTGCCGATGAAATCGATGTTGATACAGTCCATGTTGGTGAAGTCGTCTGTGCCAAACGCATGCCGTTCTTTGACAAACATCTGCCCGACATCATCGAACGGCTTCAGAATGCCGGAAAGGAAGTCGTCTTCTCGACACTGGCCCTCGTGATGAATGAACGCGAGATCGCCCAGCTGCGTGAAATTGCCGAAATGCCGAACCTTCTGATCGAAGCCAACGACATATCTTCCATCGGCCTGCTTTCCGGCCGCCCGCATGTCGTCGGGCCGTACATCAATACATATAACGAAAGCACCTTGGACTACCTGATTTCCAGAGGTGCACACCGCGCATCGCTTCCCTGGGAATTGCCGATGTCATCGATTGAAGCCCTTTGCAACGCGCGTAAAACGGCCGAGATCGAAGTCCAGATATTCGGTCGTGTCCCGCTTGCCATATCAGCCCGGTGCTACTCTGCACGCGCACATGGCTTGCACAAGGATGGCTGCCGATATGTCTGTGGCGAGGCCCTTGATGGCATGGATGTCGAAACGCTGGATCACACACCGTTTCTTGCCGTCAATGGTCTGCAAACCCTGTCCAGTCACTATCTGGAATTATCAACCGCTATTGATGATCTGAAAGATGCCGGTGTTAACGCCTTCCGGATTTCACCGCACACTCTTGATATGGTGCGTGTTGCCAATCTCTACCGTCGTCTGATTGACGGTGAAACCTCGTCTGACGAGGTCAGGCAATCGTTGCTGGAAATGCAAAACGATCTGGCTTTCGCCGATGGCTTCCTGCACAGCCTTCCGGGTGCAGATCTCCGGGAAACGCTTGGTTCCCGGGCAGAATAGCCTTCCCCACCGCGCAAATATCCATATCCCGAATACAGATATGAAAAGGGCCACAGCCTGATGAACTGTGGCCCTTCGATACATTGTGCAGGGGAGTGGACAGCTCAATGTATTGACGATGGTTGGAGTATAATTGATTTGCTTTGATACTCCTTGACGGTCGTCAATTAGGACTGCCTTTGCGGGTTTCCTGCTTTTGGATCACACATCAATTTCTATTTCCTGCACCTCGCCCAAAGGCACAAGAAGGATTTTTCGAACAGGCAGATGACGCGCTGCATGCCGTATTTCGGTTTCACGCATCATCGAAAACGCGGTTGAAAACGCATCGGCATCCGTTGCGGTATCTGCAAAGACACTCACCCTCTCCCACAAGGCGGGCGAATGTCCGCTGCGCGGGTCGATCAGATGGGTATAATTCCCGTTCAAACTGTACCTGAATCCCGAACCTGACGACGTTGCCAATGCACCATAATACATCCTGACTCCACTGGACGACTGCGCATCGTTCCCGCCAAATCTTACCGGCCATCCCGTACCGTCTATTCTGGGACCAATCGCGTATTTTTCGCCAAGGTCAACCAGCACATTCTTCATGCCGTTTCGCCGGAAAACCCCCGCGACACGGTCGGTGATATAACCCTGTGCCATACCATTCAGCGTGACCTGCATGCCCTGTTGCGCAAAGGAAACCCGGTTCGGTTCAATCCGGATTGCCTCATATCCGATCAAGGATTTCAGCCTCCCGATTTCTGCCTGAACTGCACCTTCATCAGTGATAGCGATCTGCTGCGACAGTTCTGTTAGCCGCGCCCAAACGGTCTGGATCGTCGGATCGAATGCGCCATCGGTATGTCTGGAAATCATGGCCGCGCGCGACATCAGTTCAACAAATTCCTGTTCGGGGTTTTCGACAAATCCGTCGCGATTCAAGCGCGAAATTGTCGCATCCGGTCGATACAGACTGAACATGTTTTCCAGTCGTTCGATTTCGGAAAGTGCCGACGAAATCATTTCATCAGCCTGATCTTGCGAAAGGCCGTCCAGATAGATTGTAGCCTCTGCACCAAGGGCGGTTCCCTGCCAACGATGCAGCTTATCTGGCGTGGCAAAGGCCTTGGGGGATACCAAGGCAATTGATGCCGCACTGGCAAACAGGGTGATAAAGCGACGACGGTTCAAGTCTGTCATGACGCACCTCCGTCCGAAGGTCCAAGATCAAAAACGTAGTCATCAGGGATGTCTTTGTAGCCGACAATCTGCCCCCCATGCGCGGTTACGAATGACTGGGCTGCGGCAAGGGTCCCGAATGGCACGGCTTCGCCAATTCCCATGCCGCTTGTCATGTCACTGCCGATCACGAAATGTGCGCTATCAATGGCCACCCAATTTGGTGGCGGGGATTGCCAGTCGGCATAACCGGTCATGTCATTGACGTAAATGACAGCCACCTCACGGGCTTCACCGGGCATAAGCGTAAACGCAATCGCGTCACGTACCGACGGGAACCATAAAATTTCACCATTCGATTTACGGTGCAGTTGGGCCTTTGGCCCCGGATGATCGGCAACAATCATGCCGCAGAAAAAGCCAGAAACATCGCGTGTCAGATCCTGCGGATCGGGACGCGCGACAATCTCCTGCTCGCGACATCCCGCAAGCAGGATCGCCCCGAGAACGACAAACGGTAAAATGGCTTTCATAACTGCTTCCTCCGAAACAGCACCACCGCCAGTATCAGCGGAACAACAACCCACATGCCGAGCGAGAGCACGGGTGCGAAACCGTTACCGATACCTTCAAGGTCCGATATCACCAGCCCGGCAGCAACCCGGACATCCTCAAAACCCGAAAGATTGATCATGCGAAATGCATCAGCCGGATTGACAGTCAGAAGCATATCGAAAACCGGTGCGCTTATGCCTTCACCGCCATCGGCAACCAACGCCCCCAAAAGCGCCATGTCATAAACGATCACCAGACAAAGCCACACACCAAACGCCAGAGCCGCCGCGGCGCTCCGTT
This sequence comes from Thalassospira permensis NBRC 106175, assembly GCF_000714555.1. Classification (NCBI taxonomy): domain Bacteria; kingdom Pseudomonadati; phylum Pseudomonadota; class Alphaproteobacteria; order Rhodospirillales; family Thalassospiraceae; genus Thalassospira; species Thalassospira permensis. Next base: position 461,868 of record NZ_AUNC01000001.1, on the reverse strand, counting down.
GACGGGGCATGGCACTGATGGCCAATCCAAGTGCGACAAAAGCCGCCCCCAGCACAACCGAACTCCCTATCAGAACGCCAAAGGCCATCCAGTTGGCGCTTTCAATCCCCCCGTAAACAAGGACAAGTGCCGCTGATCCGAAACCAAGAACAGTTGCCAATCCAAGGCCCAGCGTCTGGCCCAGAAACTTTCCGATAATGATGTCGGATCGCGACAGCGGATAGGTCAGCAACAAAAGCATCGTCCCGCGTTCAACCTCGCCAACCAACGCGTCATAGGACAACAGCAATGCCATCAATGGCAGCAAAAAGACCGAAAGGCTGGCCAGACTGACGATCGCAACAGCCAGTTGATCGACGCCAACGGTGCCCGCCGGCGCACTTCCCAGAAAAGTAAGGCTAAGCGAAAACAGGACCAGCGCCGCGGTCGCGCCCAAAAACCAGCGATTGCGAATTCCGTCGCGAAATTCCTTGATTGCAATGATGACAAGTTCTCTCATGACGCCACACTTTCTTTCTGGAAATGCATGTAGAGATCGCCAAGCGACGGCAACCTGATGTCAACGTCGTCAAGCTCCGGCACGGTGGCCGACAGATGCCGCAATACGTCAATCTTGCGTTCAGATGGCAAGGTCAGATCAAGACCATGGTCGTTGATCCGCTCGCAGCCGATCCCGTCGGGAATTTTTTCAGCACAGGCGGCCCCCATTCCCGGTCTGGTGATCAGACGGATATGCACCGGCAGATTGGCCCGCCTGCGCAGATCATCGATGGTTCCCGATGCAATCAGTTGGCCCTTTCGCATGATCGCAATTTTACGGGTATGGGCTTCAAGTTCCGTCAGCGCGTGCGAAGACAGAATGACCGTCACACCGCTGTCTTCAAGTTCGCGCACGATGTCATAAAAGGCGTTGCGCAATTCAGGATCAAGGCCGGTCGTGGGTTCGTCGAGCATCAATATCCGCGGATTGCCCAGCAATGCCTGCGCAAGACCAAGACGCTGACGCATCCCTTTGGAATAATGCCCAACCCGCTTATGTGCGGCGTCGGCAAGCCCGACACGTTCAAGGATCCGTGCGCAGTCAGACACGGGATGGCGTTTCAAGCGGGCAAAGAAAGCTAGCGTCTCCGCACCGCTCATGCTGTTATAAAACGCGATATTTTCCGGAAGATATCCAAGAAATGCATGCGCGTTCTTTACGCGATGGCGGGATGTGCTCTCCTCACCAAGAATGCGGATATTTCCCTTGTCAGGACGCATAAGACCAAGGATCAGCTTGATAAGTGTCGTTTTACCCGCGCCATTATGGCCAAGTAACGCAACACTCTCGCCTGCGCCAATTTCCAATGACAGATCGTTGACAGCGTTTTGCTGATCGAACGTCTTGGTCACTTTTTCAAGCAGAATTGCAGGATCATTCGGCATGATAGCCGTCTCCTTCAAATCGGGCGATAACCGGCGGTGCCATTAGCGGATGACTGTCAATCACGCCCCCCGGATGCAGTGCCGGAAACCGGGATTGCGCCCATTTCAAAATCTGTATTGCAGGTGCATTCAGCAAAAGCTTGGCGGATGGATGGGCCCAGACGACCTGATCAAGCATGTCATTTGGCCGATAGGCCCGATCTCCAAGACCATCACCATCCAGATCGAATGCGGCATTATCGCTCCAGTAATTTCCGCGACCGTTTTCAGACCATTCAAGCCAGCGTGTGCCGACATACTTGACCTGTGTCCGGTTTCCGGAAAACGCATTGCCAACAATGACATTGCGTTCCGATCCGGCGGTAAACTGCACACCGATCCCGCAGCCCTCGAACCGGTTTCCCCGAAAATCGTTCTTGTTGGAGTTATAAATAAAAACGCACTTTTCGCCGCCACGATCCACGACATTTCCGCTAAATTCGGACTTATTGGCATAGTTCAGCAGAATGCCGTGGTCACGATCCCCGCGTGACAGGTTGTTCGTTACCTTCAAACCATCCGAAAACATCAACGCATAGCCGACCGTATTGTCAAAGGAACGGTTGTCCCGGATTTCGCTGTCATGCGTATACATGTAATGAATCGCAAAACGGACATTGCGAAATTCGTTACCAATGAACCGGTTCTGTTTGCTGGTCGTCACAAAAATACCGTCTCGGCCCTGCGATATTGCGTTGCCGATCACAACCGATCCCGGTGTATTCCAAAGCTGCACCCCATTACCACGTTCGTTTACGCGCAGGTCCTGCCGACCGACGATGATATTGTTCCGCACGGTCGCGTTTTCCGGACCGGAAAGATAAATGCCGATCAGATTGTCACTGATCACACTGTCTTCAATGACGGCACCGTCGCCATTGGGGGTTACAAAAATCCCGCTATCCTGTGTTGATAAATCCAGACCCGATCCCGTCACGGTAATACCGCGAAGCATTACATCCGGCCCGTCGATGGTAATCACATTGCCGGTTCCATTCCCGACAATCCGAACGTCATTACCGCCTTCAAGCCTGATCGGACGATGCAGAATGATCGGCCCGGAATAATCTCCCGGGCCGAGCAGAATCCGGTCACCGTCCTGTGCCGTATCGACAATCTCCTGCAATCCCTTAACTGACGGGCCTGCCTCGATTTCCGACGCATGCAGCGACGAGAATGTTGTCATCCAAACCGCCAGCGCAGATAAAGCGGTTCGAATGGCAGTCTTTGGACAGATGACCGGAAACATCGTGCTTATCCTTACGCCGGTTTAACCAGCATACGACCGCGCATTTCCATATGCAGCGCATGGCAGAACCACTGGCAGTAATACCAGTGCACACCGGGTCGATCGGCCTTGAAGGTCACCGATGCCGTTGCCTGCGGTGCGACTTCCATTGCCACACCATAGTTCCCGATTGTGAACCCGTGCGTCAGGTCGTCGACATCATCGATATTGGTGATGAATACGGTAACCTCGTCGCCCTGATTGACCTCGAACTTGTCCATGCTGAACATCGGCGCGTTGGAATACATATAGACACGCACCTTGTTGCCATCCCGAATGACGATTGAATCGCCTTCAAGATCGACACCGTCCTTTTTCGCCCAGTCGCGGGCTTCGGCAAACATCGGATCATTGCGATCCCAGAGATTGACCGGATTGACCACCGAACTATGGACGATGATGCAATCATGCGGTTCGGCAAATGTCGGACCGTCATGAACGACCTTTGGTGCATCACCGGTAATGTCAATCAGCTGATCGTTTTCCGGCTTCAGCGGACCGACATTAAGGAACCGGTCTTTCGAGAACTTGTTAAGGGAAATAAGCCATTTGCCGTCCGCATCCTTGGTTTCACCCATGGAAGTGTGGTTATGGCCCGGTTGATAATGGACATCGACCTTGGCAAGGATCGGATTGACGTCTTCACCGTTGAACTTGCGAACCGCGGCATCAATGTTCCATTTGCACATCTGACTATCAAGGAACAGGGTGGTATAGGCGTTCCCCTGACCATCAAATGCGGTATGTAACGGACCCAATCCAACCTCGGGCTCGGCCACCACAACACCGCGCGGTTCGATCCTGTTTTCGAAGCAATCTTCGAACTTGCGTACATCCAGCACGGTAACCGTCGGGGACAGCTTGCCATTAATGACAATGTGCTTGCCATCCGGTGCCGTGTTGCAACCATGCGGGCTGTTCGATACCGGCACATAACGGGTCAGCGGCGATCCTTTGCGGCCGTCAACGACCTTAACACCGTTGATTTCCTTGTAATTGCCATTCTTGATCGCCTGTTCGATGCGCTCGATCGAGAAAATGACCGCCCAGTCCTGCTCGCTTGCCGTCATTTCCGCAAGCGACACACCGTTTTCCGAATTGTAGCAGGTCGAAACCGCATATTTTCCCTGATAATCGGCATCACAGTTATCAAGATTACCATCGACCATCACCTGCCAGGCAACTTCCATCGTGTCGCCATCGATTGCCGTGAAAATTGCATGATACTGCGACGGATCGTCCAGAATGCTACCGTCATTGGGAACCGGAACCCGGTGTTCACCATTGGCAAAGACATAGCCGGTGCGCGGGAATTTCTGCGGGCGCAGACCATGGATGTCCGACGCGTTCGGAATTTCGATGATCTTGTCGCATTTCATGACGTCACAACGAATGCGGGCGACGCGCGTGTTCGCCTTGTCATTCACAAACAGGTATCGCCCGTCATAGGTCCCATCCGTGAAGGACATATGCGGGTGGTGCAAATCCCCGTTCAGCCAGATTTCACCCTTGTCGGCCAGATACTTTTTGGTTTCCGGCAACAGACCTTCGGTCAGGATTTTGCGGCTTTCATTCGTTTGGCCCCAACCTGTTGCGCTGCATCGGTTGAAAACCGGAATGCGCATCAGCTCGCGCATGGAGGGAACCCCCATAATGCGGACTTCGCCAGCCTGCCCACTGCTCCAGAAGCCGTAATATTCGTCAAGATCACCTGGCAAAACCTCAACCGATCCAGCAGCCGCTTTTGCCGCCGTTGGTGCGAGGATTGAACCCGCGGCAATGCCCGCAGCACCGGTTGCACCGGCAATCCCTGCCAATCCTGCCATCTTTGCTGTTCCGCCGAGCAAGCCGCGTCGGCTGATCTTATAGTTCTCTGTTTCATTCGACATAATGGAACTCCTGATATGTCACAGCTGGTTAGACGCACCGTTGTTTCCGTCCGAAGACTTCGGATTGGAACAACTTGCGCCGCATCCACCGGAGCCACAGCTCGCGGACGATGGTTTCGAATGAGAAGTCGTTTCGGTTTTCGTTTGAGGTCTGGAAGTTTTTGAACCGGACTGCAGTGCCATGCGGCGTTCAAACCGGGCCAGTTTCTGGATCATGACCGGGCAATTCTGGTCGTCGTAATACAGTTCCTGGCAATGAAGGCAGTACAGGCATTCATTCGGGTCAATGTGCCCGTCAGGATGAATGGCCTGAACCATGCATTCGTTTGCGCACCGGTGGCAGGGGGAACCGCAATCACGATACCGTTTCAGCCAGTCATTGACCCGGATCCGACCAGGTATCGCCAAAGCCGCGCCCAGCGGGCAAAGGTAACGACAGTAAAACCGCTCGATGAAAAGGCCCGCGACCAACAGCAGAACCGCAAACAGGACGAACGGCCAATCGCGCATGAAGGAAAGAATGATCGCCGTCTTGAAGGGCTCGATCTCGGCCAGATGCTCGGCCTGATCGAACGCATGGAACGAGATGCCAAACAGGACCAGAAAGGCGATATATTTGATCGGCCAAAGGCGCTGATGCAGGCCAAAGGGAACCGCGATTTGCGGAATGCGAAGCTGTTTGGCCAGCTTGTTCAAAAGTTCCTGAAGTGCGCCAAACGGGCAAAGCCACCCGCAATATGCACCGCGTCCCCAGAATATCAGTGACGCCGCAACCGCAAACCACAGCATAAAGATCAGCGGATCCATCAAGAAATAGGACCAGTCAAAACCCGACCCAAAGGAATTGGCAACCGTCAGGACATTGACGACCGAAAGCTGTGCATTGGCATAATATCCAATCCAGACCACGGTAAAGATCAGGAATCCAGTCCGGATCCGCTGCGTCAGTTTGCGACGGCGGACAAACCAGTCCTGGAAGAAGAACAAGCCGGTCAGAAGCAGGATTGCGCAAGACAGGATGACAATATCGACAATCCGGTTCGTCCATATCCGCTTCCAAAGCGCGTCCCGGTTTTGGGTATCGGTACCGGATTTCTGTGCACCAACCTCGTTGGCTTTTTCCGAAACATTATCCGGTGCCGCCGTCGCAACATCGATCTTGCGCAGATATTTGACCGGTGGCGCATAATCGACGCCAAATGTCGTAAAGGCCTTCTCCAAAGCGCCTAGCTGGCGCTGGACCAGAAGCTGCAAATGCCACGGCACAGTTGGATCAAACGGCACTTCTTCGGGGATAACAAAAAGGGCAACTTCCCTGAAACGCGGCGCACCCTCGGCCGCAATTTCCCCGAGGCGCTTGTGATGTTTGTCACGGAAACGGACACTGTTATCGCCCTGTATAACCTGAATACGGTCAAACACCCCACCGCGAACATAACCCGATCCCTTGAAGGAATATTCACCGTTCGCCGCAACAAGCAACGCCTGCTGGCCGGGCTTCAGAACCTTCTGAAGATTGGCATATTCCGCATCCCCCAGCAGATTATGTCCGATCATCGGAATGGAAACGAGAGCGGTATATAGATCAATGAACGGGCCGTCGGCAGCGATCCTGGCTTGATCGTTGCCACTACCTTTACCTTGCCCTCTGTCGTCAGTTCCCTCGAAGGCCTGCGCAACATCGCCATGCGATAGCGACAGACGCCTAACCGACCCGTCGCCAAGCAATTCATCCCAGCTTGCCGGCCCGTCTTGCGACATATCGACGGCGAATTTGTCGCCCTTGCCGCCCGGCTGCGTCAACCCGCCCAGACCAAGTGTTCGGGCCACCTTGATTGCCGAGCGCCGAATTGAATCGTCAATCACCATGATGGTGACGGTGGCACCACTCACGATATCGTCAGGCAACGCATCCAGCTCTTCGCTGCGGGCATATTCGGCTATGTTAAAACCGGTATAGCCCGCGATGTAGTCCGTGATTTTGCTTTCAGGAATGCCAACCAGCACGATCGGTTCTTTGTGGGCAACCAGTCGTGCACCGGTAATAACACCCTGCATCGAGATGCCGACCAGAATGTCGATTGGTTTGCCGGAATAACCAACCGAATTGGCCCAGTCGCTATTGAGGAAAATGTAACCAAGCTGGTTACTACCGCTATAGACGGGAACAAGATGATCTGTTGTTTGCTCCTCGCCGATATGATCGGCTCCGGGCATGATGCTTGCGGCATCAAGCGACACGACATAATCGTCAAGCGTACCGGCAAAACTGCTCGTGAACGCAAGCCCCCAACCGATCACTGCCAGCAGTAGCAGGCGCAAACCCGATAACGAAAATGATCCGGATACAACAACCACGGCACGTCCCCACCAAACTGATGCTCCATAATCTGAACACCAGTGAGCGGGACCTTATCGGATCCGGAAACGCCATCACTTGACTCACGTCATGTCAAAATTGCGAAATCGCAATTGCCTGATAGCTTGTCGTTTTATCTACGCAAAAACGTCATTTTTGATGACGCTCTCTAAAATTGATGTCTTCGAAACTTCAATACCAAACGACATACGGGACGAGAACGCTCAAAATGGGCGGCACTTTCAAGTCCCGTTAAGCTCATATCATAAAGCTATATAGTCCCGAATTGTGAGCCCGCGACAAAAGGAAACTCTCGCACATTTTCACCTCCGGAATACTTCGGTATTAACAAAACCGGTATCCAACCCCCGGCTCGTTTTCGATATAGGTCGGGTTAAGCGGATCATCGCCAAGTTTCTGGCGCAGATGACCAATATAGATACGCAGATAATGCGTTTCACTTTCCTGCGCAGGTCCCCAGATTTCGCGTAAAATCTGTTGATGGGTCACGATACGCCCTGCGTTACGTGCCAGAAGGGTCAGTAAGGCAAACTCCTTTTTGGTCAGTTTCAGTTCATTATCGGCCTTAAAAACCCTGTGCGCTGCCAGATCGATCTTCAGCTCGCCCGAAACAATCTCGCTACTGGTCAGGTCTTCAGATTTGCGGCTGCGCAAGATAGCCCGCACCCGTGCGATCAATTCGGCGATGCCGAACGGCTTGGTCACGTAATCGTTCGCACCACGGTCCAAGGCAATCACTTTTTCTTCCTCATTGGCACGCACGGAAAGAACGATGATCGGAACCTCGCTCCATTCCCTGATTTTCGTCAAAACTTCCTGCCCGTCCAGATCAGGCAATCCAAGGTCAAGAATGACAAGATGCGGGGTCTCAAGGGCGCATTTCTCGATACCCGACTGGCCGTTTTCGGCCTCGATCACCTCATACCCTTGCGCACCAAGGCTGATCCGCAGGAATTTGCGGATTTGCGGTTCGTCATCAATGATCAGCACTTTGGCCTGATCGCGCATCTCAGCTTCCTTCCGCACTGCCATCCTGCAAATCCTCGTCATCCTCTGCAACCGTTGGCATCGCGGTTATCGGCAGGGTTATGGCAATCGTTGTGCCCACCCCCTGCGGCCCGTCGTGTGCAACGATACCTCCGCCATGCGCCTCGATAAAACCACGGCAGATCGACAATCCAAGCCCCGTACCCGCCACCTGGCTATCACCTGCGCGCACACGGTAGAAAACATCAAAAACAGCCTGCCGTGCTTCGGTCGGGATACCACGCCCGTTATCCGATATCTCGACCACCATACGCGTTTTATCTGCCTTGGCCTTTACGGTAATCCGGCCATCATCAGCAGTATGCTTTACAGCATTATCAAGAATATTGAACAGAACCTGTTCGATCAGAACCGGATCAAGCTGGATCGGTGACAGATCGGGCGATACCTGCACGTCAAAGGATCGAGACCCGGCATATTTGCGGACATGCTTGATCGCACGACCGATAATCTCGGCAAAGTCGGACCATTCCTTTTTCGGCTGCAAGGCACCATAGCCAAGCCGTGTCATATCCAGAAGGTTCTGAACAAACCGGTTCAAGCGTTCGCTTTCCTCAAGGATGGTCTGGGTAAGCTGCCCGCGATCCTCTTCTCCCATGCTGTCGCCATAGCTTGACAGTGTGGTTGCCGACCCGATGATCGATACCAGCGGGGTGCGTAAATCATGCGATACCGAAGACAAAAGTGCCGCGCGGAGCTGCTCGGTCTCGCTCAGCAAGCGTGCTTCTTCGATATCGGTCGCAAGACGGGTACGTTCGACAGCAACGGCCACCTGATCGACAAGCGCTTCAAGCAGGCGACGCTGGGAAGGCCCCAATGTGCGCGCATCTTCCCTGAAGCGGACACCAAGAACGCCAAGCGGTCCCTGCGGGGTATTTACCGGCATGAATAGCCATTCTGCGGTCGGCAGGGTTTCCGATCGCCATCCGGCCGGTTTGGAATGCTCCCACGCCCATTCGGCGGCCCCCCAATCTTTTAGCCCCAACTGATCTTCTGGCGGGTAGGCTGCGGTAATTTCCAACGATCCATCCGTACCCGGCTGCAGGACCATCGACTGACAATCAAGCGTCGCGGCCACATGATGCACAGCCGCCCACAACACATCGTCAAGCGATGCCGCCGCCGCAATCTTGCGACTGAAATCATAAAGGTTGGCAGTGCGCTTGCCGCTGGTTTTCATGGCATCGACCTGCAGGCGCAGACGTCCTGCCAGATTGCCAACAATGACCGAGACAATCAGGAAAAATACGATGGTAATCAGCTGTTCATGATGGAACACCGACAGGGTGTAATAGGGCACGGTGAAGAAGAAATTGTAGGAAATGAAAGACAGCAGACTGGCGGCAATCGACGGCCACATGCCGCAACGGATCGCAGTTAACAACACCGCCAGAAGATAAATCAGCGACAGATTGCCAAGCGGCACATAGCGGTCGGCAAAAAGTGCGGCAACGGTTGCCAAAGTAACGCTGCCAAAGACCCATGAAAGACTGCGTGATCGCCAGTTTCCGCGTTCGAACGGATTGTCCGAGATCAGCGAACGTTTTTTCTCATCCATGTCCGCAGCAATGACCGTAACATCAAAGCCCTCGGCATTCTCAAGCAGCTTGCGCGCCACATTCTCGCGCAACAATCCGGTCCAGCGCCTTCGCCTTGGCCGGCCGATCAGAAGACGCGTGACATTGCGTTTGGACGCCAATGCGGAAATCTCTTTTGCCAAATGGGCTTCGGCCTGAAGCGTGACAATTTCCGCACCAAGCTGTTCCGCCAGACGCAATGCTTCGGCAATGTCATCCTTTTCGGCATTCGCCATCCGGTCGTCGCGCGGTGTTTCCACATGCAAGGCGATCCACGGAACACGCTGGCGTTCTGCCATCCGCTTGGCCGTGCGAACCAGCTTCTTGGCCACCGGACTTTCATTCAGGCACACCATCAGGCGGTCCTGTGTCGGCCATGGGCCGCTGACCGCGTGGGTGCGCATATATTCCAGCATCTGCGCATCAATGCGTTCCGCGGCAATACGCATCGCCAGTTCGCGAAGGGCTGTCAGATTACCCTTGCTGAAAAAATGCCGAAGCGCACGTCCGACCTGATCGATGACATAGACCTTGCCATCACGCAGTCTTTGCAAAAGATCATCAGGCGGCAGGTCGATCAGCTCGATTTCATTGGCTTTTTCAAGGAAACTGTCGGGCAGGGTTTCGCGCACGCGAACACGTGAAATCCGGGCGACAATATCGTTCAGGCTTTCAAGATGCTGGATGTTCAGCGTCGTATAAACATCGATCCCGGCATCAAGCAGTTCATCGATGTCCTGATAGCGTTTTTCATGACGGCTGCCCGGCACATTGGTGTGTGCCAGTTCATCAACAAGGGCGATTTCCGGCTTGCGCCAGATGATCGCATCAATGTCCATTTCCCCAAAGACACGCCCCCGATGCAAAAGCCTCTTGCGCGGCAATGCTTCAAGACCGCGCAAGAGGTTTTCGGTTTCCACGCGCCCGTGGGTTTCGACAATGCCGACAATAACGTCCCGCCCCTCCTTCCGCCGTTCCTGCGCGGCCTGAAGCATGGCATAGGTTTTTCCGACGCCCGGATAGGCGCCCAGAAAGATCTTGAGCTTGCCCCGATCATCCTTGCGGGTCTGTTCCAGCAGGGCTTCGGGGGATGGACGGTCCTCTTCGTCGGTCATCTTGCGTCGATCAAAGCCTTTCGTATTTATCCTGTCATATCAGAACCATCGGCGGATCACCCGGATAAATCGCCGATAGACTGACAGCACCTTGCTCCGGAGCCAGACAGCGCGCATTTCCTCTGCCTCGCGCTGAACCTGTCTTTGCCGGGCACCGGACTGCCGAAAGACAGCCCGATACCCTGTATTTTTGGAATAATCCATCGGATCAGGACGACATTTCGTCCAAAGCCAGATTCAGCATCAGAACATTGACCCGCGGCTCTCCGATCAACCCAAAGGTTCTATCTTCAATATGGGCTGCAACCAGTTCTTCCAGGTCATTGAGCGGGATGTTTCTGGCTTTAGCGACCCTTTCCATCTGGAAGCGGGCACTTTCGGGCGAGATATCGGGGTCAAGTCCGCTGCCCGATGCCGTCAGCAAATCTATTGGCACCGGGCGATTGCCGTTTTCCGCCGAAAGATCAAGGGCACGGGCCTTGACCCCGTTGACCAGTTCCCGGTTCGTCGCCCCAAAATTGGAACCACCGGAATTATCGCCCTCATAGCCATAGCCGGCATAGGAAGGACGCGGATGGAAATAGCGGTCACTTTCAAACTTCTGGCCGATCAGGCGCGAACCAACCACGACACCGTTCTTTTCAATCAGGCTGCCATTGGCTTCTTCCGCGAACAGTCCCTGCCCGATCCCGGTCATTGCCAGCGGATAGGCAACACCGGTTATCACCGTCATCACAGCAGCCATGCCAATGGCCGGACGTAACAAGTTCAACATGACAAATTCTCCGTTAAACCAGACCGACGGCATTGATCAGAAGGTCAATGACCTTGATGCCGACAAAGGGAACGATCAGGCCACCAAGGCCATAGATCAGAAGATTTCGACGCAGCAGCGCCGCCGCACTGCCCGGCGTAAACCGTACCCCGCGCAGAGCCAGCGGGATCAGGGCGATAATGATCAGGGCATTAAAGATCACCGCCGAGAGGATCGCGCTTTGCGGGCTGGCAAGCCCCATGATGTTCAGCGCACCAAGCTGCGGATAGGCCGCAATGAAAAGCGCGGGCAGGATCGCGAAATACTTGGCAACATCGTTGGCAATCGAAAATGTTGTCAACGCGCCCCTGCTGAGCAGCAACTGTTTGCCGACCTGGACGATCTCGATCAGCTTGGTCGGATCGCTATCAAGGTCGACAAGGTTGCCCGCCTCGCGTGCGGCCTGGGTGCCATCATTCATCGCAACCCCGACATCTGCCTGCGCCAAGGCCGGCGCATCGTTCGATCCGTCACCGCACATCGCCACCAGACGCCCGCCTTCCTGTTCCTGACGGATCAGTTCCAGCTTTTTCTCCGGCGTTGCCTCGGCCAGAAAATCATCCACCCCGGCCTCGGCAGCGATTGCCGCAGCGGTTAACGGGTTGTCCCCCGTAATCATGACCGTCCGGATGCCCATGGCACGCAGTTCGGCAAACCGTTCACGAATGCCTGGCTTGATGATGTCTTTCAGATGAATGACACCCATGATCTTGTGGTTTTTTGCCACCACAAGCGGCGTACCACCTGATTTGGCAATACCATCAACGATCCTGCCAAGTTCGGCAACCTGCGGACCTGCTTCGGCATAAGCCCGCATCGCATCCCCGGCACCCTTACGATATTCATCCGGGCCGATATCGGCCCCGGACATCCGTGTTTCGGCACTAAAGGCAATCGCCTTGGACAGTTTCGATTTATCACCCCGGAAATCAAACAGCTTGCCTGCCAGTTCGACAATCGATTTGCCCTCTGGCGTATCGTCGGCAAGCGATGCGATTGCCGCAGCTTCCGCCAATTCGCGATCTGTGACACCTTTGAGCGGCACAAATTCGTCTGCCATCCGGTTGCCAAAGGTAATGGTCCCGGTTTTATCAAGCAGCAGCGTATCGACATCCCCCGATGCTTCAACCGCACGCCCGGACTTGGCAATGACATTGGCCTTGACCAGACGGTCCATACCGGCAATCCCGATGGCAGACAGCAAACCGCCGATTGTTGTCGGGATCAGGGTCACCAGCAACGCAATCAGAAACGCCATCGGGATCGACGTCCCTGAAAACAGTGCGAACGGTTCAAGCGTGACGACCACGATCAGGAAGATGATCGACATGCCGACCAGCAGGATATTAAGCGCGATCTCGTTTGGTGTTTTCTGACGCTGCGCGCCTTCGACCATCGCGATCATGCGATCAAGGAAGCTTTCGCCCGGTTTGGCGGTAACACGGACTTTAAGCCAGTCCGACACAATCCGCGTTCCGCCGGTTACCGCCGACCGGTCCCCGCCACTTTCGCGGATGACCGGGGCAGATTCGCCGGTGATCGCAGATTCATCGACCGAGGCAATGCCTTCAACGATCTCGCCATCGACCGGGATGACATCGCCCGCCTCGACCAGCACAAAGTCACCGGGCGAAAGACGGCTGCTTGCGACCATTTCAACGGCGGTCTTTTCCCCGTTCCGCAGCTTTTTTGCCTGGGTTTCCTTGTTGGTTGATCGCAAACTATCGGCACGTGCCTTACCACGCCCTTCTGCGACCGCTTCGGCAAAGTTGGCAAACAGGACGGTAAACCAAAGCCAGACGGTAATCTGGATCAGGGCAGACAGGTCCGGACCGCCCGTCATGCCGGTATGGATGCTGATGACGGTTGCCATCACCGCACCGGCCTCAACCATGAACATCACCGGATTGCGGATCATGATCCGCGGATCAAGCTTGCGAAACGCCTCAATACTGGCAGTCCGGACAAGCGCCCCGTCCAGCAGACGGGAATTTTCTGTTTTCTTCATTTTCTGTACTCCTCCGGTCAGTAGGCAATTCCGGCCAGCATTGCGAAATGCTCCGCAATCGGACCGAGTGCCAGTGCCGGGAAGAAAGTGAGGCCGCCGACAATCAGAATGACGGCAATCAGAAGGGTAACGAAAAGCGGACCATGGGTCGGGAATGTGCCGCCCGAAACCGGAACGACATTCTTCGTCCCGAGCGACCCGGCAATCGCCAGGATCGGAATGATGAAGCCATAACGCCCCAGCAGCATCGCAATGCCCTGCAAGGTAGTATGGAACGGCATTCCGGCCCCGAACCCGGCAAAGGCCGAGCCGTTATTGCCCGTCGCCGAGCTATAGGCATAAAGGATTTCCGAAAGCCCGTGCGGTCCGGCATCCTGTACTGCCGTCATAGCGACCGGAACGGTGGCAGACAAAGCCCCGAAGACCAGAATGCCGATCGGCATGGTCAGGATGGCCAGAACAGCCAGCTTGATCTCGCGGGCTTCGATCTTCTTGCCCAGATATTCCGGCGTCCGCCCGACCATAAGTCCGGCAATGAAAACCGTCAGAACAACAAACAGCAGCATGCCGTAGAAACCGGCACCGACACCGCCATAGACGATTTCACCAAGCTGCATGTTCAGCATCGTGACCATGCCGCCAAGCGGTGTCAGACTGTCATGCATGGCATTGACCGATCCGTTCGACGCAGCAGTTGTCGCTGTCGCCCACAGGGTGGAATTCAGGATACCGAAACGGGTTTCCTTGCCTTCCATATTGCCCGGATCGGCGACAATCGTGCTGGAATTTGTCAGCAACGCATTGCCTGCCTTTTCCGCACTATAGGTCGCGGCAAATCCACCGACAAACAGCACGGCCATCACGGCGAAAATCGCAATGCCCTGGCGCCTGTCATTAACCATCTTGCCAAACAGGAAGCAGAATGCCGCCGGGATCAGCAGGATATAAACCATCTGAAGCAGATTGCTCAGCGCTGTGGGGTTCTCGTAAGGGTGCGAAGAGTTGACGTTAAAGAAGCCGCCACCATTGGTGCCAAGCTGTTTGATCGCGATCTGCGATGCGGCCGGCCCCTGTGCCAGAACCTGCTTTGTGCCTTCAAGCGTGGTTGCATCGACATAGGAATTCAGGTTCTGCGGAACTCCCTGCGACATCAGGAAAATCGCCGCAACAATCGAAAGCGGCAGCAGAATGTAAAGAACCCCGCGCGTCATATCGACGTGGAAATTACCAAGATCACGGATCTTGCGACCGGCGAAACCGCGGATCACGGCAACAGCAACCGCCATGCCCGTTGATGCACTGACAAAGTTCTGCATGGTCAGGCCGACCATCTGGCTGAAATAGGACAGTGAAGTTTCGCCGCCATAGGCCTGCCAGTTGGTATTGGTGACAAAACTGACCGCCGTATTAAACGCCAGATCGGACGACATCGGTGGCAGTCCGGCCGGATTCCAAGGCAAAAGATGCTGCAAACGCAGAATGGCAAACAGCAAAACCCATCCGGCAGCATTAAAGGCCAGAAGGGTCACGGCATAGCGTGACCAATGTTGCGATGCCTGCGCATCAATACCGCAGATGCGATAAATGACTTTCTCAACCGGCTTGAAAACGGGTGACAGCAAAACCGCCTGTCCACTGTAAACCCGGTACATATACCCGCCCAGCAACGGGGCGCACGCCAGCAGGATCGCGCAATAAAGCGCGAACTGGCCGAGATCGGTTGTCATCGGGAACTCCGTCCTAGAATTTTTCGGCCCGGATCAGGGCGTAAAAAAGATAGACAATCAGCGCTGCCGATACGGCACCACCAAGAATGTAACTGATCATGGAACCTCCTAGATCCGTGCGCAGCCGCGTACCGCAAGCCCGCACATGGCAAAGGCACCCAATGCCAGAACGGCATAGATCAGATCGAACATGGGATACTCCTGTAGTGTTCGCATCAACCGCTACAGGCTAGGAGGGAGGGCCGTAAAAATACGATGGCAGAAATGTGTTCTGAACCGATGTCAGGCATAAAAAATGCGTAAAACCCCGATAAAAGCGCGCGGTGATGCCTTCTGAACGGCTTTGATTGGCGTTCACGCCAGACATGCCCCCGAATCATGACAAGCAGGCTTACCGAGCTTGCAAGCTACAACTCAAGTAATGAGAAATAAATTTCTGAGGTTATATGCTAGAAAGGCTCACATTTCCCGAACTGCTCTCTTCAATTAATTGCAACTCCGTCATTAATTTGATTGCGGGAATATAATAGCACCCACTATCTAACCGTTAGGCAGGTTGACGCCGGAAGCCAACACCATATTGATTTGAATCAGTGTCGCGCGGTGCCTGATTGAATACTATCAATTGGGAAATAGCACCAAACCCCGAAGATAAATAGAGCACCAAAGGTCAGGAGTTCCTCCGACCATGCACCGGGATGACAAACAGCCAGCCATAAAAGAAGAACTGCACGGCATTGTGCACGCCGTTCGCGGTGCGGTTGTTGACGTCGTTTTCACAGGGTCGGGTCTGCCACCAATCAATTCTTCGTTGATCGTGGCATGGGATCAACCGACACCTTTAACCCTGGAAGTTCACAGTCACCTTGATCTGGAAACGCTGCGTGCTGTCGCATTCCAGTCGACGGCGGGATTGTCCCGCGGCGTAAAAGTTTATGCAACTGGTACCCCTGTGACAGTGCCTGTCGGCAACAACATTCTGGGTCGCCTGATTGATGTCGTCGGTGAACCGAAGGATAGCGGGCCTGCTTTGGCAAAGGACACACCACGTCGCCCGATCCACGCCCTTCCGCCATTGTTGAAAGCACAAACAAAAAACACTGAAATTTTCGAAACCGGGATCAAGGTTGTTGATCTTCTCACACCAATGGCACAAGGCGGAAAAGCCGCAATGTTTGGCGGTGCTGGGGTCGGGAAAACGGTTCTGGTCATGGAACTTATTCATGCCATGGTCCAGAAATACGAGGGCATATCTGTTTTTGCCGGGATCGGTGAACGTTCGCGTGAAGGTCATGAACTTCTGACCGAAATGCAGGCATCCGGCGTTCTGGAACGAACCGTTCTTGTGTATGGCCAGATGAATGAACCACCCGGCGCACGTTGGCGCACCCCGCTTACCGCCCTGACCGTTTCGGAATATTTTCGCGATCAGAAGCACCAGAATGTGCTGTTGTTGATGGACAATGTCTTTCGCTTTGTCCAGGCAGGAGCAGAGGTATCAAGCCTTTTGGGACGTTTACCATCGCGCGTTGGCTATCAGCCGACACTGGCAACCGAAGTTGCCGGACTTCAGGAACGCATCGCATCGGTTGCCGGAGCGGCAGTTACCGCTATTCAAGCGGTCTATGTGCCCGCCGATGATTTTACGGACCCCGCCGTAACAACAATTTCAAGCCATATGGATTGTGTCGTTGTGCTGTCGCGCGCGCAAGCTGCCGAAGGTTTCTATCCCGCGATTGATCCTCTTGCCTCTTCCTCGATGTTGCTGGACCCGCTGGTCGTTGGCAAAGATCATTATGAAACTGCCGAAGCAGTCCGTCAGGCACTGGCAAGGTTCAGGGAACTGACCGACATTATCTCTCTGCTCGGCATCGAGGAACTGGGAATTGCGGACAGAAAGACCGTTAAACGGGCACGCCGGCTACAGCGTTTCCTAAGCCAACCCTTCATGGTCACACAGGCTTTTACAGGCACGCCGGGCACAAGCGTTGCCCTTTCCGATACATTGGCAGGATGCCGGGCAATCCTGGACGGGGAAACAGACGATTGGTCTGAAAGTTCGCTTTATATGGTCGGAACACTCCAAGAAGCCCGTGCGAAAGAAGAAAAAGCAACCGCCACCGATGCCAGCGATCGCGAGGCCAGATCATGACGATGAGGTTGACGATCATCACACCGCTTTCAATCGTCGTTGATGAAGAAATCGATAGCCTTCATGCCGAAGATGAAAGTGGCAGTTTTGGTATCCTGCCCGGGCATGCGCCGTTTCTGACGGCATTGGCAATTTCCATTGTCAGTTGGCGCGTCGAAGGTCAGGACCGGTTTTGCGCCGTGCGTAACGGCGTCATGACTGTAAGTGAACGTACAAAAATCAACATTGCGACCCGCGAAGCTGTCACCGGAGACGATCTGGCAACTCTCGATCAGGAAGTTTTACAAAGATTTCATTCCGAAGCCGACGAAGAACGCGTCGAGCATGTTGAAACGATGCGTCTTCAGATGCATGCCATTCGACAGATCATCAGCCGCCTGCGTCCTGGCATGCATAAGGAAACATTCCGGTGAGCAAAGCACCCGATAGATTTCCGCAGCCACCGGAAGAAGACCCGCTTGTTCGGGAAGTAAGGCGGCGACGCGAACGGCATGATCGCTGGTTACGCGAAGGCGATATGTCAGTCGGTCGACGATTGGCCCAAATCGGGGTGCTGGGCTGGATCATTATTGTACCGACATTGGGTGGACTTTTTTTGGGACACTGGATCGACAAACAGTTTGGTACGGGCATTTTCTGGACAGGACCATTGCTGATCGTCGGCTTGGCAATTGGGGGCTGGACTGCATGGAAATGGATGAACACACAATGATTAATTCCGATGTATCGCCAATACTTCTGTTGTTGCCTGTCTGTTTCTCGGGTGGGTTTGCCATGGGTATCGTTTATTTCTGCACCATCCGCATAACGGCTGACATGATTGTATCAGGCCAAAGACCGATGCTTGTCATTGCTTTGGCGATTGGCAGGCTGGCTCTTCTGGTTTGTGGATTTGCGCTTGCTCTCCAAGCTGGCGGGTTCGGAATTCTGGTAACCTTGGCAGGCGTTATCGGCGGGCGCGAAATGATCATCCGAATAAAATGGGGAGCCCGGCCGTGAAGTCGCCTCTTGAAACGCTTCCTCTTTTTTATGTCGGCCCAATACCCGTTACGGCGGCCGTGGTCACCACATGGGTAATCATGATCATCCTGGTGGTTGGTTCCATGCTTCTGACACGGCGACTTGCGTTAATTGCAACCAAACGCCAGGCCACACTGGAACTTCTGGTCGACACCATAGATAACCAAATTCGCGAAACAAGCGGTGCAGAGCCGGCCCCATATCGCAGTTTTATCGGATCGCTGTTCCTGTTCATCCTGATCGCAAACTGGTCATCACTTGTGCCGGGAATTGAACCACCGACAGCACGACTTGAGACAGACGCGGCATTAGCGATGCTGGTTTTCCTGTCTGTTATCTGGTTTGGCATCAAAGGTGCCGGGGTTGGCGGGTATCTGCGATCTTTCGCAGCACCAAATCCGGTAATGATCCCGCTGAACATGGTCCAAAGTGTAACGCGGGCTTTTTCCATGTTCGTACGTCTGTTTGGCAATGTGATGAGCGGAGTATTCGTCATCGGGATTGTTGCAACCCTGGCAGGTTTCATCGTTCCGATCCCACTCATCGCACTCGATCTGCTAACCGGACTGGTGCAGGCCTATATTTTTGCTGTGCTGGCGATGGTCTTCATCACGTCGGCCGTCCGAGACGGCACACGTCAACCCACAGAAAAGACGATCCCTCTTCCTCCCGAACAAAAGGACATGTGATGGATTACCTTAACCTCGCCAGTATCGTAAGTGCGGCATTTGCCGTTTCATTCGGGGCAATCGGCCCGGCACTGGCCGAAGGTCGCGCAGTTGCCGCCGCAATGGATGCGATTGCCCGTCAGCCAGAAGCCGCAAACACCATTTCACGAACCCTTTTCGTTGGCCTTGCAATGATAGAAACAACCGCAATCTATTGCCTGGTGATCGCGCTTTTGTTGCTGTTCGCCAATCCGTTGCTGGGATGATCCAATGACAATTGACTGGTGGACCCTTGGCTTGCAGGCGGTCAATGTCCTGATCCTGATGTGGTTATTGTCTCGTGTATTCTGGCGGCCGGTTGCCAATGCAATCGCAAAGCGCAAAGAAGCATCACAGGCAATGCTTGATGCCGCAAAGGCAGCTCAGTCCAAAGCGGATGCAATACGTGCCGAATTGACAGAAGAACGCAAAAGCATCGCTGCGGAACGCGAAGCCATCTTGCTTGCCGCAAGACAAGATGCAGATAACGCAACCAAGGCCGCACTTCTCGAAGCGCACGAAAAAACGGAAAAAATCGTCGCAACAGCACAAATTTCAATCGCCCGCGCGACAGATGCCGCACAGAAGAAAACGGTCACACAGGCGGCTGAACTTGCCACAGAAATTGCATCAAAACTGCTGCAAACTCTTAATACGGCAATCGTTCAGGAGGCATTTTTCCAATTGCTTCTCGATAGTATCGCAAACTTGCCAGAGGCGGAGCGCACAACATTGGCGCAGAACGCAGACGGCCTTGATCTGGTCAGCGCATATGCGCTTGAGGATGCCGATCGGACCAAATTCAGCAACGCCATCCACAAGGCCCTTGGCGGTACGCCTGATATTACATTCATGACGGATCCAGAACTGATTGCCGGAATGGAAATCCGAACCGCGCATTTCATTTTGCATAACAGCTGGCAATCCGATCTTGCCGGGATTCTGAAGGAGCTAAAAAATGCTGCCTGATGATCCCGATTGGCGCATTGCGGCGCGGCATGCGATTGAAAATGTCCCCTTGGGCCCCCGCACGGAACACAAAGGAAGAGTCGAAGAAATTAGCGATGGTGTCGCGATGATCTCCGGCCTGCGCGATGTTCGCCTTGACGAGGTGCTGCGTTTCCAGGGCGGGCAGATTGGCTTTGCCCGGGTTCTTGATCCGGATCTTATCGGTTGCGTCTTGCTTGATGCCGCAACCGAAATCGAAGCGGGAGACGCGGTATTTGGTACAGGTGAAATCATCCAGGTTCCTGTCGGCGATGCCTTGCTTGGTCGTATTGTCGATCCTCTTGGCCGCCCGCTTGATGACAAGGATGAGCTATCCACCACCGAAAGGATGCCTATCGAACGCCCTGCTCCATCAATCATAGAACGTGATCTTGTTACCGAACCGGTACAGACCGGGATGCTGGTGGTAGATACATTATTTGCGCTTGGCCGGGGGCAGCGCGAATTGATCGTTGGCGATCATTCGACCGGCAAAACAACATTGGCAATCGATGCCATGATTGCCCAACACGCAAGCGATATGATTTGCATATATGTCGCCGTAGGGCAGAAAACATCCAGCGTGCGCCGCGCCATTGATGCGCTGCAATCCGAAGGCGCATTTGAACGCTGTATCGTTCTCGTTGCCGGATCGGCGAGCGCCCCCGGATTGCAGTGGATTGCCCCCTATGCTGGCATGACCATGGCGGAATACTTTCGCGATCAGGGAAAACATGCCCTTGTTGTGATCGACGATTTATCAAAGCATGCAGCAACACATCGTGAAATAGCCCTTCTGACCCGCCAGTCTCCAGGTCGCGAAGCCTATCCTGGGGATGTTTTTTATATTCATGCGCGCCTTCTTGAACGTGCGGCAAAACTATCAAAGGATCTTGGCGGCGGTTCGCTGACAGCACTCCCGATCGCGGAAACAGATGCTGGCAATCTATCGGCCTTTATTCCGACCAATCTGATTTCGATTACCGATGGCCAGATCGTGCTTGATTCCGCCCTGTTCCATCAGGGCCAGAAACCTGCTGTTGATGTAGGGCTCAGTGTCAGCCGGGTTGGCGGCAAGACCCAGGCACCAATATTACGGGAAGCAGCGGGCTCATTGCGGCTTGATTATGCGCAATTTCTGGAACTGGAAGTTTTTACACGTTTTGGAGGAATGCCCGAAGGGCGTGTACGCCAACAATTAACGCGTGGTGCCAGGATACGCGAAGCTCTGAAACAGTCACAACACTCACCATTCCGGCTTGTCGACGAGGTTGCCCTGCTAATCGCCGTGCAATCCGGGTTGCTTGATCCCCTGCCTGTTTCGGCCGTCACAGCATTCCGCGAACGGCTGCCCGCCATATTGGACAGTGACGCAGCAGAAAGCGTGCGTGTCATCTCCGAAACAGGCAATCTGGACGAAGCTGCCCGCGCCATGCTGATCGCAGCAATGACCGGCCTTGCGTCTTCGTTATCCGCCATCAAAAATGACACGTCACATGATATTGAGAGCCACAATCCTGAGAGAACCGGTGAAAAAGCATGACCGAACGTTTGGCAGATGTCAGTGAGCGGATTGAAGGCATTCGTCAGCTTGGCGCTGTTGTCAATGCCATGAAAGGCATCGCAGCAGCACGTTCCAGAGACGCAAGGAAGCATATCAAAGCCGTCGACGGTTATGCATCCACGATCGCAAATGCCATGCGAAGCACCCTATCCCCGGAGGAACACCGACCGACAACAAAGATACCTGCCAACACTGGTAAGGGGCTTCTTGTTTTCTGCGCCGAGCAGGGGTTTGCCGGTGCCTTCAGTGAACATGTTCTCGAAAAAATTGCTGAAGACCTTAAAAAAGCAACCCTGTTTTTGATTGGAACGCGCGGTTTATCCATCGCAAGGACACGCGGGATTTATCCTTTCTGGAGCACGGCAATGCCCTCCCACACACCGGGCATTCCGAAAATGGCGGACAATATCACCAAGGCCATCTATGGCAGCGTCGAAGTCGGCAAGATTGACAGCCTTGATGTCATCTATTCCACATGGCATTCAGGAAGACCCGAAATCGTCCGGCACAGTCTGTTTCCAATTGATCTGACCGAGTTCGCATCTCATGCCTCGCGGCCACCGATGATGCAGCTCCCGAAAGCAGCCTTGCTCGATAGCCTGAGCGCTGATTACTTTCATGCTCTGGTTTGCAAGTCTTGCCTGCACGCATTTGCGGCCGAAAACGAAGCGCGACTGGAAGCAATGTCGGCTGCAGCAAGCCAAATCGAACGCGAACTTGATCTGTTTCAAGCCAGATTGCGCCAAGTCCGTCAAGAAGAAATCACAGCCGAAATCATTGAATTGGGAACGGGCACTGCATCTGCGCACCACAAGAAATGAATAAGGAACACGCATGCCGGACCGCGACCAAATCGTCGCTTGCATATTTGGACAAAAATAAGCAACAAATTCCCTCAATATCTAAAGAAGGTAAGGGAATTTATTTGGCATAAATTTCGCCTATTAAATGTTCGATTTGCCTCAAATTATTTTTTGACCACGTTAGTTATTTCGGCTTCAAAACTTATACCTAAAAGACCTTGAGTTGGGACCAGACAGGTAACATTCAAGCAAGAACCCTTGTTTGAAGTCGAACGATTGCGTTGGAAATGTTTTCTGAGAACTTAAAGCCGGATGGGCTATGCGACTATTCGCAATATACGAGCATATTGTGCGTGGAAAATAGCACCCGGAGCATCACCGAATGCATCCGTCGGAAGGGACTACGCGAAAAGAAGGCTATGCTGATTGATACATCTTACCGGAGACTGTATTCGACGAGCTTCATCTTTTCTGGCGAAAATTTCAACTTTTGTGGCACTCGACAACAGGATGGATGTCAGGTGCCACAAAAGGTGACATTCGACTTCTTGAAAAATCAATTGGTTAGCATTTTCGATTGCCAGATAAGCTGTCATCGATTGTCACCAAAGATGACAAAAACCTGCAGAATTGACAGAAAAGCTGACAATTTCAAACATATGGTTCGTCATACCCTCTGAATTGAGCAAAATGACAAATTGCCGCTGTGCCTCATGGCATTTAGAGTAAGGAACCTTTTTTCAGTTCGGCTCAATTCTGCATAGATAAATTCTTATTCGTTTTGAGATTTGGTTCTACGCGTTAGTCAGAGCTTTGCTCTCAATTTTCAGCCCTCCCTCGAAGACACGGATTTTGTTCGAGATGCTCAATCAGCATTTCGGTAAGCACTTGGATTTTTCTTACAGGGTGCTGCCCAGGTGGCCGGACAACATACGCCGCGGCAGGCGGCGGAGGATACCCAGTCATAACCGTAATGAGGGCACCCGATCTCAAATATTCACAGATCAAGCTGTCAGGAAGGCAGGCAATACCAAGCCCGGCTGTTGCCGCAGCGGTAAGAGCGATGCCGTTGTCGGATTTAAAACGCCCCTGTGGCTGGACCGTGACGACCCTGTCACAATCCATAAATTTCCAAGACTCTGCTCCCTGCATAAGGGCTTGGTGCGCCATGAGTTCCTTGGGCGTTTCTGGCGCTCCATGTGTCTCGATGTAAGACGGGCTTGCGACAAGTTTCAAATAGACGGGCCCAATGCGTTTAGCGAGCAAATTGGAATTTTCAAGGTAGCCGACCCGGATCGCGCAATCAAAACCTTCGGAGATAAGGTCAACAAACCGGTCGCTATAGCAAGCATGTAACTGAATCTGGGGATAGCGTTGCGCCATCTTCGCAAGAACGGGGGCAAAATGTGTTGGTCCCAACGAGAGCGGCATGGCAATTCTCAGGCGCCCCCGAAGATCACCCGTGGGCATGATCGTATCCCTCGCAATTTCGATTTCGGCACTCACCTTTGCGGCGTGTTCGCGAAATGCAACCCCGGATTCAGTGAGGGCAGCACCGCGTGTTGTTCGGGCAAGAAGCTGAACACCAAGCGCTGCTTCAAGCCGAAAGAGCCTGCGACTGACAATTGATTTGGATACACCTAGCCGTCTTGCAGCGGGAGAAACTCCACCCGCATCGGCAACCACGACGAATGTTTCTAAGTCTTCTATATTCAACTTGGCATTCTCTATTTCACGACACAGCAGCACGACACGGTATGTTGATTTACTCCGCGCGAAACTGAGCGTATCCATCTCATAGATGTACAGCGGTTACTGGTTGTGATCTCAGAAAAAGACATTTCGAAATGAGTGCTAAAGCAACACCGGACCGACTTGGCTGTCTTTGAGGTATTTCCTCAACGCCGCTCAATCCGGCATGGGGATGTACTCATCACGATCATTGATAGGGAGATCGAAACGTCCTTTGCCCCAGTTTGCTGCGCGCCATTCGGCCTTGGCTTCTTCGATACGCTCTTTTGACGAGGCAACGAAGTTCCACCAGATGTACCGTGGACCCTCAAGGGTGGCGCCGCCGAGGATCATGATCCGAGCACCTTTCTCACCAGCCGATACGGTGATTTTGTCTCCGGAGCGGAAGACCATCATTTGCGATGATTGATACTCTTGTCCGGCGATCAATATTGAGCCTTCGACGATGTAGATGCCTCTGTCCTCGTGATTGTCGGGCAAAGGCAATCGACCTCCTGCTTCGAGCACCACATCGGCGTAAAAGGTTTCTGAGAGCATTGTCGCGGGGGCAGATTTGCCATAGGCGTTGCCGAGAATAAGTCGAACAGTGACGCCAGAATCCTCGATGATCGGCAGCGCCTCTTTGTTATGATGTTCGAATATCGGTGCCATGTCCTCATACTGATCGGGTAGTGCGACCCAGGTCTGTATGCCGGACAAACTGTTGGGGCCGGACCGGGCTTGCGCTGAAGTCCGCTCTGAGTGGGATACACCGCGCCCGGCAACCATCCAGTTCAATTCGCCAGGACGGATGATCTGGTCTGCCCCTGTACTGTCGCGATGGTGGAAATCACCGCGAAAAAGATACGTAACTGTGCCAAGACCAGTATGCGAGTGAGGTCTTACATCGACCCCTTGACCGGTCAGGAACTCGGCCGGCCCGGCTTGATCAAAGAAGATGAAAGGGCCTACCATCTGCCGCTTTGGTGCAGGCAGGGCACGACGAACTTCGAAATCGCCAAGGTCTCTTGCACGCGGGACAATGAGTGTCTCAATCGCGTCAGTATCTACATCATCGGGGCAGCCCGGTTGCAATGCGGGGTTCCAACTCATACGCGCACTCCTTACTTGTCCTTAGCGCCCTTCCAGGCCGAGCAGGCAAAATTGCACTACCGATCAGAAGGATAACCCACATTGGCGGATGTTTTTTCGCTGCGCTAGTCACGCTATGCGCTTAACTGTGTCGCACGAAGTGGAATGTCTGCTCGGAATAATACTGACCGAGATGACCGAGTTGGCGCTTGCTGGCTAGCCAGGGCTATTCTTCCCAGAGATGGGGATTGGACTGGACATGCTCAATGAGCATTTCGGTCAGTACGCGCACCTTGCGGTCCGGGTAGCTTCCGGGTGGTCGCACCACAAAGGCTCCTCCGGATTTTGGGGGATATTGTGGCATCACCGGAACGAGGGCTCCGGAAACCAAGTATTCGAGGGTAAGGCAATTGGGAAGACATCCAATGCCAAGACCTTCTGCGGCAGCGGCAGTCAATGCGATGCCATTATCGGACTTGAAACGCCCTTGCGGCTGCACCGTTACGATTTTATCACCGTCCATCAGATGCCAGGACTCTGTACCCTGTAGAACGGCTTGGTGGAATGCAATGTCTTCGGGCGTTTCAGGTGCGCCATGCATCTTGATGTAAGCGGGGCTTGCAACCAGCTTGCCATGGATCGGCGCAATGTGCTTTGCAATCAGGTTGGAATCGGGAAGAAGGCCCAATCGGATCGCGCAATCAAACCCCTCGGCAATAAGGTCTACGAAGCGATCACTATAGCAGGCATTGATCTGAAGCTGGGGATGGCGTTGCGCCATTTTTGCAAGCACAGGGGCAAAGTGTGTCGGTCCGAACGAAAGCGGCATGGCGATACGAAGCCGGCCACAAAGTTCACCCGTTGGCAGCAATGTGTCTTTCGCCAACTCTAATTCATCACGAATCCGCGCGGCATGTTCGCGGAATGTAGTCCCGGCTTCGGTAAGTGCCGCACCTCGGGTCGTGCGCGCCAGAAGCTGAACACCAAGCGCTGATTCCAGACGCAAAAGCCGTCGACTGACGATTGACTTGGACACACCCAGTCGACGCGCAGCAGGGGAAATTCCCCCGGAATCAGCAACTTCTACAAATGTTTCTAATTCTTCTATGTCCAATTTCGTGTTCCCCGTGTTGCGACACAGCACATCATATACGGGCACTAGTGTCTTATCCAGAGACCTGCGACTGTCGATTCATAGGGCACCTAAAAATCAATTCGAGCAAACGAGCCCTGATTACAAAACAGAAGGGACAGTCTATGAATATTCGCAATGGCCTTGATTCACTCCTTCGCCCCGAAGACTCAGTACTTGTGCTGATCGACCATCAACCCTACCAGCTTGCAAACCTCAACAGCCATGATCCTCATATGGTGGTGAACAACACGGTAGGGCTGGCAAAAGCTGCCAAGGCGTTTGGCGTACCGACCATCTTAACAACTGTAATCGCACGTCAGGGCGGCAATATTTTTCCCCAAATTGCCGATGTATTCCCGGGACAGGAAATCATTGACCGTACTTTGATCAACACCTGGCAAGATCCCAAAGTGGTAGATGTCGTCAAGGAAACGGGCCGCAAGCAACTTGTTATAGCGGGTCTGTGGACCGAAGTCTGTGTTGCCATGCCAACCATTCAGGCCCTTGGCGAAGGGTGGGATGTCACGGTCGTAACCGATGCATGCGGCGGTGTTTCAGTCGAGGCACATGAAGTTGCTATCCAGCGAATGATCGCAGCAGGCGCGAATATGATGACATGGCTGGCTCTGGCCTCCGAATGGCAACGCGACTGGGCGCGCGAAGAACATATTCCCGAACTTGCCGAGATACTTAAGCAACATGCCGGGGCTAGTGGTGTCGCATTCCAATGGGAACAGCAACTGCTTAACACACCTGCCCCCGGCTAGGGATAAATAATGGACTGATCAGATTCCAGATGAACGCCTGAGGATTTGTCACGGCTCTTCATCACTTCTTGAGAGTCAGAATGGAAACGGCGCTCTGCTTTGCAAAAGGGCAGGAAAACTATTGGGTTACTTTAACCCTTTCTGTTTCGTTGAACAAATTATTGTCTTGGGTGCGCAATGGAATTATCATCATATCTTGCTTTTATCTTGATCAGCGCAGCTCAAAGCGCGACGCCTGGTCCGTCGACATTGTTTCTCGTTAACAATGCTCTTGCCTTTGGGTGGCGTCGCGCATTGGGTGCACTAAGTGGTGATCTTGTCGCAATTGCACTGCTGGCGACACTTTCGGTGGTCGGCTTGGGTGCTTTACTCGAAGCGTATCCACTGATTTTTCTCAGCCTGCGCTTGCTTGGTGCGTTCTATGTCCTGTGGCTGGGGTGGACGTATCTCAGATCCGTCGGCCAACCGAAAGAGGCCGATGGGACTGCTGAGATAGCACGTGGACGCGACGGTTTGGCTCTCTGGTTTCACTCATTCGGTGTCGGGATCAGCAACCCAAAGGCCGTTCTGTTTTTTGCGGCATTGTTCCCGCAGTTTATTCCCGCCGAGAGCGGCCCAGCTGTTCTGGCACTTCTGGTTTTGACGTTTGTCGTTGCAAAGCTTGTTGTTCTGGGCGGTTACGCAATTGGTGCGCGGCACGTCGTAAGGATGTTTCAAAAACCGGAACATGCCCGGCGTGGGCGTGCGTTGACCGGCGCAATCTTTGTCGTTTTTGGCGTGCTGATGATCGTTTCTGCGATCCCAACTTCCTAGTCCCCGGCCCTTCCCCCGCGCTTGTTGCATGCAGGCAATGTCGTTTTATCAAACAGGAGACCTAAAATGGAAAAGCTTGAACTTCTTACCCCGAAAAATTCGCAGATCATCTTCATCGATCACCAGCCTCAGATGGCATTCGGCGTTCAGTCGATTGACCGTCAGGTCCTTAAAAATAACACCGTTGGCCTTGCAAAGGCTGCCAAGATTTTCAACATCCCGACCACGATCACGACCGTCGAAACCGAAAGCTTTTCAGGACATACCTATCCGGAACTTCTGGCCGTCTTCCCCGAAGCGCCGCTTCTCGAACGGACCTCGATGAATTCCTGGGATGACCAGAAAGTGCGTGATGCACTCGCTGCAAACGGCCGCAAGAAAGTGATCGTTTCCGGCTTGTGGACCGAAGTCTGCAACAACTCCTTTGCGTTCTGTGCAATGCTTGAAGGCGGATATGAAATCTACATGGTCGCCGATGCTTCGGGAGGCACATCGGTTGATGCGCATAATTATGCGATGGATCGCATGGTTCAGGCTGGTGTGGTGCCGGTAACCTGGCAGCAGGTTCTGCTCGAATGGCAGCGCGATTGGGCACACCGTGAAACCTATGATGATGTCATGGCGTTGGTGAAAGAACATTCCGGTGCTTATGGCATGGGTGTCGATTACGCCTACACCATGGTTCACAAGGCGCCGGAACGCGTCGAACATGGTCCTCGGATTGCGCCGAAAGCAGCTTCCTGATCGATAAAGGAAACGCGGCAGATACAAAATATCTGCCGCGTTTTTTCGTTCCGAATCCCTCTGTCACGCCAAACTCTCAGTGCCGTTTCCAAGTCAAGTACCTCACTGAACGGGCGTACATGAGCGGCAGGTGCGGGGCTTGGTATTGAAAGGTCACACGCATGAAACGCCGGACATTTCTTCAAGGTGCTGCTGCAAGCACAGCACTCAGTGCGCTGCCAATCAGATCAACTGGGAGTACCGAGATGAGCAAGACAGCCGAAACAATCATCCACAACGCCCGTATCACGACGCTTGATCCAAAAAATCCCGAAGTCGACGCCATTGCGATTGCCGGCGGCAAAGTACTGGCAATCGGCGCCGAAGCAGATATGCGCAAGCTTGCCGATGGCAAAACCAAAATGATCAATGCTGGCGGTCGTCGCATCATTCCGGGACTCAATGACAGCCATACCCACCTTATTCGCGGCGGGTTGAACTACAACATGGAACTGCGATGGGAGAACGTGCCCTCTGTGGCCGATGCCCTTCGCATGCTTAAGGCCCAAGCGGCCGTTACGCCTGCACCGCAATGGGTGCGTGTCGTTGGAGGCTGGTCGGAATTCCAATTTGCTGAACGTCGTTTGCCGACGCTTGATGAAATCAATGCTGCCGCCCCCGAAACCCCGGTCTTTATCCTGCATCTTTATGGGCAGGCCCTGCTTAATCAGGCCGCAATCAAGGTTCTTGGTTTTGATAAAAACACGCCAAACCCGCCCGGTGGTGTCATTGAAAAGGATGCCAAGGGCAATCCAACCGGCCTGTTAGTGGCGAAACCATCTGCCTTGATTCTGTATTCTACGCTGGCCAAGGGGCCTAAGCTTCCGATTGAGGATCAGATCAATTCCACCCGCCACTATATGCGTGAGATGAACCGGCTTGGCATCACCAGTGTGATTGATGCTGGCGGCGGCGGACAAAATTATCCCGACGATTATGACGTCATCCAACGTCTGCATGACGACGGGCAAATGACGGTTCGCATCGCCTACAACCTTTTTGCCCAAACAGCGGGCAAGGAATTGAACGATTACGAACGCTGGGTCGAACTGACCGAACCGGGTGCTGGAAGCGACATGCTGCGCATGAACGGGGCGGGCGAAAACCTGACCTGGTCGGCTGCGGACTTTGAAAACTTCCTTGAACCGCGTCCGGATCTGGCACCGGTGATGGAAAGTGAACTTGAACCGATTGTTGAACTGCTGGCTGATCGTGAATGGCCGTTCCGTATTCACGCAACCTATGACGAAACCATCGACCGTTTCCTTGGCGTATTTGAACGCGTCAATGGCAAGAACCCGTTCAAAACCCGGTTCATCATCGATCACGCCGAAACCGTTTCCGAACGCAATATCGAACGGATCAAGTCACTGGGCGGCGGCATTGCCATTCAGCATCGTATGGCCTTCCAAGGCGAATATTTCGTCAATCGTTACGGCAAAGACGCCGCCATGGCGACCCCGCCCATTGCCAAAATGCTTGAACAGGGGCTGCCCGTCGGGGCGGGAACGGATGCAACGCGTGTCGCGTCTTACGATCCGTGGGTTGCCCTTTACTGGCTAACGACCGGTAAAACGGTTGGCGGCATGCCACTTTATGAGAATGACAACGTTCTTGATCGTGAAACGGCCTTAATGCTCTGGACCAAGGGTTCGGCATGGTTCTCGGGCGAAGCGGACGTCAAAGGATCGCTTGCGCCGGGGCAATATGCTGATCTGGCAGTTCTGTCGGCGGATTATATGGCCGTTGCGCCCGAAGAAATCCGGCGGATCAACTCGGTCATGACCATGGTTGGCGGCAAAGTGGTTTACGGCGAAGGCAACTATCAGTCCCTTTCACCGAAACTGCCACCGGCATCGCCATCCTGGAGTCCGGTTTTGCATCAACAAAGCCCGGCCCAACGTCCTGAAGCCTCGACACATGAACGTGCCTGCCACGATGGTTGTTCGCACGGTTGCGGCGTTCACGGCCACGACCATGGCATTGCATGGAACAATCCAATCCCGGTTGCAGACAGCAAATCTTTCTGGGGTGCGCTGGGTTGTTCCTGCTTCGCGGTATAGCAAAGGAGAAGAGAATGACTGTTTCCCCTTATCTCGTTTCACTTGGGATCGGGCTTGGTGTTGGTGTGATTTATGCGCTGCTGGGAACCCGATCCCCGGCCCCACCCGTCATCGCACTCCTTGGACTGCTTGGTATGCTGGCCGGTGAAACTGCGGTGAACTGGGCCAAAGACAGGATGTCTGTCCAAGAAGCCGCTGCACACTGCCTGCATGGCAAATCATTTAGTGTAGCAAGTGATGCCAAAGGTGCTCAAACCAACTGTGGCCCAGCATCACCTGAAACAAAGTCATAACCCCCTGGTGCGCCAGTCAATTCCATTTGGAAACCGGTGCACCGAACCAGGTTTGTTTCTGCATAACTGACAATTTTCGTTTCCTTTACCATGAGAACAATGTCATGACGCCAGCCCCCATCTCGAAGTTGTTAAACAGCGTTATATTTGAATTGGGTATCCGGGTTGCTCTGACCTGTCCGTTCTGGCTTTCTGGTTTGACAAAACTGTTCAACTGGGCGGCAGCGATAGGTGAGATGAACCATTTCGGACTTTCGCCCGCGGCACCACTTGCAGCGGGCATTATCCTTCTCCAACTGGGCGGCTCTATTGCCATCATCCTGGGGCGCCAAGTGTGGCTGGCCGCTGTCGCATTGGGAGTATTTACCGCTGTGGCGACACTCACTGCACATGCGTACTGGACTTTTCCAGAGGCGGAGCGCGCCGCACAAAGCAACATATTTTTTGAGCATGTTGCGATCATTGCGGGGCTCGCTCTTGTAGCAATTCTGTCCGAAAAAACATCCCGACGCATTTAGTGCGCTTTGCGGCATTAGGGGATCAAAGCGCATTGCCATCTTCATCAGGAAGAGGAAAAATGAACGAAACCAAACCAGTTGACACAGGTCCATGGGCACCGTTTCGGCATAGGGCATTCGCCTTTTTGTGGGTGGCAACCGTCATATCGAATATCGGCACATGGATGCACGATGTCGGCGCAGGCTGGCTCATGACAGAGCTGTCCCCCTCGCCTCTGGTTGTCTCGCTGGTGCAGGCAGCGACCACATTGCCCGTATTCCTGTTTGCAATCTTTGCCGGGGCGCTTGCGGACTTAATGGATCGCAGAAAATTACTGATTTCCATCAATCTGGTAATGGCCGGCTTGGCTTCAGCACTCTCTGCGATGGTTTATCTGCAATTGGTGACGCCTTCGATCCTGATCCTGTTTACATTCTTGATGGGAACCTGTGCAGCATTGATGGCACCTGCATGGCAAGCAATCGTTCCGGGGTTGGTTGATAAACCACGCCTGGGCGCTGCGATTGCGCTCAATTCCATGGGCATCAACGTCAGTCGCGCGATTGGTCCGGCATTGGCCGGTTTTCTGATTGTCAGCGCAGGTCTGGTATCTCCGTTTGCGCTCAATGCACTCAGCTTTCTTGGAATTCTTGGCGTTCTGTTCTTCTGGAAACCTCAAGAGAATGTCCAGACCATGCCACGAGAACGCATGACCGGGGCCATGCGTGCTGGTCTTCGCTATGTATTTAACAGCCCGCCGGTGATCGCCACCTTGATCCGGGCTGTTGCGTTCTTTTTGTTTGCCAGCGCCTATTGGGCGATGTTGCCACTGATTGCGCGCAACATGCTGGCAGGCGGGGCACAGCTATATGGAATTCTGCTCGCCAGTGTTGGCACGGGCGCTGTCGCCGGCGCCATTGTTCTACCCAAAATCAAGGCACGGCTTGGTCCAGACAAAACCGTTATGGCCGGGACGACCGGGACAGCTCTTGTGATGTTGAGCTTCGCTTTGGTTCAGCATCCAGTCGTGGCTGTTATGGCCTCCTTCATTGCCGGGGCGTCATGGATAGCAGTTTTATCTTCGTTGAATGTATCCACGCAAACCGCTTTGCCTGACTGGGTGCGTGCTCGGGGTTTGTCTGTGTTTCTGACGCTATTTTTCGGCTCGATGTCAGCTGGTAGCGTGGCATGGGGCTGGCTTGCCGAACAGTTCTCGATTGAGATGGCTTTGCTGACTGCTGGGGTTGGAGCAATCATTCTGATGATCGCAACAATGCGCATCCGGCTTAATCAGGGTGCCGATCTTGATCTGAGCCCGTCAATGCACTGGCCCGAACCAATCCTGTCTGAAAGTGCCGAACAGGATCGCGGCCCTGTCATGATCAGGATTTCCTATCGGATCAACTCGAAAGATCATGAGACGTTCCAGCAGCTCATGACTGAAATGCGCAAAGCCCGCCAGCGCCATGGCGCATACCATTGGGGGCTTCATCAGGACAGCACTGATCACGACCTGTTTGTCGAAACATGGTCGGAAGGTTCATGGATAGAACACTTACGTCATCACAAACGGGTGTCTGGCGCGGATCGCGATATTCAGGAAAAGGTTAACCGCTTGCATCTGGGCGAAACAAACCCAAAAGTTGATCATTTGATTGCAGTTAAATGATATGACCCCATTCCTTCAGAAAGCCAAAAATCAGTTAAGTTCCAATTGGATTGGAAAAAATGCTGCAATCTTTACCGCATTAACGATTACGTTTATCAGCACATTGATCGGTGCGGCACTGGCAGATAGTTCATTGGGCTCATCCGCCAGTGAACGCAAGACCGTGACACTTGCCTGCAATCCGTTCCCTGCCGCGATGATCGCTGACAACAACGTCATGCCCGGATTTGATGTTGAAATCTTGCGTGCCGCATTTGCCACACGCGACATCACACTCCTTACACCGTTCTATCCTTGGAAAAGGGCTTATTTTCTTGCCAGTGCAGGTCATGTTGATGGGCTTTGTTCTTGTAGCTACCTGCCAGAAAGAGACGCAGAATTCCTATATTCTGATCCACTTGGCGACGGAGAGATCGCCATGTATAGCACCAATGAACAGGTTTTTGACATGATCGACACCGAAGACGCGTCCAAGCTGACCGTTGGTGTTGTGAATGGATACAGTCTGGAGGTGTACGCGCGCAAAGCAAAGTTTGATGTCATGATTGCCAATAGCGAAAAAGCGCTGGTCAACCTTTTGAACTCAAATCGAATTGACGCAGCCTTAACGTTTCGCCCCCCTATGGACTATTACCTGCTCAATGGAGATGAGGACGGACTCCCTGATGTAGAAAGAATAAGGACCAAGGTAATATCGACCAGTTCCCATTACTCCTGCATTTCCCGCAAGACCGAGGCCCCGGAAATTATTCTGGATCATTTGAATGCTGGTCTGAAGACAATCCGCCAGAGTGGTTTCTTTGACAGCATTTTGGCAAAGTATCGAACTGGCCCAAATACCTCTGATGCGCCTCAAGAGCAAAACTAACAGCCTTGTCGTTCACCGGACTGGTATGGGGACATGCCCCATACCATAAGTTCCGATTTTCTTGCTGTATCCTCGCGATACGCCAAGTACAGTTCTTGTCTTACCCAAAGGATCGTGATGCTTGGCAAGGGCTGCCCTGCCCCCTGCAGATGGCGACCAAGATTTTCGCAATTGAAAGCAACGACCTTGGCCCCTTTCGACATCAATCATGTGACGTCATCAGCCCCTATGAAGACCGGGCTTCAGGGCAATATGCTTATACTCGATAAAGTCGTCGAGTGCAGCGAGGCCGTTAAGCCGCCCAAGGCCTGACTGTTTGAAGCCGCCTTCCTCGGTATTGTCATAGACCTTGGCCCAGTCATTGATCCATATGGTGCCAGCCTCAAGCGCCTGCGCCACCTTCAACGGACGGTCGACGTCACGCGTCCAGACGCTGGCAGCAAGACCAAACTCGCTGTCATTTGCAAGCTGAATGGCTTCTGCCTCGTCATGAAAACGCTGAATAGTCAGGACAGGACCAAATGTCTCTTCCTGAAGAATCGACAGGCTATTGTCGTTAACTTCCAACAATGCAGGCCGGAAAAAAGCACCTTTTGCAAGCGGTCCGGCGCAAACAGGCCCCCCACGTACAATAACGTTTGCTCCCTCCGAAATGGCGTTCTTGACCACCTCGTCTACCCGCAAGACATTCTCTCGATCAATCAGTGGCCCCATATCGCTTGAGGGGTCACTTGCCGGACCAACTTTCACATCGGTTAGTTGCTGGGCAAGCGCATCGCGCACATGTTCAAAAATGCCCTCTTGAACAAGCAGACGTGAACCGGTCATACAAAATTGACCGGAAAATACTGTCAGCGCCTTCTCAATCACGGGCAGGGCCGCATCGATATCGGCATCATCGAACAGAATGACCGGCGTCTTGCCGCCAAGCTCCATCCCGAAACGCTTCATCCGTTTGGCACCAATTGCGCAGATGGCGCGGCCTGTGCCGGTGCTGCCAGTGAAACTAATCGCGGGAACATCCGGGCTTTCGACCAAATACGCAGATCCTTCCGGACCACTTTCAAAGAAGAGGTTGATTACACCATTCGGAAGATCCTCGGCCTCGGCCATGATTTCCGCCATGACACTGGCAGCTTGCGCGATTTGTGCCGGAAGCTTGATGACAGCAGTGCATCCAGCTGCGAGTGCTGGTGCCAGAGAGCGAATGGTCAGAACCGCAGGAGAGTTCCAGGGCGCAATGACGCCAGCAACACCCATCGGCTGTTTTAGGATCACAGACAGGCTTCCTGGTTTTGGCGTAACAGCTCTACCGCTTTCCAGCAGAGCTGTTGCCGCCGAATAACGCAATTTGCTGGGGATCATATCGACTTCGAAGGCAGCTTCAACTTTCACCTTGCCGTTTTCAAGCGACAGGATTTCTATAAGGCGATCGCGGTTACGCTCGAATGCAGCGGCTAGCTGATTTAGAACATGCGCTCGCAGTTCATGATCACACGCCCAAGTCGTTTCCTTAAAAGCCTTTGAGGCTGCCGCAACTGCAGTTTTCGCTGCCTCTAGGCCGTTGTCCGGATAATATCCAATGGTATCGTAGGTGGCCGGATCAATCGATGGCTTCAATTCCCCGTCATTTGTCTGGACACCGTTGATCCAGTTGAATGCTGTTGCCTGAACCGTCATGCCAGACTTGCCCGGGGCATTGATGGCGACCTTGTTGTCGTTGTTCGTCATTGTCGTTATCCCTTTTAATTGTCTGATGGAGCAGAACGTTCAACTGGCGCGGTGTTGTTGGCCATAGGAGCGGCTTTGGAGTGAAGGCCGGGTTTGCGAAAAGTACGCCCAAAATGGCAAAAAACCTTCCCGACAAGGGGATCGGTGATATTCGAGACAATGATGACGACGACAAGTGTCGAGACGAGAACTCCCATGGGAAACGGAAATTCTTTAAGCGCATCACCAAATATCGTTAAGAAAACAAGCACTGTTGGATAAACGGCGAGCCATATCCGCGTGGTCTTTTTCAACCGCGCCATGAGGGAATGGTTAAGCTGCCTAGACATTGAAAAACTCCAATACGGATGCCTGTGATGGTGCAAATCTATTGATACTGGAGGTGACAGCTAATGAGATTCTCATCAATTTCCTCCTTGGCGGCATAGATCGTGCGCCATCAACTATCCAACGAAGAACTCCTTGACGGAAGAGGGCTCCGTGTCTCATCATTGCGGACAATATGTCAGCAATAACTTCTTTGGAATCCTTGAGCGGCCTTGTGGCCTTTTCTGTCACGTTGGAGCTGGGAAGCTTTGCGGCGGCAGGGCGTAAGCTTGGTCTCTCCGCATCTGCGGTCGGTAAAGCGGTCGACCGGCTCGAGCAGAGGCTTGGCGTCAAATTGCTAACGCGAACGACACGCTCGCTCACTCTCACGGGCGAAGGGGAAATCCTTTACCGATATGCTTTCCGTATTCTAAGTGACCTGCAGGAAGCGGAACTGGAGCTACTCAGCGCACAAAATACGCCCCAAGGGCGGCTTAAGATCAGCGTACCAACTGTCATGGGGCGAAGCATTGTCTTGCCCGCTCTTGGTACATTCGCAGCCGACTATCCGGATGTGACGCTGGAAATCTCTCTCGATGATCTGAAAGTTGACTTGATTGAAGGCGGATATGATCTGGTGGTTCGCTTGGGAGACCTTGAAGATTCCAATCTTCATGCCCGCCGGATTGGGCCGCACGCCTTTACTACCTGCGCCTCACCCAGCTATTTTGCGAAACACGGCACGCCTCAAACGCCCGCAGACCTTGGTCATCATTGCTGTGTTTTATACCGCTTCCCGACGACGGGTCTCCCTGAGAAATGGGCATTTAAAGGTGAGTATCGCGGGATGATCGTCAAGCCGGGGATTGTGCTCAATGATGGGGGGGCTCTTGCCTCAGCCGCACTGGCCGGGCTCGGAATTGTACAGGCACCGCGTTACCTCGTTGCCGAGGATATCGAAGCTGGACGATTGGTATCCATACTGGATGAATTTACAGACAATCGCGGCACTGTCTCGATTGTGTGGCCGTCATCACGAACGAAGGTGGCACGTGTGCGCGCGTTTGTTAATTTCATCTCTCAATGTTTGGCAGACAAGATTTAGATCATTTGCCAAGCCTTACCGTGACTGCATTTCTTTGACTATGCGCTATCCCGGTTGAGATGCGCATAATCCACAATGGTCGGTCAATGCCATGGTGACCGCATGATAATCCCATGACGAATTGTTGTCCTAAGGGGAACGCAGTAATTCAAGACATCTTGTCTGGAATGAAGCGACAGACAGCCTTCTACAATACCAGCGCCACTTGCAATATTTTTGCGATGTCGGAAATCTATAAGAACCGTCATTCGATAGGGATATGCCTTTTGTGATGTCCCGCAGATTCCACATCGAGAGAGGCGAGGGTCAATATCATGAGCGATACACAAAACAAGACAGGTGTTAATCGACGGGATTTCATCATCGGGGCATCCGGTGCCGGTCTGGCTGCTATTACCTATAACGGTGCTTTTGCGAAGACGAATGATAAGTCGTCTTCCTTTGATGTAATCATCGTCGGAGGAGGATCGGCTGGTGCCGTTTTAGCCAGTCGTTTGAGCGAAGATTCATCCAGACGCGTACTGCTTCTCGAAGCTGGAAAGTCGTATGCGCCGGAGAGTTATCCGGACGCCGTTCGTCTGCAAAGCATCATTGGTGGCGATTCCGAGCATGATTGGGGGTTCACCTCTGAACCGGGATGGGGTGAGACGTCTTTCCCAGTACCCCGCGGAAAGGTTCTGGGAGGATCATCTGCAGTGAATGCCGGTGTTGCAATGCGGGCGACGGCATCCGACTTCGACCGTTGGACGAAGGCCG
Organism: Thalassospira permensis NBRC 106175; assembly: GCF_000714555.1. NCBI lineage: Bacteria > Pseudomonadati > Pseudomonadota > Alphaproteobacteria > Rhodospirillales > Thalassospiraceae > Thalassospira > Thalassospira permensis. Next base: position 423,716 of record NZ_AUNC01000001.1, on the reverse strand, counting down.
GGCTGCCAAATTGGTCGGCTGCCGATGTTTTACCATTTTATAAGAAGAGTGAGCGCACGGTAAATGGTGCGGATGAACTTCACGGTCGTTACGGTCCGTGGCCGATCCATCAGCTGCAGGACGATGAAATTTCAGATATGCAGCGCGCTTTTATAAAATCCGCCCAGATGGCGGGTTTTCCCAAAGTCGATGATTTTAACGGGAATCAGCCTTTGGGTGTCGGCCCTTATCCGATGAATAACCGTATGGGACTGCGGCTTAATACCGGCATGACATTTTTGTCCAAAGCTGTTCGGGCGCGCGCTAATTTGACCATAAGAAGCGAAGCGATTGTTGACCGGGTAGACATTCGCCAAGGACGTGCCGAAGCCATCATTCTCGAAAATGGAGAACGCATTACCGGTGGTGAAATTGTGCTTTCGGCGGGAGCCTATGGAACTCCGGCCATTCTGCTGCGATCAGGCGTTGGCCCTGCCGACAACCTGCGTGCGATGGATATTCCTGTTATGGCCGATCTGCCGGTGGGCCAACGGTTGCAGGAGCATCCGTTTTTCTACACAATCTGGGCGGCAAAACCGGAACGTCTTGGGCTTCCGGTTCCGCCTGTTGGCGCCATTCTTTGGGCGCAATCTTCAAAGGCTGCCCCAGGAGAAGGTGATTTCCATGTAAGTGCGGTGCATTATGGTGACCCGGCCTCTTCACCAACCGGTGCCATTTTCATGCTTGCATTGGCATTAACACGCCCGAAATCCATCGGCACTGTGACCTTGCGAGATCGCAAGGCGACGACATCACCCCGTATCGCCCTCAACATTCTCGGTGAAGCCGAGGACCGGCAGAAAATGGTTGAAGGTATCGAGATGATCCGCCGGATCGCAAGTCAGGGGCCGCTTTCCGATATTATTGTTCAGGAACTGGTTCCGGGGGCATCCCTCACTAGCTCCGCCGATCTCATGGCCTCGCTGCCAAAGGCACTTGATATCTATCACCATCCAACGTCAACGGCACCTATGGGTGGACACAACTCCCCGCATGCGGTGACCGATTATCAAGGACGCGTGAACGGTGTTGGAAATTTGAGGGTTGCGGACGCATCCAGCTTCCCCGATGTACCTTCGGTTGCAACCAATCCAACCGTTATCATGCTGGCAGAACGCATCAGTGACTGGATGCGCGCGTAAAACGATGCAGCCACCCCTGCGCTTCCGCCAATAGGTCATCTTAATTATAAAAAGTCGCCCGCGATTGCCTTGGATACGAATCCCGAGCCACCGGCTCGGGATTCTCGGATATACGGAAGTTTAACCCGGTACGGCAATCATCATTGCATTGCCATTTGCCAAACAGCAAAACAATACCGTTCCTGATAATTGAACCTGTTCACACCGGTTAAGTTGCGTGGCATGCTGTTGCGTTTTCTGCGACACAGCTTTCAATCATGCCCGACTACCGCCCCTTAAGATCAAGTGATATCAATATTTTTGTAGAACTTGCGGAAAATAACGCATGACCACGTGCCTGCTTTTCGCACGTGAATCGAAACTTGATTTTGAACCCTTGTGGTTCGCGTTCTCGACCTCTGAAGAAGTCTTCACAAACGGCTATTAGACGGCCAGGCGTCATTACCTGCTTGTAAAAGTCAGGAATCCCCCCGTCTGCTTTTCAGCTTTTGAATTACTCCGGGAGTTACTTCATGCCAGCTGACGCCCCCAAGCTCATATTAAATCGACGAGATGCACTCATCTCTGCAACAGCTTTTGCCGCAAGTTTAGCCATTCCGTGGGGCACTTCGCATGCCGCGCCCCCCCCACCATTCAGCATCTTCCAGCAGGAGAAGACACCATGGGCTACATCACGACTGACGATGGCGTACAGATTTTCTACAAGGACTGGGGCCCCAAAGACGCCCAGCCTATAATGTTTCACCATGGCTGGCCGCTCAGTGCGGATGACTGGGATGCACAGATGATCTTCTTCCTGTCGAAGGGCTATCGTGTTGTGGCACATGACCGTCGTGGTCACGGTCGATCCGAACAGGTTTCCGAAGGCCAGGATATTGACCATTACGCAGCAGATGCATTCGCTGTCGCTAAAGCACTTGATTTGCGCAACGCTGTTCACATCGGCCACTCCACAGGCGGCGGCGAAGTTGCCCGGTATGTAGCACGACATGGAGAGCCCGCAGGTCGGGTGGCCAAGGCTGTTCTTGTTGCAGCCATCACACCGCTGATGTTGAAGACCAAGGACAATCCCGAAGGCACGCCAATCGAAGTTTTCGACGGCTTCCGAGCTGCTTTGGCCAGCAACCGCGCACAGTTCTTCCGCGATATTCCGTCCGGTCCGTTCTTTGGATTCAATCGCGAAGGTATGACTGCGAGCGAAGGCGTGATCCAAAACTGGTGGCGTCAGGGCATAATGGGCAGTGCCAAAGCACATTATGATGGTATCAAGGCATTTTCGGAAACAGACCTGACCGACGACCTCAAAGCGATTAACGTGCCAACTTTGGTACTACATGGTGAGGACGATCAGGTTGTGCCGATAGCTGCCTCAGCTATGAAAGCCATTAAATTGCTGCCGAACGGTTCCTTGAAAACTTATCCAGGATTTTCTCACGGCATGTTGACCGTAAATGCGGATGTACTTAACGCCGACCTTTTGAAGTTCATTGCCAACTGATGTGACAATGGAATTTGCGTTCAGGAAACGGGTGGCTGTCAGAAGATCCAACAGCCACCCGATTGTTTTATGACCACAAATCCGTCGGAATGCCGGCGTTGTTTTTGATCGGGTCATCATGTTCGCTTGCGGCAAAAGCTGCGCCTTCGATATGATAGACTTGCGGTTCTTCCGAGAAATATTGCTCCAGGCCCGTCATGAACGTCTGATGGTCTTCACTCTCCTCAAAGCCCGGCGTGTGATCCTCGAGTGAGCGCCACCGCACGATCAGGTGGAAGCGTTCGGGTGTTTCAATCCCCTGCGACAGAAGGTGACCGCGGTAACCCTTCGCGCGGATAAGCAACGGAACAACTTTGGCGAAGGCTTGCCGGAACGATTCAGTCTGCTCCTTGTAAACGGGCAGCTGGGCGACCTCATAAATCATGGTTGCACCTTTAAAATAAGTTCAACGGTTAAGAGTCCGCACTTGCAGGATGAGCTGACGGGTCAACTGCAATCACAACTTTGCCCCGGAGGCCGTTATCGGGGTTCTCCAGCCGGGCATGGGCAAGTGGGATGTCGGCCAGTGAATAGACGGCACCGACATGGGGGCGGAGCTGGCCGCGTTCGATCAGCGTGCTCAGTTCGTCAAGCTTGCCCCGGTTCTGGCGGGTGAACACGAAGTGGTAGCTGGCGTTTTTGCCCCAGGCTTCGATCAGGTTCTGCGGCTGTGCGATATCGACAATCGAGACGACACGGCCAAGCTGGGCGAGTGCATCCGCACTTTTGGCGAGTGTATTGCCACCGATGGTGTCAAAGATGACATCAACCCCGTTGCCATCGGTTTCGCGCAGGATGGCATCGACATAGTCCTCTTTGGTGTAGTCGATGAGGACGTCGGCACCGAGGCTTTGGGCGAATTCGAAGTTGTCTTCGCGCACGGTGGTAAAGACCTTTGCGCCAATTGCCTTTGCCAGTTGGATTGCCACATGGCCGACACCGCCGGCACCGCCGTGGATCAGGATGCTTTCACCGACCCGAAGGCCCGCACGTACCACCAGTGCCTCCCACGCCGTGCCGCCGACCAGTGTCAGGCTGGCGGCTTCGAGGTGGCTGAGCGAGGCCGGTTTTTTGCCGATAATTTTTTCCGAAGCGACATGGTATTCGGCGTAGCTTCCGTCCCCGTCAAAAATCTGCGGGGTGTACCAGACTTCATCGCCGGGAACGAAGCTGGTGACACCGGGGCCGACACTTTCGACGACGCCCGAAACGTCATGCCCGGTAATGGCGGGCAGGGGTACGTAATCGGGATAGTCGCCGCGCCGGACCTGATAATCCAGCGGATTGATGGAGGTTGCGTGGACACGGACAAGGACCTGTCCGGCCTGCGGGACGGGCATGGCGACGTCCTGAAGTTCAAAGGCTTCCGGGCCGCCAAAGGATTTGAGGATTTGAGCTTTCATTGTCTGGACTTTCATTTTGGTGCCTTATTTCGGTAAAAAGGGATATCGCAATTTCTCGATATATTCGGACAAAAAAACTACAGTTCTTTTCCGATGGCATCGGCAAGAGCGCGGATGGTTGCTTCGTTCCGCTTGTAGTAGGTCCACTGCCCGATGCGTCTGACTTCCACCAGACCCACCCGTTGCAGCGTCGCAAGGTAATCGGACACCGTCGATTGCGACAGTCCGACACCTTCCTGAATACTGCTGACGCAAACTCCAACCGTATTGACGTCACCTTCATCCTGCGGAGGGAAGTTCTTCGCAGGCTCTTTCAAGCCTTTGAGGATTTCAAGGCGGGTCCGGTTCGAGAGGGCTTTGAATATTTCGAGCATTTCCATGACGCGAAATATATCTGGATTTTCCGATATGTCAATATGCGGAATGAGCCGGGCAGCTATGCGTTGATGCGGACCTTTGATCGGAGCATCGGCAAAGTGGAGACATTGCTGCATACCCCCGAGTTATGACAATTTGGGAATTAGGGGAATTTCATCGGAAAATCTGGGAGGTTTGGGACCAAGGAGCAATACTCATATTATATGAGTATTGCTCCTTGGTAGGCCCGGAGGGACTTGAACCCCCAACCAGACCGTTATGAGCGGTCGGCTCTAACCAATTGAGCTACGGGCCCCCAAGGGGAATGGAAAAGACCGCGCCAATTGTTTGGCGCGGTCCCGAAAACTAGCGATTTTCGGGCCAAGGTCAAGCCCGAACGTCGCAAGATTTTTTAATAATCGAGGAAAGAACGCAATTTGCGCGAGCGCGACGGATGCTTGAGCTTGCGCAGCGCCTTTGCCTCGATCTGACGGATACGTTCGCGGGTCACGGAGAACTGCTGACCAACCTCTTCGAGGGTATGGTCGGTGTTCATGCCGATCCCGAAACGCATACGCAGAACACGTTCCTCACGCGGGGTGAGCGATGCCAGAACGCGCGTGGTGGTTTCACGCAGGTTGGCCTGGATCGCAGCATCAAGCGGCTGAACGGCGTTCTTGTCTTCGATGAAATCGCCAAGATGGCTGTCTTCCTCGTCCCCGATCGGGGTTTCGAGCGAGATTGGCTCCTTGGCAATTTTCAGAACCTTGCGAACCTTTTCAAGCGGCATCTGCAGTTTTTCTGCCAGCTCTTCCGGGGTCGGCTCCCGACCGATTTCATGCAACATCTGGCGCGAGGTACGGACCAGCTTGTTGATGGTTTCGATCATGTGAACCGGAATACGGATCGTACGGGCCTGATCGGCGATGGAACGCGTGATCGCCTGACGGATCCACCAGGTCGCATAGGTCGAGAATTTGTAACCACGGCGGTATTCAAACTTGTCCACCGCCTTCATCAGGCCAATATTGCCTTCCTGAATAAGGTCGAGGAACTGAAGACCGCGGTTGGTGTATTTCTTGGCAATCGAAATCACGAGACGCAGGTTGGCCTCGATCATTTCCTTTTTCGCACGTGCCGCTTCGCGTTCGCCCTTGTTGACGACACCGTAAACACGGCGGAATTCACCAATCGGCAAACCGACTTCGGCCGAAACACCGCCCACCTGTTCACGCAGCTGCGCGATTTCATCCGGGTAGCGTTCGATGAAAGCCTTCCAGCCCTTGCCCGGCAATTCGCTGACGCGTTCCATCCAGTTCGGGTCGAGTTCATGGCCCTGATACTGTTTGACGAAATCGGGACGCTTGATCTTGCAACGGTCGGCAAAACGCAGAAGCTTGCCTTCAAGGCCGAGCAAACGGTTATTCAGGCCGGTCAGGTGATCAAGCAGCTCCTCGATCCGGAAGTTGTTCAGATGAACATCTTCCATCAGGTCAACCATCTCGCCCTTCAGCTTGGCATAACGTTTTTCGGTCGCAGCCGGAACGGTTTCACCCTTGTTCATCGCGACAAGGCGCTGTTCCTGTGCCTTGTGCAATTTCTCATAGGTTTTGGCGATCAGTTCGAACTTCTCAAGAACCTGCTCGGTCAGTTCCTCTTCCATTTTGGAAAGTGAAACGTTGACCTGTTCGTTCTCGTCATCGTCCTCATCGTCGCCATCACCTTCGCCTTCAGAACCCTCGGAATCTTCGTCCGACTCTTCTTCGTCGTCCTCTTCTTCCTCGTCGCTGGCGGGCGCACCGGTCGGTTCTGGCGTTTCGGTTTCGGCTTCTTCGTCTTCGTCGGCATCGGTTTCGACAGCGGCTGCCTCGAAATCATCGCCTTCGGTTTCTTCTGCTTCGTCACCTTCTGCGGCTGCGATTTCCGCATCCGGACCACCACCATAAGTGGTTTCCAGATCGATCACATCGCGAAGCAGAAGATTGCCAGCCTGAAGCTGATCATGCCAGTTGACGATCGCGCGAATGGTCAGCGGGGATTCACAAATCCCGCCAATCATCATGTCACGGCCAGCCTCGATACGTTTGGCAATGGCAATTTCGCCCTCGCGCGACAGCAGCTCGACGCTGCCCATTTCACGCAGATACATACGGACCGGATCATCGGTACGGCCAACATCATCTTCAGAGATATTGCCGCTCGGATCCGAGTCTTTCTCGTCATCGTCGTCCGAGTCGTCCCCATCTTCACCATCGATAACATTGATGCCCATCTCGTTGAGATTGCTCATCACGTCTTCGATCTGTTCGGAGGAAAAATGCTCCGACGGCAAGGCAGCGTTCAATTCATCGACCGAGATGTGGCCTTTCTCTTTGCCCTTGGCAATGAGCTTCTTGATGGCCGCTTTATATGTATCGAGAAGAGGTCCGTCTGCGGTTTCAGAAGAGTTCTTTTTCTCTTCAGCGTTCGAAGTCTTAGACGACATCTATTCCCCGTTTCCCGCTGGGTACAGTTCGTACCGTTGTTATCCCAAGCACTGTTTTGCTCAGCGCAAATCACAAATAGCCCGAACGCCGATCCCGCACACAAACGCATGCATTGATCAGTCGTCGAGCTTAAACACTTTTTCCCGGCGCCGGGCCAGATCGTCGCGTCTATGCGAAAATCTTTCCCATTCTTCCTCGCTGATATCTGCTGCCAACTGTCGGACGGCGTATTTTGCCTCTTCGTCCTCCAGGGAGCTTACAGCCATAGAAAAAACCTGTTCCCAACCCGCGCGAGCCCGTTCGAGCGGCGTTTCGGGCCTAGCGAAAGCGGCGTGCGCCAAAATATCCGCACCTACCACCCGCAAAACTGTCTCTGACAGCCCGTCGCGCTCCAAATAGGCCTTGATTGCATCGGAATCAAGTCCGGGATCACCGTCAAGGAGCTTTAAGACGGCACGACGAAGATTGTCAAGTTCGGAGTCAGCACAAGAGTAGATTCCGAGCCGTTCGCCAACATCATCATGCAAATGCGGATGATTGATCAGCGTCACCAGCAAAATGCAATCCTGTAGGCTCCGTCGCTTATGCATGGGCGGACGCAACATCCCCGGAACAGCTTTGCCCGCTGGTTCCCAGAAATAGTCTTTTTTTCCGCCCTTGCCACCCCTGGCGAATTTTTTGTTCTGGTATGTCCCACTACTGCGCGCGGCGCGCCCTGCTCCGCCTGTGGTACGATCCCCCTTGAACAACTGCCAGATACGATCACGAAACATCGACTGGTATTGCGATCTGACGGCATCATCACCGATTGCCGAAATGCGTTTCTGAATATCGGCCTCAAGGGCCGCACGGCGTTCCGGTGTATCGGTTGCCCGCCCGGCAACCTCCATACGCCAGACCAGTTCGGCCAGCGGCACCGCCATATCGAGAATCTTGCGGAAATTGGCAAAACCGTTTGCCCCGGCCATCAGACTATCGGGGTCTTCGCCCTCTGGCAGGATGGAAAACAGCAATGATTTCCCCGGACGCAGAATCGGAAGCGCACGTTCCGCGGCACGCACCGCAGCGCGCTTACCCGCGGCATCACCATCAAGGCACAGGATCGGCTCGTTGGTCATTTTCCAAAGCTCGCCGATCTGCTCCTCTGTGACCGCTGTTCCTAACGGAGCCACTGCCCCGCGGAAACCGGCCCGATGAAGGGCTATCACATCCATGTAACCCTCGGTCACGATGATCGGCGCATCCTGCTGGCTGGCTTCACGCGCCTGAGGCAGGCCATAAAGGAGCTGGCCTTTGTGAAACAAGGGTGTATCAGGGCTATTCAAATATTTCGGCTTGGTGTCACCCATGACACGCCCGCCAAAAGCGACGACCCTGCCACGCCGATCAAGGATCGGAAACATCACACGCCCACGGAATCGGTCATAGGTCTGGCGTCCCTGATCTTCGGGCTCGATCAGAAGCCCCGCCTCGATCATCAGGGACTCGTCAAACTCTTCGCGCTTGAGGGCAGCCTTGAGCGCCCCACGGTTATCAGGCGCAAAGCCCAGTCGAAAATCCGCAATCGTTTTATCGTCAAGGCCACGACGGCGAAAATATTCAAGCCCATCGCGGCCTTCGGGCATATGAAGCACGCGTTCGTAAAATACACAGGCCGCTTCCATCACTTCGTAAAGTGTTTTGGCCTTTTTCTCACGCTCCTGGGCTTCACGTGATGGTTTGGGAACATCCATGCCCACCTGATTTGCCAGAACCTCGACCGCCTCGACAAAAGTCAGGCCGCGGGTATTCATCACAAAGCTGATCACGTCACCATGCGCGCCACAGCCAAAGCAGTGATAAAATCCCTTTTGTTCGTTAACCGTGAAAGAGGGGGATTTTTCGGAATGGAACGGACACAGGCCGGAATATTCCCGGCCGCGTTTAATCAGCTTCACCGACGTACCGACAATATCCGCCAGTCCGACGCGCGCCCGCAGATCGTCAAGAAACGACTGGGGAAAGCTCATGATTGTCCCGATCCCGTGATCATGTTGATACCAAGTCCCGTTTTACCCTTTAATTGTTCCATTGTCTGGAATCCGGGCTTAGGGACGACGAAAGCCGGACGATTTTACACGCCCGGCTTCCATTAAAAATAGCTATTCTCGAAATCAGCCGAGAAGTTTTTTCGCAACACCGCCGGCTTTGCCGAAATCCATGCAGCTGGCGTATTTTTCGCGAAGTGCTGCCATCGTCCGGCCCATATCCTTCAGGCAGGTCGCGCCAAGGTCGGTAACCACCCCCTTAACAGCCGCCTCGATTTCATCATCGGACATCTGTTTGGGCAGGAACCGTTCAATCACACCGATCTCTGCGGCTTCCTGTGCCGCCAGTTCGGGGCGATTACCCTTGGTGTACATTTCGATGCTTTCGCGACGCTGTTTGACCATCGCCTGCAGCAGGGTCAGGATTTCCTCGTCGGAAATGCCATCGGTGTTCCCCTCGCCGCGTGCCGCAATATCGCGTTCCTTGAGTGCTGCCAGGATCAGGCGCACGGTAGTCACGGATACGGCATCCTTCGCGAGGACGGCCTTTTTCAAAGCGTCTGTAAGCTGCGATCGCAGCATGGCTTGTCTCTGATTCTGTGGAAGAAAGGAGCGAACATACCCCAAAAGCGCCATCTAGGCAAAGAAAACCTTTCCATTTAACTTATTGATTTAAAAGGAAAAATAAAAGTTTGGATGCATCCTTGACAGGGCAGCACGACTCCCGTAGACATCCGCCAATTTGCCTGCCGGGATGAGGTTTTTACCCGCTTTCAGCATATTGTACCGACGTCTTTTGGCGTTGCGGTAGATGCGACTGGGGATACCTTGCCATGTCCGCATGCCCGATATGCAGGGGAATTGGGCCGTTTTTCTCGGCCTGCTCGTAATTATTATATATAAAGACTCCGTGTCTCACCGTGGAAAGATCGAAAGGACATTCGCCAATGTCAGCGCCCACGCACACCCCGCCTCCTGGTGCTTCTGCCGTTCTGGTACTTGCCGATGGTTCTGTTTTCTGGGGACGAGGCGCTGGTGCCCGAGGAGAGGTTGTTGGTGAAGTCTGCTTCAACACCTCGATCACGGGCTACCAGGAAATCATGACCGACCCGTCCTATGCCGGGCAGATGATCACTTTTACTTTCCCCCATATCGGCAATGTCGGCACCAATGACGAGGATATCGAAAACACCACCCCCGTCGCCCTTGGCTGCATCCTGCGCCAGGACATTACCGAGCCGTCCAACTACCGTTCACAGGGGCATTTCAATGACTGGCTGGCAAAACAAGGCCGGATCGGTATTGCCGGTATCGACACCCGACGCCTGACCAAACGCATCCGGAACGAAGGCGCACCGAACGGTGTGATCTGCCACAACCCGGATGGCAAGTTCGACATCGATGCCCTGATCGCCAAGGCCAATGAATGGCCGGGCCTTGAAGGCATGGACCTTGCCAAGGACAATAGCTGCACCGAAGGCTATGACTGGGATCAGACGCTGTGGACCCGCGAAGGCGGTTACGGCGAACTGGGCAATGCCAAACACCATGTCGTTGCCATCGATTACGGTGTGAAACGCAACATCCTGCGCAATCTTGCCGCCCTTGAATGCAAGGTATCGGTTGTTCCGGCAACGACGTCCGCCGAAGAAATACTTGCGATGAACCCTGATGGGATTTTCCTGTCGAACGGCCCCGGCGATCCGGCGGCAACCGGCGAATATGCGGTTCCGACCATCAAAAAACTGATCGACAGCGGCAAACCGGTTTTCGGCATCTGCCTTGGTCATCAGATGATGGCGCTCGCCCTTGGTGCGAAAACCAAAAAGATGGATGTCGGCCATCGCGGTGCGAACCATCCGGTGAAGGACACCACAACCGGTGTCGTCGAAATCACCAGCCAGAACCACGGCTTTGTCGTCGACAAGGACAGCCTGCCCGACAATGTTGAAGCAACGCACTTCTCGCTGTTTGACGGATCCCTTGCCGGGCTTCGCCTGAAAGACAAGCCGGTGTTTGCGGTTCAGTACCATCCCGAAGCATCCCCGGGACCGCACGATAGCCATTACCTGTTCAAACGTTTCGTTAGCCTGATCGAAGACGCGAAAGCCTGATAGCGCGACAACATCAGCGACAAGCGATTAACGGACTTAATTTCGGGCGGTGCAGCAATCGCGCCCGCCACGCCAAAAGCGGAAAAAGACATGCCGAAACGTACAGATATCAAATCCATTCTTATCATCGGTGCCGGTCCTATTGTGATCGGTCAGGCTTGCGAATTCGACTATTCAGGCGCACAGGCCTGCAAGGCCCTGAAGGAAGAAGGCTATCGCGTCATTCTGGTCAACTCGAACCCGGCAACGATCATGACCGATCCGAACCTGGCCGATGCGACCTATATCGAACCGATTACACCTGAAATGGTTGCCAAGATCATCGAAAAGGAACGCCCGGATGCCCTGCTGCCGACCATGGGTGGTCAGACAGCACTGAATACCGCGCTGGCACTTTATGACGATGGCACGCTTGATAAATATGGCGTCGAGATGATCGGTGCGAAAAAGCACGTGATCGAAAAAGCCGAAGACCGTCAGCTTTTCCGCGAAGCCATGGACAAGATCGGCCTTGAAAGCGCGCGTTCCGCAATGGTCCGTACCTTTGAAGAAGCCGTTGTCGCCCTTGAAACCACTGGTCTTCCGGCCATCATCCGGCCGAGCTTCACCCTTGGTGGTGAAGGCGGCGGCATTGCCTATAACCGCGAAGAATTCGAACAGATCGTTCGTAATGGTCTGGCGATTTCGCCGACCCATACGGTTCTGGTCGAAGAATCCATTCTTGGCTGGAAAGAATATGAGATGGAAGTCGTCCGTGATCACGCGGATAACTGCATCATCATCTGCTCTATCGAAAACGTCGACCCGATGGGCATTCATACCGGTGATTCGATCACCGTTGCCCCGGCCCTGACCCTGACGGACAAGGAATACCAGATCATGCGCGACGCCTCGCTGGCGGTCCTGCGCGAGATCGGTGTGGATACTGGCGGTTCGAACGTTCAGTTCGCGGTCAACCCCGATGATGGCCGCCTGATCGTCATTGAAATGAACCCGCGCGTGTCGCGTTCGTCTGCACTGGCGTCCAAGGCGACCGGCTTCCCAATTGCCAAAATCGCGGCCAAACTGGCTGTTGGTTACACGCTTGACGAACTTGATAACGACATTACCGGCGTGACCCCGGCTTCGTTCGAGCCGACCATCGATTATGTCGTCACCAAAATTCCGCGCTTCACCTTCGAAAAATTCCCGGGTGCCCAGGCGCTTCTGGGGACGGCGATGAAGTCGGTTGGCGAAGCCATGTCGATTGGCGGCTCGTTTGCCGAAAGCCTTCAGAAGGGCCTACGGTCGATGGAAACCGGCCTGACCGGTTTGAACGAAGTGAAAATCGAAGGCGCGCCGGACAAGGCCGCGATCCGCGCAAAACTGACGCAACCGATGCCGTTCCGCATTCTTTATGCGGCACAGGCATTCCGTCACGGTCTGACTCTTTCGGAAATCCAGTCGGCCACCAAGTTTGACCCATGGTATCTGCGTCAGGTCGAAATGCTGGTCGCCGAAGAAGAACAGGTTCGTGCCAAAGGCCTGCCTAAGGACAAGCAGGAATTGCTGCGTCTCAAGAAACTCGGTTTCTCGGACGCGCGTCTCGCGGAACTGGTGGGTATGGAAGAAGACGACGTTCGCGCGATCCGTCACGCGATGGAACTTCGCCCGGTTTATAAGCGCATCGATACCTGTGCGGCCGAATTCCCGTCACGCACGTCTTATATGTATTCGATTTACGAAGGCGACGGTTTCTTTGAACCAGAAAACGAAGCCGAAGTCACCGATCGCAGGAAAGTCATCATTCTTGGCGGTGGCCCGAACCGTATCGGTCAGGGCATCGAGTTCGACTATTGCTGTGTTCACGCGGCCTATGCGCTTCGTGAAGTCGGTATCGAGGCCATCATGGTCAACTGCAATCCGGAAACGGTTTCCACCGACTATGACACTTCGGACCGCCTGTATTTCGAACCACTGACGGCCGAAGACGTGATCGAACTTTGCCAGCTTGAGCAAAGCAATGGCGAACTTCTGGGCGTGATCGTTCAGTATGGCGGCCAGACCCCGCTTAAACTGTCAGCCGCCCTTGAAAAGGCCGGCATTCCGATCCTCGGCACCAGCCCCGACAGCATTGACCTTGCCGAAGACCGCGACCGGTTCCAGGAACTGATCCACAAGCTGGGCCTGAAGCAGCCGGCCAACGGTATTGCCCGTTCGGTCGACGAAGCCGTCAAGATCGCCGAAGGCATCGGTTACCCCATCGTTATCCGCCCAAGCTACGTGCTAGGCGGCCGTGCGATGGAAATCGTTCACACCACCGAAGACCTGCTACGCTACATGACCGAAGCCGTTCAGGTTTCGGGCAAAAGCCCGGTTCTGATCGACAGCTTCCTTCAGGATGCGATTGAAATTGATGCCGACGCGGTTTCGGACGGCGAAAATGTCTTTGTCGCCGGCATCATGCAGCATATTGAGGAAGCCGGTATCCATTCCGGGGATAGTGCCTGCTCACTACCGCCCTATTCGCTCGGTCAGGACATGATTGACCGCCTGAAAGAACAGACTGTTCAGCTGGCCAAGGCACTTGATGTTGTTGGCCTGATGAACGTGCAGTTCGCGATCAAGGGTGATGTGATCTATCTGATCGAAGTCAACCCGCGTGCCTCGCGTACCGTTCCGTTTGTTGCCAAGGCCACCGGCAACCCGATTGCAAAAATCGGCGCGCGCATCATGGCAGGCGAAAAGCTTTCGGACTTCAAGATCAACGAAGGTCCGTTCAAGCATATTGCGGTCAAGGAAGCGGTGCTTCCGTTCAACCGCTTCCCGGGTGTCGATACCCTGCTTGGCCCGGAAATGCGCTCAACCGGCGAAGTCATGGGCCTTGATACCGATTTCGGTCGCGCCTTTGCGAAGGCCCAGATGGCGGCGGGTCACGATTTGCCGCAATCTGGCAAGATCTTCATGTCAGTCAAAAACTATGACAAACCGGCCGCTGTTCAACTCGCACGCGACGCGATCGAGCTTGGCTTTGTGATTGTTGCGACGCATGGCACTGCCGAAGCTCTTGAAAAAGAAGGGCTGGACGTCACCCCGGTCAATAAGGTACAGGAAGGACGTCCCCATATCGTGGACATGATGAAGAACGGCGATATCAACCTGGTATTCAATACCACCGAGAGCAAACAGGCTGTGGTCGACAGTTTCTCGATCCGGCGGACGGCACTCAGCAACGATATTCCGTACTACACCACGATTGCCGGTGCCCGCGCCACCCTGCGTGCCATCGACAACCTGAAACGCGGAGCACTTGCAGTGCGACCCGTTCAGGAATATCTTGGGGACGAGTACTGAGGTTCCTTTTCGAACCCGTTCAACGAGTTTAGACCGCCCGGCGGTATCTGCCGGGCGGTCGATTTTGTAGTATCGATCGCTAATAAGAATAGGCTGTGAGCGCGATGGAAAAAGTACCTATGACCCCGCAAGGGCATCAGCGCCTCGAAGAAGAGCTGAAGCACCGCAAATCCGTCGAACGCCTTGAAATCATCAAGGCGATCTCGGAAGCGCGCGAGCATGGCGATCTCTCGGAAAACGCCGAATACCATGCCGCGCGTGAACGACAGAGCTTCTGCGAAGGTCGAATTGCCGAACTGGAAGATGTTCTTAGCCGCTCCGAAGTCATCGATATCAAGTCGCTGGCTGGGTCGGTCGTCAAATTTGGCGCGACCGTGCATCTTGTCGACGAGGACACCGACGAGGAAACCACCTATCAGGTTGTCGGTCCGATCGAGGCTGATATCAATTCCGGCCGTATTTCGACCACCTCTCCGATTGGCCGTGCGCTGATCGGCAAGGCCGTTGGTGAATCCGTAGAAGTTACCGTGCCTGGTGGCACGAAGAGCTACGAGATACTGAAGGTCGAATTCGCCTGATCCGATTGTAATATTTTGCGAAAGTACGGCCCGATAAACATCGGGCCGTTTTTTTTGATCCAAATACCCTGCACAAGCATCTGCCATGACACCTGACATCATCATTTCCCATGCCCGCCCGGAAGACAGCGTCCATGTCGCCGACATGTCCAATGCCCTGCATGTTGAACTTGATTACGACAATCCGCCCCATACGACCGAAAGCATCCATGAAATGATGTTCGGGCCAAGAGCGCTGATCAAAAGCCTGATCGCATGGGATGGGCGTCGCGCTGTCGGACAGGCGATCTTTCAGCCGTTCTATAACCCGGATTATTCAAAAATCGGGTTATGGATGACCGAACTTTATGTTGTGCCAGACATGCGTTCGGAAAAAGTTGGCAACAAACTGATGAAGGCTCTTGGCAAATACGCCTTGGATCACGGCTATATTTCGATGTGGTGGTCCGTCCTGCATCGCAACGAAGCCGCCTGCCGGTTTTACGAACGGCTAGGCGCGCGTAACTCCGGGGCCCTGCAATATGAAATTGATGGGGATGAGTTAAAGAACCTTGGCCAATAAAACCACTGATCATCAAGCACGTGACAAAGAATTGAATTCATAATATTTTTCGGCATCATTCTGAAATGATCGTTCTGGAAAGATCGAGAACACCAACAGCGTGCGACGCCCGGCCGGGGGGATAACGGGCGTCTCAAAGCGGAGCCAGTCAAATGATTGGCTCCGCTTTGATTAACGACAAATCTGTTTCTGGCACGCAGACAAAACAAAACCGGCAACCTCGAAGGTGCCGGTTTTTATCTATCGGACTGATGCAATTCAGCTCAGTCCTCGGCCTCGATATCAATCGGAACACCGGGCTGGTTTTTGGCGGTGCGAATCGAGAGTGCCGATTTCACGTGATTGACGTTTTCCGCAACCGTCAGTTCGGTTGTCAGAAACTTCTGATATTCGTCCCAGCTGTGTGAAACGATTTTCAAAAGGAAATCCATTTCACCGGCAACCATATGACATTCGCGCACTTCCGGCCATGCAGCGGCACGGCCTTCAAAGGCGCGCAGATCATGTTCAGCCTGGCTTGCAAGACCGACCAGCGCAAACACGGTTACATTATATCCAAGCGCCTGCGCATCAACATCGGCATGATAGCCCTGAATGAAACCGGCTTCTTCAAGCGCACGGACACGACGCAGACAGGGTGGCGCAGAAATACCTGCACGGCGTGCAAGTTCCACATTGGTCATGCGGCCATCTTCCTGGAGATCGCGCAGAATTCTGCGGTCGATCTTGTCGAGTTTGACCCGTTGCATTTATCCCTCGATTCTGTGCGCTGAACTTACCCCGGACGAAACAATATTACAGGGGGCCAGTACGCTGGCAATAATATATTCGGCAGCAGAATGCAATCTGCCCTTTTGTAACGCGTACAAATGCACTGCACAATTTTGTATCAAAACGTTGCAAACCGCTATTTTCCGCCAATCGGAATGTCAGGCTGAAAAGCATCATCGGACACCGTTCCGAAAACCTTGCAAAACATCGTGCGAGGCGGTTGCGCAATGCCATATCACCCCATATGTTCGAAACCTGTTTTTCACCGACCACAATATGCAAAGCACATGGCCCAGGAACATAACACCAAAGTCCTCATCATCGGATCCGGCCCGGCCGGTTACACAGCAGCGATTTATGCTGCACGCGCCAACCTGGAACCCATGATGGTTATGGGCCTGCAACCAGGTGGTCAGTTGACGATCACGACAGATGTTGAAAACTATCCCGGCTTTGCCGATGTCATCCAGGGCCCGTGGCTGATGGATCAGATGAAGGCGCAGGCCGAGCATGTCGGAACCAAAATGGTCCACGACCTGATCACCGAAGTCGACTTTTCGAAACGCCCCTTCGTCTGCAAAGGCGATTCGGGTGATGTCTATGTTGCCCAAAGCGTGATCATTTCAACCGGCGCACAGGCCCGCTGGCTTGGCCTTCCGGGCGAAGAAAAATTCAACGGTCGCGGTGTTTCCGCATGTGCCACCTGTGACGGGTTCTTCTATCGCAACAAACCGGTTGTGGTTGTTGGGGGCGGCAATACCGCGGTTGAAGAAGCTCTTTATCTTGCCGGGATCTGCTCGAAGGTGACGCTCGTGCACCGTCGCGACGAATTGCGCGCGGAAAAAATGCTGCAGGATCGCCTGCTGAAGCATGAAAAGATCGACGTCGTCTGGGACAGCGTCATTGACGATATTCTTGGCGGTGACGGCCCGATGGATGGCGTTGAAGCCGTTCGCGTGCGCAATGTCAAAACCGGCGATCTGACAGACATTACTGCGGATGGTTTCTTTGTTGCGATCGGCCATGATCCGGCAACCGCCGTGTTCAAAGGACAGATCGACATGGATGACGAAAATTACATCCTTGTAAAACCGGGCAGCACCACAACCAACGTCAAGGGCGTCTTTGCCGCAGGCGACGTGACCGACAAGATTTACCGTCAGGCGGTTACCGCAGCAGGCATGGGGTGCATGGCCGCCCTCGAAGCCGAAAAGTTTATTGCCGAGCACACCGAATAAACACGGCAACACGAGAACCAGATATGATAAAGGGGTGCTCATGGTGCCCCTTTTTTCTGTGCGTTACCCGGAAATACAACCTTGGTCGCAATGCACGAATACGCTGTTTCCGGGCAATCCCCTGAGTTCATTTACGAATTCGGCGTGAACGAAATCACCACTTTCGCAATTGGTTGCTTGCAGATCGCGTCAAAGGCCTCATATTGATCTAATGATATCAGTTTGGAAGCAATTCCGCATGCGGCTTAACAGTGTGGAAACCAAATGCTTCTAAGAAGAAGATAAAGAAGTATCAGGGGACTGTTGCGGCAATAGCGCGACAGTGACATTAGGAGCAGGTCTATGGACTGGGACAAGCTGCGTGTTTTTCACGCTGTTGCGGAAGCGGGAAGCTTCACACACGCGGGGGAAAATCTCAATCTGAGCCAGTCGGCTGTCAGCCGGCAGATCAGCGCACTTGAAGAAAGCGTCAAGGTGCCGCTATTCCACCGTCACGCCCGCGGCCTTATCCTGACCGAGCAGGGTGAACTTCTGTATCGCACGGCCCATGATGTGTTTGCCAAGCTTTCCATGGCCGAAGCCCGCATTCGCGAATCCAAGGAACGCCCCAGCGGTCCGCTGAAGGTCACCACCACGGTCGCCTTTGGCTCAACCTGGCTGACACCGCGGATCAACGAATTCCTTGAACGCTATCCGGAAATCGAATTGTCGCTGGTACTCAACGACGAGGAACTCGATCTTGCCATGCGCGAGGCCGATGTTGCGATCCGCATGCAGCCCCCACGTCAGGCCGATCTGGTGCAGCGTCAACTGATGACGCTGCGTTATCATGTCTTCGCATCCCCCGAATATATCAAGCAGTTCGGCATTCCGAAGAAACCCGAAGACCTGAAAGATCATCGCCTGATCATTTATGGTGCGGATGCGCGCCCGCCGGTTTCCAACGTCAACTGGATGATGGCCGTCGCCCAGCAGTTCAAACCGGACATGCGGCCGATCCTGAAGCTGAACAATATCTATGGTATCTTCCGTGCGACCGAGTCCGGGCTTGGTATTTCAGCTCTGCCCGATTACTTGCTGCCCGCCGACAGCAATCTGGTCCGCATTCTGCCGGAACTCGAAGGGCCAAGTTTCGATGCCTATTTCGTTTATCCCGAAGAACTGCGCCATTCCAAACGCATTGCGGTGTTCCGTGATTTCCTGATCGAGGAAATCAACAAGGTCAAAGCAAAAGTCAATGCTGCCGCTGCGGCTGACTAACGCAAACAGCAGCAAGAGAATCCAAAGCCCCGCAACAAATCTGGTTGCGGGGCTTTTTTCTTGCGTCTCAACGGAACAATACAACCTTTGATTTACAGCACTCCACACGATGACATGCCGACGACGGCCAAACCTGAGCGTGCATTAGCAAATCACTGACATGATGTGCAGGTTTATCAGGATGCAAAATCGGGCCTTTCAAGAAAACGCAGTCATAATAGCTTCAATTTACTGACATTTTTTCGCCATGCACTGAGCGCATGGTTGGCTTGTCGTTATTCTATTTTTAAGCGTAAGATCATATGCGTATATTCACATCAGAAGTTGTTAGCGACCGCAAACGCGAAGAGCGCTTTCATCTTTTCCTGATCTCCGCATGATCCGTCCGCCGAAACGTTATTCGGCTTGGAATCTTCCTTGGATTCCTCGTCTCCCAGACGTTAAAGCCTCCCTGTTGATCTTGCCGGTAGCTTCCCCTAGCTACCGGCATTTTTTTCGCATTCGCACAATTAAGCGGCAGTAAACTGATCAAAAGATTGGGAACAAGCGCATTAGAATCCATAAATATTTTATATATTTCAGTTACTTATAGGAAAAATTTTCGCAGCCCAAGATTTATGCAATTTACGCATGGCTGAATGAGCAATTTGACAGTGGTGTTTCCCGTCAAAAACGCTATCTTCCTCTTCGAACCGCAGCGGTGAACAACCGCATCGCGGTACAGAGTTTTCTCCCTGACCGAATTTCGGTCTTTGCCGGGCGCCCTGCCCGGCATACCCAGGGCCCTGAGAAGGGTCCTACGTCTCCCAGACGTGAAGCCTCCCTGATAAACTTGCCGGGCATTCATTTGCCCGGCTTTTTTTTGCCCTCACGACAGCCTCACCATCACCACGCGCAACTGTGACCCGCTGCAACCGTCTTCACCTTGGCAGCCTCACCGAAACCACGCAGTATGAAGCTTGCGCGCACGTGCGTCTGGTAATCGGGGATTAAAATCATGCAGAAAAATATCGGCCAGTTCCTGTTTGGCAAACCGGCAGAGGATCGCCTGCCGGAACGTGTGCGTCATGCGATTGCCCTTCAGCAGCAAGAGAGCGAAAAACTGATCGGCTGGGTGCAGCTCTTGCTGGTGACGATCTTTGCGACCCTTTACGCCGTCTCACCCAAAACATTCATGAACACCGGAATTCATCCTGTCCCATGGGCTTTGGGACTATATTTCATGTTCACCTTTATCCGACTGGCACTGTCTTATCGCAGCAGCCTGTCAAACTGGTTCCTGACCCTGTCGGTTATTGTCGATATTGGTTTGCTGATGGTCCTGATCTGGAGCTTCCATATCCAGTATATGCAACCGGCGAGCTTCTATCTCAAATCGCCGACCATGATCTATGTGTTCATCTTCATCTCGCTGCGCACCCTGCGGTTTGACCCGCGTTATATTTTGCTGGCGGGCGCAACGGCGGCAATTGGCTGGCTGATACTGGTATTCTATGTGATCTGGAGCGAACGCGGCCAAAGTATGATCACACGGGACTATGTGACATATCTGACATCCAATTCGATCTTGATCGGGGCCGAGATCGACAAGATCATTGCCATTGTTCTGGTATCAACCGTGCTAGCGATTGCAGTTTTGCGAGCACAACGTTCGTTCACCCGTGCCGTCACAGATGAAATCGCGGCAAGCGAACTGTCACGCTTTATCTCACCCGAGGTCGCCGCGCGCATTACCCACGCAAACCAGCAAATCAAACCTGGCGATGGTGAAGCCGCAAGGGCCACCATCATGTTTACCGATATCGAGGGGTTTTCCGGCGTTTCCGAAAAACTGAGCCCGCAAGAACTTGCTGCAATGCTCAACGAATATTTCGCCGCGACCAGCAATGTGATCAATAAACATGGTGGCGTGATCACCCAGTTTCAGGGCGACGCAATGCTGATTACCTTCAACGCGGTAAAAGCCGATCCCGACCACGCATTAAACGCAGTACGGACAGCAATCGATATTACACGGGTCTGTGCTGAAACCACATTTTGCCATGGCGGCAGGCTCAAAACCCGTTGCGGGATCAATACCGGCGATATCGTGATCGGTGCGGTTGGATCGGAAAACCGTCTGACCTTCACCGTCCATGGTGACAATGTCAATATTGCCGCCCGGCTGGAACAGCTAAACAAACAATATGGCAGCTACATCCTTGCGACCGAGGATACCGTCAGGGCCTGCGAGGAAGGTTTTGCCTGGCAGGCGCGCGGTGAAGTCACCGTGCGTGGGCGCGAAACGCCAACACCGATCTTCAGTCTCTAGGGTCAGGCCCCACAAAGAAAAAGCGCGCGGCGGGCGATTTGCCCGCCCCACGCTTTTTGGGGACAGATGGTCTTGGGGAGACCGGTCAGATACGGTGCCTTGACCTTGGGGTGCAGATCACTGCGGGGGACAGTGATTTTAAAGGTCCCGGTGAGTAGCGAGGGAGGGGCGCTTCACCGGCGTTTCCGCATCTGACAATTGTGAATATGCCCTTGAATTGGGGCGTAAAAACCGGCCGGTAATGACCATTCAGGGGCAAATTGGGGCAAAATAAAGTTTGGAGCTGAAACCGCGAAAAACCTGTTTCCGTTCGGGAAAAAAGAAGGGGCGGGATTTACCCGCCCCATTTTCGGGGTCTTCATGGTCTTGGGGAGACCGATCAGCGAGGTCTGCAATTGTTCTTTCTTCGGGGGAAGATGAAAGAACGGGCCAGAAGACGTTTGAGGGGGGACAGAAGGTTCTGGCCGTTGCCTCGACTGACAATGACCAATCTGCCTTGAGAATAGGGCAGGAAAACAGGTCGCATAGGGCCATTTGAGGGCGAATTATGGTCAAAAAGAGGCACGGATACTCCAAACCCGAGATAGCGAAATGAACAATAATGATCTATCCTGAAGATTGTCCGGTTTCACATTGGCCTGAATGTGCCAATCCGAAATTCAGCATGCACCTGCATTAACTCCCGGCACCGGCTCCTTGCCCCGCATGCCAACGCAGACCGGACATCACGCACTAAACAGACCCGGCACAAACCGGGCCCGCGAAACGTCCTGACCGGTTGCCACCTTGGCAACAGCACATGGAACCGCCAAAAATTACCGGGCGATGACAGAACCAACCTCCATGCGCGGACCGGTCCCATGCGTCCCATGATGCGTCAAGGAGATGTCCATGCCCCCGTCCAAAAACACAAAAGACAAAGATGACGCCACAAATTCCCCCTCAGGCCCCCGGCACGTTCCGCGAAGCGCAGCATTGATCGGCCCCTATTCCAGCGGCAAGACCAGCCTGTTTGAAAGCCTCCTTGCCGCAACCGGCCGTGTCCATCGCAAGGGAAGCGTTCGCGATGGCACGACAATCGGTGATGCAACCGCCGAAGCACGCGAACGGCACATGAGCACCGAAATGACAGTTGCCCAAACCCGTTATCTTGACGAGGAATGGCACTTCATCGACTGCCCCGGCTCTGTCGACTTTGCACAGGATGCCCGCGAAGCCGCGATGATATGCGATGTTGCAATCGTCGTGGTCGAACCCGATCCGACACGCGCCATGATCGCCGCACCGACCCTGAAATTTCTTGATCGCAACCGCATTCCGCACCTGATTTTCATCAACAAAACCGACCATGGCGGCATCCGCCTGCGCGACAGTCTTGATGCGTTGCAATCAATTTCGGAACGCCCACTTGTTCTTCGTGAAATTCCAATCCGCGATGGCAAGGAGCCTGACGATACGATAACCGGTTTCGTCGATGTCGTTTCCGAACGGGCCTATCAATATCTGGAAGGGCAACCGTCGAAACTGATCACGCTGCCCGCCAATGCCAAGGATCGCGAAACAGAAGTCCGCGACGGGTTGCTCGAAGCTTTGGCAGATTTTGACGACAACCTGCTTGAACAGATTCTAGAAGATCAGAAACCGGCAACAGAAACGATCTATGACAATCTTGAACGAGATCTGGCCAAGGATTTGATTGTTCCGGTCTTTTTCGGTTCTGCCGAACATGATCACGGGATCATCCGGTTGTTAAAGGCGTTGCGCCACGAAGCCCCGAATGCGGATGTCTGCGCCCACCGCCTGGGCATTGAACCGGAAGGCAACAATGTCGCCGTCCAGATTTTTAAAACTGTTCATCTGCCCCATGCGGGGCGGTTTTGTTATGGGCGCGTCCTTTCGGGACAGCTAAAGAATGGCGACACACTTGGTCGCGACAAGGTCGCAGGCATGTGTCAGGTCTTTGGCGATAAGCACGAAAAGCTCGATATCGGCACATTTGGCAGCATCATCGGCCTGCCGCGCATCGATCATCTTCGAACCGGCTCGCTCTGCACCACCGATGGTGAAATGGATAATCTGTGGCCCGATCCATTGCCCCCGCTTTATGAAACAGGGCTGGAAGTCACCAAACCCGGTGATGACGTCAAACTGACCGAAGCATTGCGCCATCTGTGCGAACAGGACAGGTCGCTGTCCTTCATCCATAGCGACAATACCGGACAACTTGTTTTACGGGGGCATGGTGATATCCATCTTCAGGTCGCACTGGCGCAGCTTCGCAGCCGCTATCACCTTGAAATCGAAACCCGGCCTGTTGAAACCGCCTATCAGGAAACCGTGCGCAAACCGGCCCAGGCGCGCGGGCGATATAAAAAGCAGACCGGCGGTCACGGGCAGTTTGGCGATGCCCAGATCGAAGTGAAACCCCTTGGACGCGGCGAAGGTTTTTCATTCACTGAACGGATCGTCGGCGGGGCCATTCCCCGGCAATATATCCCAGCTGTCGAAAAAGGGGTGCGCGACGCCACGCGTTCCGGGCCGCTCGGTTTTCCGGTTGTCGACATCGCGGTTGAATTGGTTGACGGGTCCTATCACGCGGTCGACAGTTCGGATCAGGCGTTTCAGATGGCCGGGCGCATTGCCATCGCCGAAGCGCTTAAAGAAGGGCAGTCTATCCTGCTTGAACCCATCGAAAGATATTCGATTTCAATTCCGTCCGAATTCACGTCAAAAGCCCAGCGACTGGTCAGCACCCGGCGTGGTCAGATCCTTGGGTTCAGCGCCAAGGATGACTGGCAGGGATGGGACGAAATCGACGTGCAGATGCCAGCATCCGAAACCGGCAACATGGTGATGGAATTACGGTCACTCACACAGGGCACTGGCTTTTTCACGCGAAGTTTCTCGCACATGCAGGAGATTGCGGGAAAACAGGCCGACCTGATCGTCAGCACCCGACAAAAACCACATAAAAAGTAATAGAATTGATCTATCGCTAATCATTAAACTATTGATTGGCGTAAAGTTTTCCAATGATTGATACTCTTTACAGACAAAGAGAAACCCCTCGGGCATGTGCCCCATTTAACCGGAGTGACAACATGCAGATCGATATCGGAATCAATGAAACCAACCGCACTGCAATCGCCGACGGCTTGGGCCGCGTTCTGGCAGATTCTTATGCGCTGTATCTCAAAACCCATAACTTCCACTGGAACGTGACCGGCCCGATGTTCCAGACGCTGCACACCATGTTCGAAGAACAATATACCGAACTGGCCATGGCGATTGACGAACTTGCCGAACGTATTCGGTCGCTGGGGGCCTTTGCACCGGGTAGTTTTTCGGCCTATTCGAAACTTTCCTCGATCCCCGAAGAAACTGGTGTGCCTGCGGCCAAGGACATGATCGCGCAATTGGTCGAAGGCCATGAAACCGTGATCAAGACCGCGCGTTCACTTTATCCGATCTGCGACTCGTCAGACGATGACGCCACCGCAGACCTGCTTACCGCACGTATTCAGGTCCATGAAAAAACCGCCTGGATGTTGCGATCCCTGCTGGAAGGCTAAGACGCAAAACGTCGTGCTCAACAAGAAGGCCCGGATGGATTTCCGGGCCTTCTTCGTATCCGGCTTCGCCAACCGAACCCTATCCGCGCAGTAACGGATCAATCCGCCTTGCCGCACGCAGAACCGCAAAATCATGCCCGTGCGGTGCCGCAATCATCAACGCCCCCGGTGCCACACCATCACCAACCGGAACCGGGATCGATATGGCGCAGGCATCCGAAAGGTTCAGATAGGATGTGTTGCGCAACATCATTGCATTCAAACGATCGAAGTCGGCCTCAACTTCGGCAATCTTGGGTGCCATCATCGGCAAGGTTGGTGCAATCATCACATCGACATCCGCTATTGCCGAACTGAACATCGCAATCACGTCGGTCCGTTTGGCATAGGCATCAATCAGGTCTGCCGCACTTAGCGTATCGGCGAAACGCATCCGGTTCAAAACACGCGGATCGCCGCAAGTTTCAAGCGCCTTGAAATCCCGCGAATAGATTTTATGCGCCTCGGCCGCGACAAGGATTTTATTGATCACGGCATTTTCGGCCAAAAAGCCCAGATCAATCTCGATCAACTGATGTCCGGCATTTGCCAGCTTTTTGCAAACCGCATCAAAATCCGCCCGCACCCGGTCATCAAGATCATTCACAAAGGCATGGGCCGGCACACCGATTTTGATCGGGGCGGGTTTGCCATCCTGTGCGGGGACGGTTTTGCCCGACATGACTTCAAATGCGGTTATGGCGGTTTGCAAATCACCGGCAAGCGGACCCGCCGTGTCAAAACTTTTGGCCAGCGGATGAATGCCTTCGCCCGACATCCACAAACGGCTGGGCTTATAGCCATAAAGCCCGTTGATCGCCGACGGAATGCGGACCGAGCCGCCGGTATCGGTACCCAACGCGATATCGACCAGACCAAGCGCAACCGTCAAACTACCGCCCGATGTCGACCCGCCCGGAATGCCTTCAGGGTCAAACACATTGCCCGGCGTTCCGTAATGCGGGTTAAGTCCAACACCGGAATAGGCAAATTCGCTGAGCGTGGTGCGACCAAACGGCACGGCACCGGCAGCCTTGATACGCGCGATGATTTCACAATCCCGCGTTGCTGCCGGACGCCCCTGCAACAATTTTGATGCTGCCGTGGTGGTCACACCGGCCTCGTCGTAAAGGTCCTTTACCGAAACCAGCATACCGGCCAACGGCAAGTCTGTTGCCGATTGCGCCACGCGCTCTTCAGCCGCCGCGGCACCACGCAAAATGCGGTCGCGGTCAACCTCGGTGAAAATCCTGGCTGCCAAATCGCCCAGTTGATCGACCCTGTCGATTGCCGCCTTCGCCTTGTCGATGATCGCACCCATCGGGCTGCCTCCGTTACATTCTGATTTTTATGGAAATTTTCTGAAACCGAGCCTAGGCGATTTCAGGCAATTCAACAATGTCATAGCTGTGCGTAATGCTCAGCCCCCGTACCGGGTCATTCATCGCCATTTTAAACGAACGTGCCGGACGCACCCCGCCCTTCGCACCAAAAGTTCCACACAGCATCGCAGCCGCCTTACCACTGGCCCCTGCCGACTTTAGCCCCGAACCTTCGATCAGATCGGAAAGCGGACGGATCGATGCAATCGTGCCTTCCTGATATGGAACCCATTCATCACTGTCGCCTTCACGGATCCAGGATTTCAGTTCGATCTGTTCCAGATGATCGGCAACATCGTCAAATTTCCAGATCGTGTTGGCGACCGGCTTGGCGCAAATCTGCTTTGACAGTGCAACCGAATGGGCTTCAAGTTCGCGGTCGGTATGATCGGATGCCAGTCCAAGATACAAAACACCATCCTTTGCAATCACCAGCGGCTCTACCTCGCCCGATGTGCCTTTGCCAACCACCTCGATCACCGGTGCCTGGGTCAGCATGCCAAACGATGTGCGGTAATAAAGCGGCACGGTCGAAGGCGGTTTGACCCCGATAGCGGCCAGTTCGTCAATGTGATGCTGGATTGCCTTGGCATCGCGGCCGGTCCAGCCAGCAA
Organism: Thalassospira permensis NBRC 106175; assembly: GCF_000714555.1. Taxonomy (NCBI): domain Bacteria; kingdom Pseudomonadati; phylum Pseudomonadota; class Alphaproteobacteria; order Rhodospirillales; family Thalassospiraceae; genus Thalassospira; species Thalassospira permensis. The sequence continues at coordinate 396,951 of NZ_AUNC01000001.1, read as the reverse complement.
CCGTGCAATGGCCGATTTCAAAGCTGACGGCACCGCCATCAAGGATAAAATTCATCTGCATTTGCGTTATCCCAATTCTGATTTTTACAAATTTTGCGCGCATCTGGCGGTTGCGGACCGGTTTCCCGGTCCGCCCCGAAGGCACAAAAGATCAAGACATGATGCGTGTTGGCGCGCGTGTTTATCCCGACCGGATCAAAGGATGTCGGGCAGGAACAGGGCGACGGACGGCACCGCGACAAGCAGGGCGATCATGGCAAGCATCACCAGAACGAACGGAATGACGCCCAGCATCACATCGGACAATCGACCAGATTTGCGTGCGCCCTGCACAACGTAAAGATTAAGTCCGACAGGCGGTGTGATCAGGGCCATCTCGATCAGAACGATCAGGAGGATTCCGAACCAGACCTTATCGAATCCCATGCCGGTCATGATCGGCACAATGATCGGAATGGTCGCCACCATCAGCGACAGGGTTTCAATGAAGAAACCCAGCACGATGTAAAGCAGGATCACGACCATCAAAGTCCCCATCGGCGAAAAATTCAGACCGGTCAGAAGATCCTTGAGCTCGCGCCCCATGCCTGCGGCGGTCAGGGTAAAGTTCAGGAAATAAGCCCCGATAATCACCAGCATGATCATCGCGGTGATCCGAACCGTGCCATACAGGCAGCGTTCGATCATTTCGCGCGAAACACCGCGATTGAAAGCCGCAATCAGCATCGCAATCGCAACCCCGACGGCGGCTGATTCAGTTGGCGTTGCCCAACCGGCATAGATCGACCCGATCACCACAAGGAACAGAACCACAATCGGCAGGAGATGCTGCAGGCTACCGATCCGCTCCGACCAGGTGAATGAACGGCTTGTGCCGCCAAGGGTCGGCTTGATCTTGCACAGGATCGCCGTGACCATCATGAAGGCCACCGCCATCAGAAGCCCCGGGATCAACCCGGCCAGAAAAAGACGCGGGATCGATGTTTCGGTCAGGAAGCCATAGACGATCAGGTTGATCGAAGGCGGGATCATGATGCCAAGCGTCCCACCCGCGGCAATCGCACCGGAAAACAGTTTCGGATCATAACCGAGCTTTTCGGCCTGCGGCATGGCAACGGTTGCCACCGTCGCCGCCGTCGCCACCGATGACCCCGACGTTGCCGAAAACATCGTCGCGGTACCGATATTTGCGTGGATCAATCCGCCCGGAAGCCATGAAAACCATTTATCAAGGGCTTCATAGGTGCGTTCGGCAATGCCCCCGCGCACCAGAATTTCCCCAAGCAGCACAAAGAACGGAATGGCGATCAGGGTTGATGAATTCGACGATGACCAGACCACCTGCCCAAGCCCGCGCAAAAGCGGGAAAGGCGAAAACAGCTGATCGACCCCGAACCCCAGAAGGAACAGAACAATCCCGACCGGAATGGACAGGGCCAAAAGCCCCAGAAGCGATGCGGTAACTGTAAAGATCATGCTTCCAACTCCAGTTCGGAGCGCGCACCAACAAGCGCATCAGCCTGCTCAAGGTTACGCTTGACCAGAAGCGACAATGTCAGGATCACCAGAACACTTGAACACACGGCAAACCATATCCAGCCGGAAAGCCAGATCGACTGCGGTATCCATAGCGGTGTTTCAAGCGGGGTATTGGCGCGTGACCCGCGCTCAATCGTCTTTTGCAGAACCGGCCAGCTTTGAACGGCAATAACAATCGACGTTCCGGCAAGGGCAATGATCGCAAGAAGATCAAGCATCGCCTTGCCACGCTGGCGCAGGCGCAAACGGATAAGGTCAATGCGGACATGCGCCAGTTCCGTCAGGGCATAGGACATGCCCCAACTGGCAACCCCGGCCATCACATATCCCGATATTTCATCCGCACCCCCAAAGGAAATGCCGACTTCACGCAAAAGAATATCTGCGATGATCAGGATCACGCAGCCTGTCAGAACAAGTCCAACAAGCAACGCGATCATGCGGTTAATGCGGCGGATGGCCGCAATCAATGAGGTAGTCACGGTTGCGGCCTCCTCCGGCTGGTTTTCTGCTTAGCTCAGAGGTACGGCAACACCGACGGTTTTGCCAACTGTATCGTTCCAGCGTTTAACCCAGTCCGCACCGGCGCGTTCGGCCCATTCCGGCAAAACAACAGTCGTCAGGATTTCCTTGGCCTTGGCAAGATCGGCATCAGATGCCTCAACCAGGGTCATGCTTGCCGGATCACCCGCCGGGCAGGTTCCATTACCGGTCAGACACGCGATGTCGGCTTCAAGCGCACCTGCGGCCGCGGCCCATGCCGGGGCTTCGAACTTGGAATTGACTTCATCAGTGATCAGTTTCTGCATTTCCGGCGACAGGCTGTTCCACTTGTCGAAATTCATCGCTGTTACGACCGGGTCCCAGCCGCCAAGCGGAATGGTCATCAGATGGTCGGAAACTTCCCACCAACCGGCACTGTATCCCGAACCGGCACCGGTAACGGCACAGTCAATTACACCACGTTCAAGCGCACCCGGCACTTCGGAAAACGCAACATTGACGCCGTTGGCACCCAGTGCTTCAAGGAACTTGGTGGTCATGCGGCCCGAACCACGAACCTTTTTACCTTTAAGGTCTTCAAGTGACGTCACGTCACCTTTACAGAAAACGACCTGCGGCGGATACGGGGCAATTGCCAGAACCTTGGAATTGAAGCGTTCCTTGAAGATATCCTCGACCATCGGGCGGGCAGCCTCAACCATTGCCTGCGCTTCTTCGGCGGTATTGGCAACCAGCGGCACGTCAAGGCCTTCAAGTTCCGGGGCATCGCCAACCGCATAATCGGCAACCGTCATGCCAACATCGAAAACACCGTCATTCAGGATACGGAAAACGTCACCGCCGCCGATGCCCATCTGATCATGGGTGGTCATCTGAACATTGATTTCGCCGTTCGATGCTGCTGGGAGTTCTTCGGTCCAGAATGGTGTTTCAAACTGCTTGTTCAGTGGCAGGCTGCTCCAGCTGCCGACAACGGCAAGGTCCTCGGCAAAGGCCGGGGTTGCGATCATGCCTGCACCAAGGGCCGAAACGGCAAGTAACGATGATACTGTCTTTTTCATGAGATGGTCCTCTCTGATAGCTGGGTTTTGTTTGTGATTTCAGGCGGTCTTTGTCTGTAATGAAAATTCCGCGGCTTCTGCTAGGACATCCGTCACCAGCATCAGACCGGGTTCATGCGTAATGGCAAGGTCCGGCAAAACATTGCGGATCGCCATTTGCGGCGTAACGCCACAGGCCCAGAAAACCGGGATATCCCCCTCGTTCACGACAGGTTCGTCGCCGAAGTCCGGCTTCATGAGATCGGAAATGCCAATGCTGGCCGGATCGCCAATATGAACCGGCGCACCATGCGCCAGACGATAACGATCAGAATACAGAATGGCACGAATGGCATCGGAGGGTTTGAAGGACCGCATCGAAACCACCAGCGGGCCATGAAAACGCCCGGCCGGGGTGGTCGCAATATTGGTCACATACATCGGCACGTTCCGGTTGGCATCCATATGACGCAGTGGCACACCACTGCGCGTAATTGCTGCCTCGAACGAAAATGAACAGCCCAGAACAAAGGTTACCAGATCATCGCGCCAGACCGCGGTTAGATCGGAAACACTTTCAAAATCGATTGTTCCACGAAACACGCGATAACCCGGCAGATCGGTACGAATATCAAGATCGGTGCCAAGTTCCGGAATATACGGTGAACCCGGTTCGGACATGCCGATCAACGGACATGATTTCGGGTTTTTGACACAGAATTTAAGAAACTCGTCGGCATGGCTTGCCGGCAGGATCGCAAGATTGCCCTGCAGATACCCGGATGCATAGCCAGTCGTGGTGCCCCGATGTTTTCCGGAACGAATTGCGTGGCGCAAGGCCAGTGGCGATATCGTCGATGCAGATTCCGAAACGGTTGTCGGGGAACAAGATGCGCTTTTTGTCGCGTTCATTTATTCGGTCCTGTTCTCAGCCTCGCAATAAGCTTGAGAAACTCAACCGATCTTGTCAAGAAATCATTTTCGTCAATTTATGATCTAATTTATAGATCAGTTTGATCGAACAATCTGGCCGCCTCGATCACCGCCTCGCCAATTTCACGGTTGCGTTCCGGGAAGTAACTGATCACGAAATGAAGGTCGGTCAGTCGGGCTTCATCCTGTACCGGAATTGCCTTAATATGTTCATCCCAAACGGAATTTGTGACCATCAGGGACGGCAAAACACCAATACCAAATCCCCCGCCGACAAGGTGTTTTACGGTCGAAAGTGACGCCGATCCATGTAATGCAGGCGGTGAAATATCGGGTGCGGAAAAGATGCTTTCGACCTCACGAAACGGTGGCGTTCCCTTCGGGAAGGTAACAATTGCATGTTCGGCAAGCTCGGCCAGCGATAGCGGATGATCGGGTAATTCCATCGATCCGGTGCAATACCAGCCCAGTTGAACCGGCTTAAGGGCGGCGGCAACCGCGCCCTGCGGCACCGATTCCCGCAACATGATCGCAACATCAAGTGCATCGTCGGCCATGGTCATCGCCAACTGGCCGGATGTATCAACCGACAGTTCGAAACGGACTTTCGGGTAATCGTCTTTGAGCTTGTTCAACATATCGGTCAGAATCGTATGGACGATGGTTTCCGCCACGCCAATGCGGACCGTGCCGCTCAGTTCCCCAGGATGGGTCAATTCCTGCCAGATACGATCGCGTGCACGCGATAAACGCTGCGCTTCTTCAAGAAAACGAAGACCTGCCGCCGTCAGACGCACCTGCCGGTTGGACCGGTCAAACAGCATGATGCCCAGCCTTTTCTCAAGTGCGGAAACCCGCGATGAAATCGCCGACTGGGACAGATCATATTTTTGGGCCGCCGCGCGAAAGCCCCCTGCCTTGACGATATCCTGCAGAATCTCGATATCTTTGAATTCAAACACGTTTTCGTTCCCTGAATAGCAACTGCATCGTCGATCCTGTCAGTCGGATCGTTTGATTTAAGATCACAATACCCTGCAACCGATCATCTGGCACGATCAATCCATCGCGGTTTTGGGATCGTATGCAAAACATGACCATAGAAAAGATACGTTTTTCGGGCATTCTGGCTTAATTGCACAACATCAGAAATGCTCATCACTCCCCCCTCACCGAGGCGTTACTTGCCCAAAGCGCCTTTTCCTTCGACATTGAACACAGCCAGTTTGGAGGGTTAGATGCTGATACGCCGCAAAAAGGGTTGGGAAATCGCCGAACGCGATGTGACCCCGGAATCCGTTTACAAAAACCGTCGCCAGTTTCTGAAGGGCATTGCTGCAGGATCGATCGGCGCAGCAGCAACCAGCCTGCCCTTCGGTCGCGCACTGGCCCAGGGATCCGATCCCACCGCCGATCTTTATCCGGCGATGCGCAATCCGGCTTACGTTGTTGATCGCGCCATTACCGACAAATCAAAGGCGCTGACCTATAACAACTTCTATGAATTCGGATCGCACAAATTCATTTCCGATGCTGCACAGGCGATGAAAATCCGCCCATGGACGGTCAAGATTGACGGAATGGTTGAAAAACCGATTGAAATCGATTTTGAGGATCTGGTGCGCAAAATGCCGCTGGAAGAACGCGTTTATCGCTTCCGCTGCGTAGAAGCCTGGGCGATGACCGTGCCCTGGACCGGTTTCCCGATGAAGGCACTGGTCGATTATGCCAAACCGCTTTCAGGTGCAAAATACATCGAAATGCAAACTGCGGAACAAAAGGACACCATGCCGGGCCTGCGGCAGTTCTGGTATCCATGGCCCTATATCGAAGGCCTGACAATCAGCGAGGCAACCAACGAACTTGCAATGATCGCGACCGGCATTTACGGCGAACCGCTTCCCAAACAGAACGGCGCACCGTTGCGTCTGGTCACTCCGTGGAAATACGGCTTCAAGAACGTCAAATCGATTGTCCGATTTACCTTTACCGACAAACGCCCCGTCAGTTTCTGGGAACAGCTTAACGATGGCGAGTATGGCTTCTGGGCCAACGTGAACCCAAAAGTTCCCCACCCGCGCTGGAGCCAGGCACAGGAACGCCTGCTGACCACCGGCGAAGAAGTCCCGACACAGCTTTACAATGGCTACGAGGAATATGTCGCGGATCTTTACAAGGGCATGGAAGACGAAAAACTGTTCATGTAACGGCCAAACGTCACGGGATCGGTGGCCCTCATGACCCCGATCCCGCGTAGCGGCGATAAATATCATTAAACGTGCCATCGTCGCGCATGTTGATCAGTTCTTTCTCAAGACCGCGATATTCCCGGCTGAGAAAGAACTGCGACTTACGCGACAGACCGATAAGGGAAGGTTCGCCCTGCAACACCAGACTTGCCTTGCGCACCGCCAGCTTCTTGTCGCTCAGCAAATCCGCTGCCAGCAATTCCGGCACAATGACCGCGTCGACATGCTGTTGATTGAGCATCCGAAACAGTGTGAGATAGTCTGCTGCTTCCACCCATTCGATACTTTCTTCTGACGACAGCGCATCGATATAGGACGCACCGCGAAGCACGCCGACATGCTGGCCTGCCAGCTCTTCAATCTGCCTGATATCCGGGGTTAATGCCGATTGATAAATCGCTTTTGGTTCGTCGGGCAGTGCGGCATCGAAGAAATACATGAATTTCTCCCTCTCTGCCGAACGGTTCGGTCCCAGCATTATATCCGCCCCACCTTCTTCCATCAGATAAAGGGCCCGACGGAACGGAACCACATCAAACCGCAAAGTATGCCCGGCACGTGATGCTGCTTCTTTCAAAACCTCGACATATATGCCGGAAAATTCCGGCTCTTGCCCTTCCCCGGCAACAATGCGGTAAGGCGGCGCATCGTTTATTGCAACCAGCAATTCTGTGGCAAGCACAGCCTTCCCGCCCCCGCACAAGACAATCAGGGCACAGAATGCAATCAGGCGGTTCGCAAAGCCCGGCAAAAGCGTCTCCGTCCGGCAGACCGGCTAGCTGATCGATTTCAACGAAAGACTGCTTCCTTAGTCTAAAAATTCAAGGCCATTCAATTAGACTCAACTTATATGACTACATTGAAATGTCAGACAACTATCCAGACGAACAGGCCTCAAGGTCCGCTGCGTCGACGCCCCTTGTATTTCGACTTGTTGGCCGATTTTGACCCTGGCCCGACGGTCCCAATACTGCGTGCCATCGGCCCGACATCGGCAAGGCCAAGTTCCTGATCTTCAAGGCGCTTGATCTCGTCACGCAGGCGGGCGGCTTCCTCGAATTCAAGGTTTCCAGCGGCTTCACGCATGCGTTTTTCAAGGTCTTCGATATGCGCACGCAGATTGTGCCCGATCAGGACATCACCCGAAACGCCGGTATCGACCGTGACGTAATCATGCTCGGCAACGCTTTCCAGAACATCGCGGATTTTGCTGCGCACCGATTCTGGCGTGATGCCATTGGCTTCGTTATAGGCAATCTGTTTTTCGCGGCGGCGGTTGGTTTCGCCAATCGCATATTCCAGACTGTCGGTCATCTTGTCGGCATAGAGCAATACCCGGCCATCAATGTTACGCGCCGCACGCCCGATGGTCTGCACCAGCGATGTTTTCGACCGAAGGAAACCTTCCTTGTCCGCATCCAGAATGGCAACAAGCGCACATTCCGGAATATCCAGACCTTCGCGCAAAAGGTTGATGCCGACCAGAACATCAAACACGCCAAGCCGCAGATCGCGAATGATTTCGATCCGTTCCAGTGTGTCGATATCCGAATGCAGGTAACGGACCCGCACCCCATGCTCATGCAGATATTCGGTCAAATCCTCGGCCATGCGTTTGGTCAGCGTCGTGACCAGAACACGCTGCCCCTTGGCGGCACAGGCCTTTGCCTCGGCCAGCAGATCATCGACCTGTGTTTCCACCGGACGAATGATGCAAACAGGATCAATCAGACCGGTCGGGCGAATGACCTGTTCGGTAAATACACCGCCCGTGCGTTCCATTTCCCAATTGCCCGGCGTTGCTGACACAAACACGCTTTGCGGGCGCATGGCTTCCCATTCCTCGAATTTAAGCGGGCGGTTATCCACGCAACTCGGCAGGCGGAAGCCATGTTCGGACAGGGTGAATTTGCGATTATAGTCACCTCTGAACATGCCGCCGATCTGCGGCACGGCAACGTGACTTTCATCAACAAACAACAACGCATTTTCCGGCAGATATTCAAACAATGTCGGCGGTGGTTCACCCGGATTGCGTCCCGAAAGCCAGCGGGAATAGTTTTCAATCCCTTTGCAATGCCCGACCGTTTCCATCATTTCCAGATCGAACATCGTGCGTTGTTCGATCCGCTCGGCCGCCAGAAGCTTGCCTTCCTGCTGGAACTGCGCCAGCCGGTCTTTCAATTCCTGTTTGATGCCGGTCATCGCCTGCACCAGTGTCGGACGCGGGGTTACGTGGTGCGAATTGGCATAGACGGTGACCGAGTCCATGGTGGCAAATTTGTGCCCGGTCAGCGGGTCAAACTCCGCCAGTTCCTCGACCTCGTCACCAAACATGGAAACACGCCATGCCCGGTCTTCGGCGTGGGCCGGGAAGATTTCCAGAACGTCACCACGCACCCGGAATGTCCCGCGCGAAAATGCGGCGTCGTTGCGGGTATATTGCAACTCGACCAGCCGCTTCATGATCAGGTTGCGATCAACCTCATCGCCAACCGCAATCCGCTGTGTCATTTCAAGGTAGGTCTCGACCGCGCCAATACCGTAAATGCAGGAAACAGACGCCACGATGATACAGTCATTGCGCTCCAGAATCGCGCGCGTTGCCGCATGTCGCATCCGGTCAATCTGTTCGTTAATCGAACTGTCTTTTTCGATATAGGTGTCGGAGCGCGGGATATAGGCTTCGGGCTGGTAATAGTCGTAATAGGATACGAAATACTCGACCGCGTTTTCGGGAAAAAACGCCTTCATTTCCGAATAAAGCTGTGCCGCCAGTGTCTTGTTCGGAGCTAGTACAAGAGCCGGTCGCTGCGTTTTGGCGATGATGTTGGCCATGGTAAAGGTCTTGCCCGACCCGGTCACCCCCAGCAGCACCTGATCGCGTTCTTCGCGAGTGATCCCCTCCATCAGCTCGGCAATCGCCTTTGGCTGATCACCAGCGGGCTGGTAATCCGTCACCAGTTTGAATTCCCGCGATCCCGCAACCGGCGGGCGGCGTTTCAGCAAGAATTCCGGCAAGCCGTCATGTATCGGCGCATTCATCAGATCGATCCCTTTTTCGACATGCCTATAGTTATAGGCCAGCGCGACAACATCGCAAGCCCCGGCCCTGACAACTGCTGTCAGCAGTTGTCAGGAGACGTCAGGACAAAAAACGCCGGAACAGGGACCGGACTATCGCGTTAAATCTTCATGACTTTCGGATCGGATGCTGCGACGGGCCGTTTTCATCCCAAAGAACCCACAAAAGGCGCGAAACTGCCTTGAATTGCTTTAAACACGGGCGTAGGGTCCGAACCGAAAGAAAGCGATTCTTTCTATTTCATTTCATTCCAGGGAAACAGACCAATGGCGTTTATTGCCGACCGTTTGAGCCGTATCAAACCCTCTCCTACCATTGCTGTCACCACCAAGGCTGCCGAACTCAAGGCTGCCGGCGTTGATGTGATCGGCCTTGGCGCAGGCGAGCCGGATTTCGATACCCCCGACAACATCAAAGACGCCGCCAAAGCAGCCCTTGATGCTGGCAAGACCAAATACACTCCGGTCGCTGGCACTCCGGAATTGCGCAAGGCGATTGTCGCGAAGTTCAAACGTGAAAATGACCTGGAATACACGATCGACGAAATCACCGTCGGTTGCGGCGGCAAACAGACGCTTTTCAACGCGCTGTTTGCAACGCTGAACCCGGGTGATGAAGTCATTATTCCGGCACCGTACTGGGTGTCCTATCCAGACATGACCCTGATGGCCGAAGGCGTTCCGGTTGTCGTCGAATGTCAGGAAGAAAACGACTTCAAGATCACGGCAAGCGAACTTGAAGCCGCGATCACGCCAAAAACCAAATGGGTTGTTCTGAACTCGCCATCGAACCCGACCGGTGCGGCTTATTCGCGCGCCGAACTGCGCGCAATTGCCGATGTTCTGCTCAAACATGAAAATGTCTGGGTCATGTCCGACGACATGTATGAACATCTCGTCTATGACGGTTTCGAATTCACCACCATCGCACAGGTGGAACCGAAACTGAAATCGCGTACGCTCACCTGTAACGGCGTGTCGAAATCCTATGCCATGACCGGCTGGCGTCTTGGTTATGCCGCAGGCCCGGTTGAACTGATCAAGGCGATCAACAAAGTTCAATCGCAGTCCAGCACGCATACCTCCTCGATCAGTCAGGCCGCATCGGTCGAAGCCCTTAACGGCCCGCAAGACTTCCTGAAAGAACGCGCCGAAGTGTTCAAGGAACGTCGCGATCTGGTCGTCAAGGCCATGAATGAATGCGAAGGTCTGACCTGCAAAAAGCCGGAAGGCGCGTTTTATGTCTATCCGTCCTGTGCCGGCACGATTGGCAAGAAAACCCCGGATGGCAAAGTCATCGAAACCGATACCGATTTCGTGACATACCTTCTCGAAGCCGAGGGCGTTGCCGCGGTTCAGGGCTCGGCATTCGGTCTTGCGCCGTATTTCCGCATTTCCTATGCCACCTCGACCGAGGCACTGACCGAAGCCTGCGCACGCATCAAACGTGCCTGCGCCGCGCTGAAATAAGCCGGTTTTCCGGTTACGGAAAATTCGACGGGGTCCGGTACTTGCCGGGCCCCGTTTTTTTGTCCATTATCCAATTCAATATTTACGCACTAAATTACCGATAAATCGGACGCACCATGCAAAACGAGAATTTCTACGTCACTGTGGACGGCATCAGCCTGTCCTGTCAGCAGATCATCCCGACCAATGTCAGGCCGGATGCCCCAACGATCCTGTTTCTGCACGAGGCACTCGGGACCATCCGCATGTGGCGCGATTTCCCGGCAAAGCTCGCCACCGCAACCGGCCATCCGGTGATTGTTTACGAACGGCGCGGTCACGGAAAATCCGATCCGCACGGTCCGAACGATATCCCGCGGCCCATCGATTTCCACAACACGGAAACCGATATCTATCTCCATGGTCTGATCAGGGAACTTGGCCTTGATCGCCCGATCCTGTTTGGCCACAGTGACGGGGCCACCATCGCGCTTAAATATGCCGCCCGGTTCCCGAACAATGTTCGTGCCGTCGTCAGCGAAGCCGCACATGTTTTTGTCGAGGACGTCACGATTGCCGGGATCAATGAAGCGGCATCGATCTATGCCAGTACGGATTGGAAATCAAAACTCGAACGCCATCATTTCTTCCAGACCGATGACGTATTCCGTGCCTGGGTCGATACGTGGCGCCAACCGGCATTTCGCGACTGGCAGATGATTGACGAACTGCCCAACATCACCTGCCCTATACTGGTTATTCAGGGAAATGACGACCAGTTCGGCAGCGACGAGCAGGTCCACATTATTTGCGATAAGGTCAGCGGTACTGCGAACAAAATGATCCTTGCCGACTGCGGCCACATCCCGCATTTCGATCAGCCGGATCAGATCATCGAAGCCAGTCAAAAGCTGCTTCGTCAGATCGAACCGGTTGCGGCCTGATCAAACGAAAAAGAGGCAGAAGGATCATAACAAATCCTTCTGCCTCTCAATGTATAAGCCCCGCCTGTGCAATGCAGCGGGGCTTTTCGAATAGTTTGGTGCACCTAGCTTATTCCGCCAACGCATCCTCGGCATCGAGAACAACCGCAACCGCATGTATCACCGATGCAATGCGCACCGCATTCTGAACAGTTTCTTTTTTGATTCCGGCGTTTTTCAGAACTTTCTCGTGGCTGTCGATGCACATCCCGCAACCATTGATCGCCGAAACCGCAAGCGAAAACAGTTCGAAATCGGCTTTGTCGATGCCTGGCTTGCCGATGATGTTCATGCGCAGGCGCGCGGGCATGGTGGCGTATTCCGGTTCGGACACAAGGTGTGTGAACCGATAATAGATATTGTTCATCCCCATGATCGCCGCCGCACCCTTGGCAGCCTGAAACGCTTCGTCGCTCAGCTTGGTTTTGGCTTCGGCGGCAACAGCTTTCAGAAGCTTTGCGTTGCGCGATGCATAGGCACACGCAAGGGCAGTGCCATAGACCTGCTGATCGGTCATACCAGGATTGTTGGCAAGACTGCTAAGGTTCAGCTTCAGATCCTTGGCATAGTCCGGCATGACGTCTTTGATTTCGGAAATGGAAGACATTGAAGCATCCCCTTTTGACTGAAGAATGAAATTCAAAACTGAAAAAGGCCCTCAGCCATCGCGCACACCGCAAGTTTTGCGGGCACATGGATTAATTTCACCGATGGACTGAAAGCGGATCCGGGCAAAAGCCCGGATCCAAATCGGTCTGGAAAACCTTAAAGGGTTGCTTCACCCTGGTTCCAGTTGCACGGGCAGAGTTCGTCGGTCTGCAGCGCGTCAAGAATACGCAGGGCTTCCTGCGGGTTACGACCAACCGAAAGGTCGTTAACCTGAACGTGACGGATGATGTTGTCCGGATCGATGATGAAGGTTGCGCGCAAAGCAACGCCTTCGCCTTTGGCCAGAACACCAAGCGCGTTCGACAGTTCTTTTTTCTCGTCAGCCAGCCATACGAACGGGCTGTCGCCCAGATCTTCATGGTGGGTACGCCATGCAGCGTGGACGAAATCGGTATCGGTCGAGCAACCAAGCAGAACCGCATCGCGGTCTTCGAAGTCACCGTTCAGTTCGCCGTAACCAACGATTTCGGTCGGGCAAACAAAGGTGAAGTCTTTCGGCCAGAAGAACAGGATCTTCCATTTGCCTTCATAGGACTTGTCGGTAACCGGTGCGAAGCTGTCCGGACCTTTGCCCGAAACGCCGGTAAGATTGAATTCTGGAAGCGTATCGCCAACTGTAAGCATATTGGTTACTCCTAACCTTGGTTTGAATTTATCCCAAAGACGGCCCCCGACAGGCCGTACAAATTTTGTTCGCAAGTGCAATAATGCACTCCTTGCTGGCGATTTGTAGTTAAATGAACTAACTAAGACCAATAGAATTAATTTCGATGTTCGATAGGAAAAATTTATGGCTGCCCAACCAAGCATAAAGCAGCTCAAATATCTGGTCGCATTGTCGGAAACCGGCCATTTTGGCCGGGCTGCCGAAGCGTGCTTTATCACGCAACCAAGCCTGTCGGCTGCCATCAGCGAGCTTGAAAACCTGCTTGGCGCCCAGTTGGTGGAACGCAACAAGCGTCAGGTCCTGATCACGCCGCTTGGACGTGAAGTTGTCTCGCGGGCGCGAAATATTCTTCAGGAAGTTGATGAACTGACCATGATGGCACAGTCAGCGACCGAACCCCTTTCAGGTCCGATCAATTTTGGCGTGATCCCGACAATCGGCCCCTATCTTTTGCCTGATGTCATCAACCGCCTCAGGGCCGGTTTCCCGAAATTGCAGCCCTTCCTGCGCGAAGACCAGACAGCCAAGCTTATAGAACTTCTGGCCGCCGGAAAACTTGATATCGCATTGATTGCCTTGCCGATTGAGGAAAACTGGCTCGAAGAAATGGACCTGTTCGAAGACAGATTCGTTTTTGCCTGCAGCCCGGACAATCCGCTGACGCGCAAAAAGAAAATCGACATCACCGACATCAAGGATGAAAAGCTGCTGCTGCTTGAGGACGGCCACTGCCTGCGCGATCAGGCATTGGAAGTCTGCCAGAAAGCCGGCTGGAGCAAATCTGCCGATTTCCAGGCCAACAGCCTGTCAACGCTGGTTCAGATGGTATCGGCGGGGATCGGCTCCACCCTGCTTCCGGAAATGTCGCTGGAGGTGGAGGCACGCCGCCCCGACTCTCTGGCCATCCTTCCTTTCCAGAATCCGGTTCCGGTTCGACGTATAGGACTGGTCTGGAGGCGCAGTTCCGCCCGTAAAAAGGAGTTCCGCCAGTTGGGGACATATTTGCGCAATACTCTTGAAAGCTGTGAACGATCACATGTCGCCTGATTGTGCAGTACCACCCAGCCCATTTGGATAAGCCACGGGACCGGACGATAGCCGATGCTGCCAATCAAGGATAACAACCCGACGACAATCACCCCATGGGTGACCTATGGCCTGATCGCCGTTAATGTCGTCGTGTTCCTGTTAACCATGTCCCTTGCACCGCAAAGCCAGTTTCAGGTCAATTTGCAATATGGTGCCATTCCTGCGGTTCTGTTCGGGAATGCCCAATTACCCCCGCAGCTTGCCGTTTTTCCGCCGGGCTTTGAATTCCTGTCGATCTTTAGCGCCATGTTCATGCATGGCGGCTGGATGCATATCGGCGGCAACATGCTGTATCTTTGGGTATTCGGCAACAATGTCGAAGACGCCATGGGGCATTTCAGATTTCTGGTGTTTTACCTTGTTTGCGGTATTGCCGCCGCACTCGGCCATGGCTTGCTTGATACCACATCGCAAATTCCGATGATCGGCGCATCCGGGGCGCTGGCCGGGGTATTGGGAGCCTATTTCCTTCTGTATCCCAAGGCACGGGTTCTGGTGTGGTTCTTCTGGGTCTTTATCTTTTACGTTCCGGCGGTTGCCGTCCTTGGTCTCTGGATCGGCATGCAGTTCGTCAATCTGTCGAGTGGTGCCGAACAGGGGGTGGCCATTCTGGCCCATATTGCCGGTTTCTTTGCCGGTCTGGCGCTGATCCCGTTCTTTAAATATCGCTATATCCCGCTTTGGCAGGGCGGCCCCAAACAGGTCCCGGTTTTCGGTGTTTACCGGCCAGGTCGCAAAAGCAATGCAACCAATGCCTCACCACCGCCGTGGGCCGCGGCATACGAGGCCGAACGTGCGGCACGCCGTGAACGGATGAAACGTGCGGGCCGTGGACCATGGGGACGCGCGGGTGAAACCAATATGGATAAATCCCCGTGGGGCCGGTATCAGCCGCCAAAGCCACAACCAAAACCAGGTGTAGGCGTACCAAAAGTTACGCGCTTGCATCGCGGGGATGAACCCGACAATACTTGATCAAAGTCTTTCCAAACGAACCGGGGAACGATCATGCGCGCTGCCTTTTTCACCGAATATCAGGGCCCAATTGAAGTCAGGAAATTGGACGATCCGACACCGGAAAATGGCCGTGTTGTCATCAAGGTTGGGGCGACGGGGCTTTGCCGAAGCGACTGGCACGGCTGGATGGGTCATGATTCCGATGTGAAACTGCCCCACGTTCCCGGCCATGAATTTGCCGGCACCATCGAAGCGGTTGGCAAGGATATCAAACGCTGGAAAGTCGGCGACCGGGTCACGGTCCCGTTCGTTTCGGGCTGCGGCCATTGCCCGGAATGCCACAGCGGCAATCATCAGGTTTGTGATCATCAGTTCCAGCCGGGCTTTACCCATTGGGGAAGCTTTGCCGAATATGTCGCGATTGACTATGCCGATACCAATCTGGTGCGCCTGCCCGATGAAATGGATTTCGCCACAGCCGCCAGCCTTGGCTGTCGTTTCGCCACCAGTTTCCGTGGCGTGATTGACCAGGGCAAAGTCAGTGCCGGTCAAATCGTAGCCGTTCACGGCTGCGGCGGTGTAGGGCTGTCAGCCATCATGATCGCAGCAGCGGCTGGTGCACGCGTGATCGCGGTTGATATCGACGATGCCAAGCTTGACCTTGCCCGTGAACTGGGCGCGATCGATATCCTTAACGCCAAAACCTGTGATGACATTCCGTCCGCGATCAGGGACCTGTCTGGCGGCGGGGCACATGTATCCGTCGATGCCCTTGGCAGTGCGATCACCAGTTTCAATTCGGTGTCATGTTTGCGCAAACGCGGCAAGCACATCCAGATCGGCCTTATGACCGGCGACCATGCCCATGCTCGCGTTCCGATGGACCGCGTGGTTGCCCACGAACTTGAAATCCTTGGTAGCCACGGCATGCAGGCATTTCGCTATGACGCGATGATCGACATGATCATGACCGGCAAACTCGCGCCACAAAAACTGATCAGGGATCGAGTCACCCTGGCCGAGGGCGCAACGGCCTTGATGAATATGGATAATTTCGTCAGCACCGGCGTTACTGTGATCGACCGCTTCTAACACCAACAATTAATATGCCAAGCATCCCGCACCCTCACCGCCCTTTTTAGAATACTTATAATTTAATAATTGCAAACTTTAAATCATTCATGGTTGAATGCCCTGTGCATAGCCCCTACGTTGCTTGTGGGTACTCAAAGTAATTCACAAGAGAACACCGGCTTTCGCAGGGGATACAAAGTGCGAAAGAAACGGTTTCCAGCCTGAAAAGAGAGGGAACCGATGACAGATATTCAAACGATGGATTCCGGCACACGGCGCAAAACTGAATTGCGCTGCTTCGTTTTGCTGGCTGTTGTCCTGGCCCCGGTACTGGCGGTTGCGCTGGTCGGCGGGCTTGGATTTTCAATCTGGATTTATCAGATGTTTGCCGGGCCTCCTGGACCACCGATGTAATATCGGGGAACGTCGTCATGTCATCTGCACCGAAACTTACCAGTAGGCGTGCTTTCTTTTCCGGTCTGCGCGGTTTGCCCGCGGACACAGGGGAAAAGCACACGCCAAATATCATCCGGCCTCCTTGGTCATGGGGGTTCGAAGATCACTGCACCGCGTGTGGTGACTGCATTCCCGCATGCCCGGAAAACATCATCAAGGCCGGTCCGAACGGACACCCGGAAATCGACTTCGCAAAAGGCGAATGCACCTTCTGTGAAGCCTGTGCGGATGCCTGTAACGAACCGGTTTTTGATCGTTCGGCTCCCGCCCCTTGGCATCTTGACGTTTCTGTCAGCAGCAAATGCTTTGCCGAAAACGGTATCTATTGCCGTTCCTGCGGTGATGTCTGCCCGGAAAGCGCGATCCGCATCATTCCGCAATTGGGCGGTCGCGCCCGCGTATTGATCGACGACGATCTTTGTACCGGCTGTGGTGCCTGTTTTAGCGCATGCCCGGTTGATGCCATTTCAATCAAACCCTCCACGGAGATAGCCCATGGATGACAAAGTCGGCGTGATCTCCAGCATGATCATTCAGTCTCGCCCTGAAAATATGACAGCAATCAAGGCAGCCCTTCTGAACATGCCCGACACTGAAATCAGTGCCGATGACCCGTCCGGAAAGATCGTTGTCGTGATGGAAGCCGCAAGCGACCGACAGCTCGCAGACGGCATGAAAAAGATCGGCGACATCCCCGGTGTTCTGGGGGTTAACCTGGTCTTCCATCACAATGAAAACGCCCAATAACAACCAATAATCCGTCTGACCTTTGGCTCGAGGAAATTAACAATGTTCAAGGCAAAGATATCCCGTCGCGATGCCCTGAAAGCAAAAGCCGCCGCCGTTGCCGCCGCGGCTGCTGGCATCAGTTTGCCTGCTGCGGCACAAAATCTGGTGACTGATTCGGAACACACCCAACTCAAATGGTCAAAGGCCCCCTGCCGGTTCTGCGGCACCGGCTGTTCCGTCATGGTCGCGACCAAGGACAACCATGTGGTTGCCACCCATGGCGATGTCCTGTCCCCGGTTAACCGTGGCCTGAACTGCGTCAAAGGCTACTTCCTGTCAAAGATCATGTATGGCCAGGACCGCCTGACACAGCCGTTGCTGCGTAAAAAGAACGGTGTCTATGACAAGAACGGCGATTTCACGCCCGTCTCGTGGGACGAGGCCTTTGACGTGATGGCCGAAAAATGGAAAGCCGCACTCAAGGCAAAAGGTCCGACTTCCGTCGGGATGTTCGGGTCCGGCCAATGGACGGTCTGGGAAGGATATGCCGCCTCCAAACTGATGAAGGCCGGTTTCCGATCCAACAACCTTGACCCCAATGCACGTCATTGCATGGCGTCCGCCGTTGTCGGTTTCATGCGCACATTTGGCATGGACGAACCGATGGGGTGCTATGACGACATGGAAGCCGCCGACGCGTTTGTGCTGTGGGGATCGAACATGGCGGAAATGCACCCGATCCTTTGGACGCGTGTCACTGATCGTCGCCTGTCGGCCCCGCATGTCAAGGTCGCGGTTCTTTCAACATATGAACATCGCTGTTTTGACCTTGCCGATATCCCGATGGTGTTCAAGCCGCAGACCGACCTGGCGATCCTGAACTATATCGCCAATCACATCATCCAGACCGACCGGGTCAATACCGATTTTGTCAACAAACACACGATCTTCCGCCGCGGTAACATCGATATCGGTTATGGCCTGCGCCCCGAAGATCCGCGCGAACAATCGGCCCAAAATGCATCGGATGCCGGTGGCTCGACCGACATGACATTTGACGAGTTCGCCGAATTCGTCTCGGAATACACCCTTGATAAGGTCCATGAAATGACCGGCGTTCCCAAGGAGCGCCTCGAAGCTCTGGCCGAACTTTATGCCGATCCGAAAATCAAGGTCACATCCTTCTGGACCATGGGCTTTAACCAGCATACCCGTGGGGTTTGGGCCAACAACCTTTGCTACAACATCCATCTTCTGACCGGTAAAATCGCCGAACCGGGCAATTCACCCTTCTCGCTGACCGGGCAGCCCTCGGCCTGTGGTACCGCACGCGAAGTCGGCACGTTTTCCCATCGCCTGCCCGCCGATCTGGTGGTGACCAATCCCGAACACCGCAAACACGCCGAAGAAATCTGGAAACTGCCCGAAGGCACAATTCCCGACAAGGTCGGCTACCATGCAGTGCTTCAGAACCGGATGCTCAAGGACGGCAAGCTCAACGCGTACTGGGTCCAGTGCAATAACAACATGCAGGCTGGCGCCAACATGAACGAGGAAGGCTGGCCCGGTTACCGCAACCCGGAAAACTTCATTGCCGTTTCAGACGTCTATCCGACCGTCACCTGCGAGGCCGCCGACCTGATCCTGCCGACTGCGATGTGGGTTGAAAAAGAAGGCTGTTATGGCAATGCCGAACGCCGCACGCATATGTGGCATCAGCTGGTCGACGCGCCGGGCGAAGCCAAATCCGATCTGTGGCAATTGATGGAATTCTCCAAACGCTTCAAGATCGAGGAAGTCTGGCCCGAAGACCTTCTGGCCAAGGCACCGGAACTGCGTGGCAAAACCATGTTTGACGTTCTGTTCCAGAATGGACAGGTCAATAAATTCCCGCTCGAAGATACCGCACCGGACTATAACAACGTCGAAGCCAAGCATTTCGGTTTCTACGTTCAAAAAGGCCTGTTCGAGGAATACGCGACCTTTGGCCGCGGCCATGGTCACGACCTTGCCCCGTTCGACAGATACCACGAAGTACGCGGCCTGCGCTGGCCTGTTGTGGACGGCAAGGAAACCCTGTGGCGTTACCGTGAAGGGTACGATCCCTATGTCACGCCGGGGGCCGGGGTCGAATTTTACGGCCACAAGGATGGCAAGGCACGCATCTTTGCCCTGCCGTATGAGCCGCCTGCCGAAAGCCCGGATGAAGAATATCCCTATTGGCTGTGTACCGGGCGTGTGCTGGAACACTGGCATTCCGGTTCGATGACCGAACGGGTGCCCGAACTTTACCGGGCGTTCCCGGACGCACTTTGCTTCATCCATCCCGACGATGCCGCCGAAATGGGCATGCGACGCGGCGACGAGGTCCGGGTGATTTCAAGACGGGGTGAAATGCGCACCCGCGTTGAAACACGCGGCCGTAACAAACCGCCGCGTGGCCTGATCTTTGTGCCGTGGTTCGATGCAAGCCAGCTGATCAACAAAGTCACGCTGGACGCCACCGACCCGATGTCCAAACAGACGGACTTCAAAAAATGCGCCGTCCGTCTGGAAAAGGTGTGAGGGAGGAAACCATGAAAATGACCCCGAAATGGCTCATGGCGCTGGCGATTATTGCAATTGCTGGCGCGGCATATGCCGCCGAACCGATCACCACCCTGCGCAGCACCGCCCCCGATCAGGAGAGCGAGGCACCGCGGATCAGCAACTTCGAGGATACGGACCAGAAACGCCCGCGCAATTATCCCGAACAGCCGCCAACCATCCCGCACGATATCGAAGGATATCAGATCGATAAAAACGCCAATAAATGCCTGTCATGTCATGCGCGCTCACGCACCGGCGAAAGCGGCGCACCGATGGTTTCGATCACCCATTTCATGGATCGGGACGGTCAGTTTTTGGCCGCGGTCAGCCCACGGCGCTATTTCTGCACGCAGTGCCATGTGC
Source organism: Thalassospira permensis NBRC 106175 (assembly GCF_000714555.1). Classification (NCBI taxonomy): domain Bacteria; kingdom Pseudomonadati; phylum Pseudomonadota; class Alphaproteobacteria; order Rhodospirillales; family Thalassospiraceae; genus Thalassospira; species Thalassospira permensis. The sequence goes on along the minus strand of NZ_AUNC01000001.1, from coordinate 376,577 downwards.
CCCAACGTCAGGTCGAGCCGCTGGTCGGCAACAGCTTTGTCGATATTGATGCATTGCTGCCCAACAATAGCACGCGGATCGCGGAATAGGGAGATTGCCAATGTTCGATCTTCTGAAACGCTATTGGAAGGTCCTGAATTCACCAAGTGTGCATTTCAGCCTCGCCTTTTTGACGCTGGGCGGCTTCGTTGCCGGTGTTATCTTCTGGGGCGGGTTCAACACCGCCCTTGAAGCAACCAACACTGAAAAGTTCTGCATTTCATGTCATGAAATGCGGGACAACGTTTTTGCCGAACTTAAATCAACCATCCACTATTCCAACCGGTCCGGTGTGCGCGCCACCTGTCCGGATTGTCATGTTCCGCATGAATGGACTGACAAGATTGCCCGTAAAATGCAGGCATCCAAGGAAGTCTGGGGCAAGATTTTCGGCACCATCAGCACACGCGACAAGTTTGTTGAAAAGCGTCTTGAACTGGCCCAGCACGAATGGGCCCGCCTGAAAGCCAACAATTCGCTGGAATGCCGTAACTGCCATTCTGCTGAATCGATGGACATTACCCGCCAAAGCCCCCGTGCCGTCGAAGCGCACGAGAAATTTTTGTTCACCGGCGAAAAGACATGTATCGACTGTCACAAAGGGATCGCGCATCATCTGCCTGACATGTCGGGTGTTCCCGAGTGGCAGTAACCGATTATCCGGCGTGATCGCATCTGTGTGGCGATCACGCCGAAATCCGCGTGAGGGACGGGCTATGACTTTGACGATATTTGTCGACACCGGCATTTTGCCACATGGCAACCGGGGCTAGATAAATGCTGGCTGGTATCCCCTTTCTCCCCAAAGACGCTATCGACGATCTGCTGGATCGTCTGGCAAATCACGTCGTTGCCAAGGGGCTGCGCGTCGCGGGCTATGTGCAGAAACGCCGCGCGGACCGTGATTGCGGAACCCTAGTTTATGTCCGCAATCTTGGCACCGGACATGAAATGCCGATCACCAAAAACCGCGGGTCGCTGGCGCGCGGCTGCAAGCTGGATGGCGATGCACTGGCAACCCTGTCCGAACAGCTTGAAGGCGATCTGGATCATGCCCCCGATATCCTGATCATCGGGCGGTTTGGACGCAGCGAAGCCGACGGGCGCGGATTGCGCGACGTAATATCAAAGGCAATGGATTTGGGAATTCCGGTACTGGTCGGGGTTCGCGATGAATATGACGCCGCCTGGCAGGACTTCCACGGTGGCTATGCCCAAACCCTGCCCTTTGACGAGGACTCAATCATCATCTGGTGGCAGGAACAAGTCAGGGAACGCGCGACACAGGAAGCCTGATGACCTGTCATCAGGCCACACGCTAAACGCTGCAAACGCCAAGGTTGGCGTCAACAATAACCCGCTCGTCGATCAGAACGCGGGTCGCAAAACTTTCAAACCATGCCCCGAATGCCGCATCATATCTGGCGCGTCCGGCACGCTGTTGATCAGGGTTCTGACCATTCGGGCGTTCAGTCTTTTCCGCCGATTTCGCAAGCCAGCGTTCATGGGTTTCGTCATCGACCTCGGGATGGAACTGAATCCCCCAGATCCGGTTATCAACGTGATAGGCCTGATTGGGGAAAACCGAACCACGGGCCATCAACTCGGCCCTCTCGGGAAGCTCGAACCCCTCGCTGTGCCAGTGATAGACCATCATTTCGGCGGGGAAAAGGTCACGTCCGGCTTCCGTCGCCTCGATCGGATAATAACCGATTTCAGTCATGCCATCGGCACGCGAGGTGACTTTGGCCCCCAAATGGCGCGCCATCAATTGCGCACCAAGGCAAATGCCCAGATACATCGCGTTGCTGTTCACGACATGGGGTAGCCATTCCATGATCTTTGCAACATTGGCCTCATGGTCGTCATTGGCACTCATCGGGCCGCCAAAGACTATCGCCAGATGGTAGCCTGACATATCGGACGGCAGCCTGTCACCCTCGCCCGGACGGCGAATATCGAACTCGTACCCATACCGGCGCAAAACAGCCCCAACCCGACCGGGTTGACCGGTGGCAGAATTGAAAACCATTAAAACGCGTTTCGCGGGACTTAATTCGTTCATGCCGACCTCGTTGCTGCGATAGCGAAAGGGTGGCGGTTTAGAACCGTTTTGACAAGCCCCGAGACCATAAAAGGCAAAACGACATGACAAAAGACCACCGCATTTCTGCGATGGCCTTCGGGGCATTTCCCAATCGTCATATAATGCCGAAAAGCGGTTTATACGTTGAATTTAAAGTGGAAGATGTCACCGTCCTTGACGATGTAGGTCTTGCCTTCCTGACGCAGTTTGCCGTTATCGCGTGCACCGGCTTCACCGCCAAAGGTGATAAAATCGTCATAGGCGATGGTTTCGGCCTTGATGAAACCGCGTTCAAAATCGGTATGGATCACACCGGCGGCATTCGGTGCGGTTGCGCCGGAATATACTGTCCATGCACGCGCTTCTTTCGGGCCAACCGTGAAGAAGGTCAAAAGGTTAAGCAGCTTGTAGCCTTCGCGGATAACACGTGCCAGACCGGTTTCTTCAAGGCCAAGACCTTCAAGGAATTCTTTCTTGTCTTCGGCACTCTCGAGCAGGGCAACCTCGGACTCAATCGCGGCTGAAATCACAACCGAACGCGCACCCTGTGAGGCAGCCATTTCGGCAACCTTGGCCGAAAGCGCATTGCCATCAGCCGCACTGTCTTCATCCACGTTGCACGCATAAAGGACCGGCTTGCTGGTCAGAAGCTGCAACATGCGAAACGCCTTGGCTTCGTCTTCGTTGTTAATTTCAACAACACGTGCCGGTTTGCCTTCGCGCAGGGCTTCAAGCGTACGTTCAATCAGCTCCAGCGTCAGTTTGGCATCTTTATCGCCACCCTTGGCACGCTTCTGAAGGCCGGTAACGCGCTTTTCAAGGCTGTCCATATCGGCCAGCATCAATTCGGTTTCGATGGTTTCCGCATCGCGCACCGGATCAACCGATCCTTCGACATGGGTGATGTCCCCATCTTCGAAACAACGCAAAACATGCACGATGGCATCGGTTTCGCGGATATTGGCCAGGAACTGGTTACCAAGCCCCTCGCCCTTGGATGCACCGCGCACAAGACCGGCGATATCAACGAATTCAAGCTGGGTCGGAATGATGGTCGCCGACTTGCCGATGGCGGCAATCTTATCAAGGCGTTCATCAGGAACGCTGACCCGACCGGTGTTCGGTTCGATGGTACAGAACGGGAAGTTCGCGGCTTCGGCCGCGGCCGTCTGTGTCAGGGCGTTAAACAGGGTCGATTTACCAACGTTGGGCAGACCGACAATACCGCATTTGAATCCCATCTTTTCCGGGCTCCGTCACTTCGAATGTGTCTGAAACAGGATGGGGCAGGCCCCGATCCCGATGCTATTTCTTTTTGTTAAAGGCGCGGGCCAGTGCCTGCGCCATGGCGGTTGCGGCGTTGCTGACCGGGGTGTCGGGCTTGCCTTCAACCTCCGGCGCATCAGACGCACCTTTATCTTCTATCTTGCCGTCGCCTTTCACAGCGTTGGCCGATTTCTCACCCGCCGCAGCCGGTTTTGGCTTTTTCTCGGCCTTGGGTTTTGGCGGCGAGACAATGTGCGAAACCTTGCTCATGAAACCGCCATCGTCTCCCTTGACGAGACGCGGGAATTCAAGTGCGACGCCATCCAGCAGCGCCATAAGCCAACCGTTCTGTTCGGCCTTGGAAAAATCGCCCAGAACATGCCCGTGAACACGTTCCTTTTCCCCAGGATGGCCAATACCAAGCCGCACACGACGATATTCCTTGCCGCAATGGGCGTCGATGGACCGCAATCCGTTATGCCCGCCATGGCCGCCGCCGCGTTTGACGCGCAGCTTGCCCGGTGGAAGATCCAGCTCGTCATGCAGGACAATAACGTCTTCGATCGGAATTTTGTAAAAACGCAGGACTTCGCCAACGCTTTGGCCCGAGAGGTTCATGAAAGTTTCCGGCTTTAATACCAGAATCTTTTGGCCGTTCACTTCGCCTTCGGCAATTTGCCCCTGAAATTTCTTGCGCCAGGGGCCAAAAGAATGACGGCGGACGAGTTCGTCCGCCGCCATAAAGCCGATATTGTGGCGATTGGCGGCATATCCCGAACCCGGGTTCCCCAATCCAATCACCAATAACATCGTAGACCTCGATCTTATTCTTCGGTCGCTTCTTCGTCGTCAGCGCTTTCGGCATTTTCTTCCGATTTAAGCGCAGACGGAGCAGCAACAGTCGCAACCGTGAAGTCACGGTCGGTAATGGTGAGTTCGACACCTTTCGGCAATTTGATCGCCGAAATGTGAATCGAGTCGCCAACTTCGACACCAGTCAGATCGAAGACGAGTTCTTCCGGAATGGCATTCGGTGCACATTCAACTTCGACATCGTGACGAACGATGTTCAGAACGCCGCCTTTTTTCAGGCCCGGAGATTTCTCTTCATTAACGAAGCGAACCGGGACTTCAACGGTCATGGTCTGACCTTTTGCAAAACGCAGGAAGTCGACATGGATCGGAGCATCCGTCACTTTGTCGAACTGTACGTCGCGTGGCAGGACTTCGTAGGTTTCTTTGCCAATCTTGACATCAAGAATGTGCGAGAAGAAACCCTGCTTGTGCAGAAGCTTGTTGAGCGGACGCGGGTCAATCTGGAACAGAACAGGTTCCTGTTTTGCTCCGTAAATGACACCAGGGACCATACCGGCACGACGCACGGCACGGGCGGCCCCCTTTCCGGCCCGTTCACGGATTTCCGCAGTGATAACAGTGTTTGCCATCGGAAAATCTCCTTGAACTAAAAACATATTGCGACCGTGGGCTGGTGCAAATCACCGGTGAAAACCCACGAAAGCAAACGCGCTGGCCTCCAGGGGTGCCAGCGCAGCAGCGCCTTATACCCTCAATCGAAAAGAACGGAAACAGATTTTTCTTCCGAAATTCGACGAATGGCTTCGGCCATCAAAGGTGCAATCGGAAGCTGACGAATTTTCGAACAGCCACGCACCGCTTCGGATGCCTTGATCGAGTCCGTGGTCACGACTTCGGTCATCGGCGAATTGGCAATGCGCTCAACAGCCGGGCCCGACAGAACACCATGCGAAACATAGGCCGCAACCGATGCCGCACCACGCTCTTTAAGAGCCGTCGCCGCATTGCAAAGGGTGCCAGCCGAATCAACGATGTCGTCAACCAGAATGCAGGCCGCATCCTTCACGTCACCGATAACATGCATGACTTCGGACACACCGGCCTGCGGGCGGCGTTTGTCGATGATGGCCAGTTCGGCATCCAGACGTTTTGCAACGGAACGCGCGCGTGCCACACCACCAACGTCCGGGCTGACGATAACCAGTTTCTGGCCTTCGAACTTGTTGCGGATGTCGCTGGTCAGAACCGGGGACGCAAACAGGTTATCAAGCGGAATATCGAAGAAGCCCTGAATCTGACCGGCATGAAGGTCCATGGTCAGAACGCGGTCTGCACCGGCAACCGTGATCAGGTTGGCAACCAGCTTTGCCGAAATCGGGGTACGGGGACCCGATTTACGATCCTGACGCGCATATCCGAAATACGGAAGCACAGCGGTAATGCGGCGGGCCGAACCACGGCGAAGCGCATCAAGAACCACCAGAAGTTCCATAAGATGGTCGTTTGCAGGGAAAGAAGTGCTCTGAATGACAAAAACGTCCTCACCGCGGACGTTTTCCTGTATTTCACACCAGATTTCCTGATCGGAGAATCGCTTGAGATCTGCACGGGTAAGCGGCAGGCTCAAGTGATCAGCAATTGCCTCAGACAGCGGGCGGTTGCTGTTACAAGCGAGGATCTTCATGGCGGGGCCTCGGTTAATGGGTGCCGGGAAAGTGAATAGATCTAATGTCCTGTGCGGTACAGGCCGGATGCAAACTTGCCGGTAACAGATCCCGTCACGTCTTTCCTGTCGTTTACTTGACCGTATAATTCGGCGCTTTCGCCTTCCGGTCCAACGACATATCCACGACACTCAAAGACCAATAATGAGCAAGTCCACATATCAGTGAACCGCGGCGGTGTTATAACCAGCCGTTAACAGTCTGTAAATGGTCGCGGTGCCGAATATCGACAAGGCAGTCATGCAGATTGGCACAATATCGGACGATCAGCACGCTATCAACGTGACGATACCGTCTTTTTATCGGCCTTAAGCATCATGCCCTTTTTGCGCGCCACCTGATTAAGCGCCCCTTCAAGGGCATCGACAGCGGCCTGGGCGGCAATCGATGCCACCGACCCCCAACGTTCATCAAGCCGTCCGTGCGGCACGACATTGTTTTGCGCCATCTGGCCCAATTCGGTGCCATCCGGGTCCATGATCACCCAGTCGATCTGAACCTGATCAAGCGGCGTCGTGGTTTTGCGTTCCACCGGTTTAACGGAAATTGTCGCTGATAAAATGATCGATCTATCGTCTATTTCATCGTCAACCTCGATCCCCTTGGCACGCAGCAACGCCCCCGCGGAACGTACCAGTGCTTCATTCCCATCGCCCGGTGCCCCTGCAAAATCAACAAGTGCGATCTTCACCACCGGTGCCTCGGCAAATTGGGAACGATCACCCGAAATCAGAAACGCAATCCGCTTGGCCGGCTCGTCCACCAGCTGATCATATGCCTGCTGTGCCGGATCGACCTTTTCGCCCTTAAGGTCGCGAACCTTGTCGGCAAGCTCCTTGGGCACGGCAAGGTTGGTTTCTTCGGGGCCGTTCGGGGTTTGGGCAAACCAGTAACCTGATTGCAATTCCCCCGCCCCGCGGGCGGTATCAATCGCCAGGCCATCCGGGTTCATCAAAACCCAGGTCACATCAATATAGGCCGCATCACCGCTCGCCAGGCGGGACTCGACATTGGGCCGCAATATAAAGTCACCGCCGGTCTGGCTGTCGCTATAAGCCGGGATATCAAGATTGCGAAGCGCGCGTGCCATCGCGCGCGACAAATGCACCGATGCCCCCTCGGGCAGATCTTCGCCGATCTCGACCCGGACCGTGTTGGTATCGCGCAGTTCCAGCAATGTCGGATCACCTTCGCGACCGGCACCTTCAAACGGGCGCGGTAAATCACCGCATGCCGCAAGCGGCAAAACACAGGACGCAAAAAGAACCAGAAACCGTAATCGAGAAATCATCTATTCAAATTCACCGCGTCACATCAAAACGCAGCCAACCATGGCTGCAATGATCATAAAGAAGAACAGCATGATCAAATGGGGCATAGCATGTTTCCTCGCAATCCCGGGATCAGGAACCGGTCAGCATGATCGCCGATAACTGCCGTCCGTAATCAGGTTCACCGCGAAGGGTCGTACGGCGATAGCTGTAAAACAATTCTTCTTCGGCCAAGGTATCGCGCGCCACCAGCTCGACCGCGGCAATACCTGTCGCCATGGTCCGGCGGCGGACATATTCCGGCAGATCGAACATGAAGTGACCATCGCGGACGGATCGATCAAAAAGGTCCTCATCCCCGGATGGACCCGACAGGATCGTATCACGGAACCCGGCATCGACTTCGTAGGACGGACGCGCAATGCACGGCCCGACAGAGGCCGATATATTGTCACGCGACGCGCCAAGCTTTTCCATCGCACTTACGGTTGCCTCGGATATCCCGGCAAATGATCCGCGCCATCCTGAATGACACGCACCAATCACGCGCGCCTTTGCATCATGGAACAATACCGGCGTGCAATCCGCCGTCAGAATGCCCAGCATCACATCGGGGCGGTCGGTTACCATCGCATCAGCCTTCGGGGCTTCTTCGCGCTCCAGCGGGCGTTTCAGCACCGCAACATCAATCCCGTGCACCTGATAAACCGTGGTCAGACGGTCCGCCTTCGTACCAAACGCCTTTGCCGCACGTGCGCGATTTTCCGTAACACGGTCCCGGCTGTCATCCGACCCGAACCCGACATTCAGTCCGCTATGGATGCCATCACTCACCCCGCCCTTGCGGGTCAGAAAGCCATGACGCAGACCACCTTGATGTTGCAGGCTTTCGGCCTCGAACCACATCAGGCCATTGGCATTGCGTTCAATTCCGCGGGTTATCTGGCTGGTCATCGAAAGCTCCGTCATCCTTCGGCACCGCTGACACAAGGTGGCGGCGCCGTTTCGCGACCATATCCGATCAGCACTTTAAAAAGGGTTCCCATCTGATCGGCATCGATCAGGCGTGCCAAGGCCGCATCAATCGATTTTGCCTGCACATCATCGGCACCTTCTTTCAAAAGTTCGGCACGCTGTTCAATACCCAGCATCCGAAGGAACGTGCCCTGCGTCAGGACCGCACCGATCCGCGCATCCGCTTCCAGCATTGCCCGCCCGATGGCGGCAAAATCAACATGCGCGGTCAGGTCCGCATCACCGAGCTGCTCCAGAACCGGATGATATTTATGGTCCTTAAGCGCCTGCAAGGTATCACCAAACGCACTGTGGGGATGGCCGTAATCAATGAATAAAGCCGCGCCGCCAACCGCGTTCAGGCGGCGCGCGACCTGATCTGCAATCGCAATCGCCGCCGGGCAGCTTTCAAAAATATCGCCGGGCTTTGCCGTGCCACGCAATGTGGCTGGCACCAGCGCATCCGTCACCGGCGTTTCCGCCCCGCGCACGAACCCAAGTTCACCCGTATTGGCATCCACCCCAACCAGCCGTTCGCACCAGCCATGGCTTGCGCGTTCAAACTGACGGATCGGCAGGGCATCGAAAAATTCGTTGCCGATCACAATCATCGGTGCATTGCCACTGACCGGAATATCGTCAAATGCCTCGTGCCAGGTTGCGGGGATGCCATAAGGCATGATCGCGGTTTGCTGATGGGTTCTAAGGACCGGACTGGTTTCAACAAACCGCACGGTTAACGCATCAGAAAGCCCCGGCACATTGCGCACCGCACGCAGGGCATCGGCCATCAGCGTCCCGCGCCCTGGTCCCAGCTCCACCAGATTGATCTTGCGCGGGCTTCCCATCTGCTGCCATGTCACCGCCGCCCAAAGCCCGATCAGTTCGCCAAACATCTGGCTGATTTCAGGCGCGGTGATGAAATCACCCTTGCGCCCGAACGGGTCCTGTTTGCGGTAATATCCATGCTCGGGATGGGCGAGCGCGTCACTCATGAAATCGGCAATCGTGATCGGCCCGCCAAGGGCGATGCGCCGTTTCAGATGCTCAAGCAGCGGGTTTTCGGAAGTCTCGGTCACGCCTTCTGTCCGTCTTTTGGCTGGTCTTCTTTTGGAAGCTTGCGCGTTTCAATCGGATCGGATTTCATCGCAAAGACAATGCAGCCAATGCCGGCCAGAACCATCGGGATCGACAGCAACTGCCCCATGGTCGCCCCGAATGTCAGGAAGCCAAGCTGCGCATCGGGCTGGCGGAAAAATTCCACGATGATGCGCGAAATGCCATAACCGGCAACGAATGTTCCGCCAAGAATACCCGGCCGATGGCGGACATAGGCACTGCGCGACAGGACAAACAGCACGATAAACAGGATCAGACCTTCAAGCGCTGCTTCGTAAAGCTGGCTTGGGTGGCGCGGTTCCGGCCCGCCATTTGGAAACACCATGCCAAGCGGGGAATCGGTCACACGGCCAAACAGCTCGCCATTGATGAAATTGGCGATCCGCCCGAAAAACAGCCCGATCGGCGTTGCCACCGCCGCCGCATCCAGTACCGCCAGAATCGAAATGCCGCGTTTGCGCGCAAACAGGATGATCGCCACGATCACGCCCATGAACCCGCCATGGAACGCCATGCCACCCTGCCACACTTTCAGGATATTGGCCGGGTTCGCCATGTAATATTCCAGATTGTAAAACAGGATATATCCCGTACGCCCGCCAAGTATGACGCCAAGCGTCGCCCAAAACAGCAAATCGTCGATGTCGCGTTTGCTCATGATATTGGGCGTTTTGGTGCAATAATAGACGACATAACGCCAGCCAAGCAGCAACCCGGCAATATAGGCAAGGGCATACCAGCGGATTGCAATCGGACCGATAGAGATCGCGATCGGATCAATCGCCGGAAAGGCAAGGCTTAGCATCAGGGGAAACTCCGTGACGTATATCTGTTAATTTACCGACTGGTCGCAAACGATCAGGGCAGGAACATGGCAAACCATCCCCTACCCCGCATCGGATCAACGGAACGGGTCCTCGGTCGCAAGGTAATCCTGAATATATTGCCGCACCCCTTCTTCAAGCGGGGTCATGCTCGCACCGTATCCGCACGCACGCAGTTTGGCCATATTGGCCTCGGTGAAATACTGGTATTTGTCGCGAATGCTTTCAGGTGTTGGCACATACTGAATATCGGGTTCCTTGCCAATCGCACTGAATACCGAAAGCGCCAGATCCTTGAAACTGCGTGCCTTGCCGGTGCCGACGTTAAACAGGTCGCTAAACTGCGGGTTGTCGTAAAGCCACATGATGATATCGACAACATCCCCGACCCAGACAAAATCGCGAAGCTGCCCGCCATCCTCGTAGTCGGGATGATGCGATTTGAACAGGGTTGCGGTTTCACCCGCCGAAAGCTTGTCAAACATCTGCGACACGACCGAGCGCATGCCGCCCTTGTGATATTCGTTCGGGCCATAGACGTTAAAGAATTTAAGCCCGGCCCACTGTTTCGGACGGAAACCGTTCTGATCAAGGATGGTTCTGAACCGGCGGTCGGTTGCATGTTTTGACCAGCCATAAGCATTCAGCGGTGCCAGTTTTGCCAGATCACCCTGATCAAAACTGTCGTTAAAGCCCTGCTTGCCATCGCCATAGGTCGCCGCCGACGATGCATAGATCAACCGCGATGAATGGCGCGCGCACCATTCCCAAAGCCAGGTGGTCAGTTTGAAATTGTTCTGCACGATCTTGTCGGCATCGCGTTCGGTGGTGGCCGAAATCGCGCCCATGTGAAAAATCGCCTTGATATCGTTATGCGCGTCCAGAAACGCCGGCAGATCATCGGGATGAACGATATCGCGCAGGTTACGTTTTGCGATGTTTTTCCATTTGATCCCGTCGCGCAGACGGTCAACGACCACAATGTCGGTTTCACCGCGTTCTTCAAGGGCGGCCACGATATTGGACCCGATAAATCCGGCACCACCGGTTACGATCAGCATTGCATTCTCCTCGCGGCACATTGGTCTTGTGCGCCAGCCCTTGCTGCGACCCTGTCGGGCCTTTGGGGCAATCAATTATGAAAACTGACAACTTTATAGGCCCCGCCCCGATCCGGGGCAAGGAAAGCCGTTTGTTTTTCCTTTACAGGTGCCTGATTGACGATCAACTTGCCTTGCGCTGTGCAAAGCCCATATTATGCGCATGTTTTGCGGATATGCCGTAACACACAGATACCGCCAAAAGCCGGAGACAAAGATGCAGATCAATAACCGTATTCTTGACGACCTGACCCGTGTCACCAATTCCGCCCTCGGAACCATGACCGGTGTCAAAGGCGAGATCGATGCACTTGTCCGCCAGCAGTTTGAAAAAATCCTGGCGGGGATGGACATGGTCACACGCGAAGAATTCGACGTCATTCACGATGTCGCCATCCGCGCGGCTGAACGCATCGACGGCCTCGAAGCCAGGATTGCAGAACTCGAAGATCGTCTGGCAAAAGCTGAAAAACCGGCCACCAAACGCACCAGCAGCAAACCGGCAGCAAAAAAAGACGCATAACCGGGAAATCATCCCCACATACAGGCAAGGAACGCCGTTCATCGCAGGGCCGCGGAAAGGTCGGCCAGGGACAGCGGATTGCCGATCATTTGAAATTCATTTCCGTCACGCGTCGCGGGGCGGTTGAAACGCGGCGGGCACCGGCATATAGTGCGCGCCCTTTCGCATATGCAGAGACTGGCAAATTTATATGAACGACCACCTGGAAGATATCGGCGACCTCGGTGACGAAAATCCGTTGCTGCTTGTTGAAGATATCGCCCGCACCAATGACTGGCACGTGGAACGTCGCAGCGACGATGAAGTCGTTGTCGAAATCCCGGCGCACTGGTGCACGTATCTGGTCTATTTCACCTGGCGCGAAGATGCCGAAGCGCTTCACATTGCCTGCTGCTATGACCTGTTCGTTCCCGAGCCGCTGCGCCCGCGCATCTATGAATTGCTGGCAAAATGCAATGAACAGCTTTGGCTCGGCCATTTCGGATTGTGGCTCGACGAAAACATGCCGCTGTTCCGCCATACGCTTCTGTTTGGCGGCGATGTCCCGCCGATGGTCGAACAGTTCGAAGAACTGATTGATATCGCCATCTCCGAATGCGAACGCTTTTTCCCGGCTTTCAACTTTGTGCTGGGTCAGGGCAAAACCCCGGACGAGGCATTGACCCATTCGATGCTGGAACCTGTCGGCCAGGCATAGGCGGCGCGTTACCGCCAGACGCATTTTCAAAGGGGTCGGACCATGTGCCGACCCTTTCTGTTTGCGGGCGCTGAAAAATTTTTGCCACCGCCCGCGAATGGTCATCGCGATATAAATCCCGGTCGACAGGCTTGAACAATACCTCGGACGATACAAAATCCCGCGCGGATTGGTGTTGTCAGAAAAACACCCCGCAGCGTGATATCTGAGGGCAAACTGTTGTGAATTTCCTCACGCCCCTTGCCCCTGTCACCGACTTGACCCACCTTCAGAACATCGCTACGGCATTGCATTGCGATTGCTGATCCACACATATTCGGCAGTCAGGGATGGAAAAATCGGAGCAGATTTCATGAATACGCGTCTATTGCTGGTCGGCTGTGGCAAAATGGGCAGTGCCATGCTGGAAGGCTGGCTGGCCAAAGGGCTTAAATCGGATAATGTCTATATTATCGAACAAGCCGAAGCCGCCGAGAAACTCTCAACCCGCTATGGCGTGCACGGCATTACCGATATCACCGAAGTCCCGCAGGATTTCATCCCGCAAGTCGTGCTGTTTGCCGTCAAGCCACAGGTCCTGCCCGATGTGATGGAAGATTACAAACCGCTGGTCCGGGCTGAAACGGTTTTCCTGTCGGTTGCCGCAGGGAAAACCATCGGCTTTTTTGCAGGACACCTTGGCGAAACCGCACGCATTGTGCGCGCCATGCCCAATACCCCGGCTGCCGTATCCCGTGGCATGACCGTGATGTGCCCGACCGATAATGTCAGTCAGGCGCAGCGCGATATGTGCGAAACGCTTTTGGCCACTGTCGGCATGGTATCGTGGGTAAGCGATGAAAGCCTGATGGATGCTGTCACCGCCCTTTCGGGCAGTGGACCGGCCTATATCTTCCATCTGGTCGAAGCCATGGCACAGGCAGGCGAATCCGCAGGACTGCAAGCCGATCAGGCAATGATGCTCGCCCGTCAGACTGTTGTCGGCGCCGGTTTCCTGCTTGATGCCAGCGAAGAAACCGCGGCGACCCTGCGCGAAAATGTTACCAGCCCCGGTGGCACGACGGCTGCAGCACTTTCGGTGCTGATGGATACCCAGAACGGCCTGCCCGACCTGATGACCCGCGCGGTTGAAGCCGCCCGGAAACGTTCCGTCGAACTGGCGGGCTAAGACAAACCGATCAAGGAGACGATCATGCCGGCAAAGAAAGATCCGCAAACCACACTGATCGATGCAGCCATGGAACTGGCCGCATCAGGGCGCTGGCATGACGTCACCATGATCGATATTGCGCAGGCCGCAAATGTCGACATTGGTGTGGCTTTTGATCACTTCAGAAGCAAGGCCGATATCCTGCGCCAATTCGTGCGCCGGATTGACCGGATTGTTCTTGCCGATCTTGATCCCGCCGATTTCGATGAACCGGGGCATGATCGCCTGATCGCCGTGATGATGGCGCGGTTCGATGCACTGATGCCCTATCGCCCCGCCCTTCGATCGATCATCGCCAGTGGCGGCGACCTTGGCCCGACTGATACGCTGCGCGCGATCAAAACCCATTTCGGTTCGATGCGCTGGATGCTTGATGCCAGCGGCTTCACCACCGGCGGCCTGCATGGCAGCCTGCGTGTGGCCGGGATGGGCACGATTTATGCCCGGTGCTTCAGACAATGGCTTGAGGATGAAACCGCCGACTTCGGTCCGACAATGGCCGCCCTTGACCGCGCACTATCGCGCGGCAGCGAATGGGATAAACGGATCGGCACCGGTATTTCCCGCCTAAGCCGGGCTTGCGGAAAAATTCAGAAAAAATGTGACCGGTTTGCCCAAAAATGTCGCCGAACCAATCACACAGAACAGACGTCGCCGACGACTGAAAATAACAGCACGGCATCCTAAGTATCTGATCTGAAACAGGGCAGCCACAGCATAACCCAAGGTTATTTCATCAAACAAAAACCAAACCATGAAGTTTTTGTGCACTGCAAAATAAACCTTGACGAAAACGGTTCATTCCTTCATATTGCAGTTGAATTTGTGCGGCGCACAATAGCGCCTCATTCCACATCTGTTGCAAATTGCTGATGGAGCGCACACCATGACTGCCGCTAAAAAGGCTACCAACCCGTTCTTCGATCTCGACTTCACCAAATACACTGCGGATTTCAAAATGCCGGGTGTCGACGTGAACGAGATGATGGCGTTTCAGCGTAAAAACGTTGAAGCCCTGACCAAAGCCAACAAGGTTGCCTTCGATGGTTTCCAGGCTGTTGCTCAGCGTCAGAGCGAAATTTTCAAAACGCTGCTGGATAAAGTTCAGACCCAGGGCAAAGATTTCGCTGCTACTCCTGCTGACAACCCGATGGCCGCTGCTGCAAAGCAGACCGAAGCTGCGAAAGCCGCTTACGAAGAAGCCCTCGCCAATGCCAAGGAACTGTCTGGTCTGGTAAGCAAGTCGCAGGAAGAAGCTCTTGCTCTTCTGCAGAGCCGCTTTACCGAATCCCTGGACGAATTCAAGTCCGCGATCGAAAAGACCGCCACTGCGAAATAATCTAGCTGATAACTTCCCGTTATCAACTTTCCGGCAGAGCCTTCTGGCTCTGCCGTTTTTATTTGTGCTTTTGCCCAAACTCCTGATCTGGTCAAACGCATCGATAAACCCTTAACGGCAAACCGTGCCCCCGCTAATCTGGCTCAAATTCAACGGAGAAAGATTTATGAGCGAGATCAGTTTTGAAGATTTCCTGAAGGTGGATATCCGCGTTGGCACGGTTGTCGATGCACAGGAATTCCCCGAAGCCCGCCGCCCGGCTTTAAAGCTCTGGGTGGATTTCGGCCCTGAAATCGGCACCCGCAAAACATCAGCCCAGATCACCAAATATTACACGCCCGAAAGCCTGATCGGCCGCCAGGTCGCCGGTGTGGTCAATTTCCCCAAAAAACAGGTTGGTCCTTTCATGTCCGAATTCCTCTGCCTCGGCTTCCCCGATGGCGAGGACGACAAGGGCATCGTCCTGATCGCACCGGAACGCAACATCCCCAATGGCGGACGCCTGTTCTAGGATGCTTTCCTAACCGTCAATCCGGCACAAACAAAAAGGACGTGGCCATCATCTGGCCACGCCCTTTTCAGCACTCCGTATTCGTATTTTCTTAGCGCGCCAGTACCATCGCGGCTTCGCGGGTACGGCCGACTGTTCCGGCAACACTGATCGCAGATGATTTGATCTCTTCGATTGTGGCGGCGAAACTTTCGACCGACGTTGCCATATTTTGCATATTCCCCGAAACCTCCTGGGTCACGGCACTCTGTTCTTCCACTGCCGAAGAAATTGTCGTGACGTTGTTCAGAACGGTTTCAACGTCACTGCGGATAGACCCAAGCACCGCGACAACTTCACTTGCAATGGTTTGAATTCCGCCAATCTCGCCAGAAATCTGTTCGGTGGCGCGTGCCGCCTGATTGGCAAGGTTCTTGACCTCGGTTGCCACAACCGCAAACCCTTTTCCGGCTTCACCGGCACGGGCCGATTCGATGGTCGCATTGAGCGCAAGCAGATTGATCTGGCTGGCGATATTCTGGATCACCTCGACGATATTACCCATCGCCGCGACAACTTCGTTCATTTTATCGGTTGATTGACCAGCCAGAACCGTTTTCTCGAAAACCTGATCGGTGGATGCTCTGGCTTCGGACATGCTGCGTGAAATTTCCGCGATTGATGCCGCCAATTCTTCGGAACCCGCAGCAACTGCCTGAACATTTGCCGATGTTTGATTGGAAACCGTCGCTGCAAAGATCGACTTCTCATCCAATTGGTGAAGGCTCTGATCAATGGCTGAAAAGTTGTTATCAATCATCGCCTTCAGATCAATCAGAAGATTGACCTGTTCGGTCACATCTGTTGCAAACTTGACCACCTTGTATGGAACCCCGTTGGCGTCAAAAATCGGGTTATAGGACGCCTCGATCCAGATAATCTGACCGCCTTTGGCCAAACGTTTGAATTGCTGGGAGACAAAGTTACCCGCCCGCAAGCTTTTCCAGAAATCGTCATATTCCCGACTACTCGCGTATTCCGGCTCGACGAACATCTTGTGATGCTTGCCAGCGATTTCGGACATTTCATATCCCATTACCGACAGAAAGTTTTCGTTCGCATCCTGGATATTCCCGTGCAAATCGAACTCAATGACCGCCTGACTGCGGGCAATCGCATTGACCTTGCCTTCCAGTTCAGCAAGCTTTTCTTGTCGTTCGGTAATGTCGGACGCGAATTTGACAATCTTAAGCACCTTGCCATGCCGGTCAAGAACCGGGTTGTAGGATGCTTCGATCCACACCTTTCGGCCACTTTTGGTAATACGTGGGAAAGCTTCGCGTTTGAACTCACCAGCCGCCAGATCCTTCCAGAACTGACCGTATGCAGGTGCCGAACGTATCTCTTCTGGCACGAACATGCGATGGTGCTTTCCGACAACTTCGGACGCGCTATAGCCCATGAAATCAAGAAAGTTTTCGTTGGCGCGAATGATAGTGCCATCAATTTCAAACTCGATCACAGCCATTGATTTATCAAGCGCAACAATAGTTTCGGAAGCCAGACCGCTCTTTTTTGACGAAAGGAAGCTTAACATAGACATCATACACCTCTTGAAAATCAGGGTGCCAGAGCGTCAGTGTTGTTTCCGCGATCTGGCTTGGAACTGCCAGAAAGATAATACAGGTGTATAGCCTCCCATATCCCCATATAGGGAGTGTTAAAATATAAAGGTGACCTTGATTTTACCGCAATTTAATCAGTCACTTATGTATCACGCACAAAAAAAGTGCCCCCGAAAGGGCACCTTTGAACGGTCAGTTTCTTCCGTTAAAAAGGTATTACTTCTCGACGAATGCCTTCTCGATCACGAAATGACCCGGCTCGTTCATATTGCCTTCCTTGCCGCCCCAATCGATCAGCATCTGGCGGGTTTCAGCAATCATTTCAGGGTTGCCGCACAGCATGAAGCGATCATCTTCAAGGGTCGGCTTGGGCAGGCCAAGATCATCGTAAAGTTTGCCAGACGTCATCAGGTCGGTGATGCGGCCCTGATGTTTGAATTCCTCGCGGGTGACGGTCGGATAGTACAGAAGCTTTTTGGTCACTTCCTCGCCAAAGAATTCATTGTTGGGCAGTTCACTATGGATGAATTCCTGATAGGCCAGTTCGCGAACCTCGCGGCAGCCATGAACAAGAATGACCTTGTCGTAGCGCTCGTAGGTTTCATAGTCGCGAATAACGCTCATGAACGGGGCCAGACCGGTGCCGGTCGACAGCAGCCAGAGGTTTTTGCCCGGCAGCAGATTGTCATGGATCAGGGTGCCGGTCGGCTTGCGCCCTACCAGGATCTTGTCACCGACCTTGATATGCTGCAAACGTGATGTCAGCGGACCGTTTGGCACTTTGATCGAAAAGAATTCAAGCTCTTCGTCATAATTGGCACTCACCATCGAATAAGCGCGCAAAAGCGGCTTGCCTTCGACTTCGAGTCCAATCATGGCAAACTGACCGTTGATGAACCGGAACCCCGGATCACGGGTGGTTTTGAATGTGAAGAGGGTGTCAGTCCAGTGATGGACGTAAGTGACTGTTTCTTCGTTTAAATTGCTGGCCATAACGCTGCATCAATCCGTTTCGTCTAAAGCTTTCTACTGGACCGTGGCGGGAACGACGGACACACTTTCCCAGCACCATATCCATGCCAAGTTGACGCGATTTAACATCAATCAAACGTATATCGCAAGAAAACATTCATCATTTGTGTATTTTTATGTAAGATAACACAGAAATATACAAATTAAGTGTAGAATATTGTCTGACAATAGTGCACGATAATCGCATCAGGTCTATATCGCAAACGCGAACTGCCCCATAGATAGGCTACGATGCGCCGCACGGCAATGATCCATCGCAATCCGGTGAAAAATGACAGAAACCGCCGCATTACCCAACGATAGTCTGACCGTTCAGCAGGTTTCAGATGCCATCACCAATGCAGTGCGCGACGGGCGCTTGGTACCGGGTCAACGTCTGACGGAAATCGATTTTGCCAAACGCCTTGGCGTCAGCCGTCCATCCGTTCGCGAAGCCTTTCGTCAATTGACCGCAGACGGGCTACTGCACAGCCAACCCTATCGCGGGGTCAGCGTGCGCCACATGACACGACGCGAAGTCGATGATCTGTTTGTCGTGCGGGGTGCGCTTGAAGGCCTTGCCGTGCGGCTGGCAACCCCAACACTTCAAAACGATGCGTCGAAATTGCTTGCCATCCAGGCCGAGCTGGACACTGCCGAAACCCGCAACGACCTTGCTGCCATGTCGCGCCACAACCTTGCCTTCCATATGCTGTTTGCCGATGTCACCGGCAACGCGCTTTTATGTGAACAGTTGCGACGGATTTCCAACAGTGTTTATTGGCTGCAATTCCGCGTTCTGGTCGCTGATGACAAGGTCCTGCAAACCAATACCCGGCATCGTGACATTGTTGACGCAGTTCGCAGCGGGGATGCCGCCAAAGCCGAGGCCATCATGATTGATCATGTCGATCATTCGCGCCAATTGGTGCAATCGCTGCCCGACAATCATTTCGCCGAAAGCCCGGCAGACTGACGGCTATTCCCCCTGCCAACCCGGTCCCTTGCCGGATGTACGACCGCATAGAACCCCACCTCACCATACATCTCCGAACCAGATTGCCAGTCTATCGTGGGTCCTTCATCAGCTCCCTCATCGGCGCTGGACATGAGACTTGCATCCCTGAATTCCCTCGATTAGAATTGTCTGACAATTTAAACAAACAAATATTAGAGAGCACCATGACAACCCGCCCCACCCCGACCACCGAATTTTTGCCGATCCCGTTGCCCGATTATCAGGAACGACCGCTTGACGAGATGCGCCTTGGTGCGCAGGCATTTTATGATGAAATACGTACACGCCACACGGTACGCGAATTTTCGGATCGGCCGGTGCCACGCGACATCATCGAAACATGCATTCGTGCGGCGGGTACGGCCCCCAACGGGGCCAATCATCAGCCATGGCATTTTTCGGTTATCGGCGATCCGGCGATGAAAAAGAAAATCCGCACCGCTGCCGAGGAAGAAGAACGCGCATTTTATGCCGGCCGCGCTGGCGAAGAATGGATCGAAGCTCTTCGCCCCTTGGGCACAGATGACAGCAAACCGTTTCTGGAAATCGCACCATGGCTGATTTGCATTTTCGGCGAACGTAAAAGTGTGTCGGCCGACGGGAAGTTGCGCAAAAACTATTACGTGCCGGAATCCGTTTCCATCGCGACCAGCTTTCTGATTGCCGCCCTGCATCGTGCGAGGCTTGCGACACTGACACATACGCCAAACCCGATGAGCTTCCTGACCGAAATCTGCCAACGCCCGGACCACAACAAGCCCTATATCCTTCTGGTCACCGGATATCCGGCAGCGGATGCGACGATCCCGAAACATGCGACGGAGAAAAAAGACCTTTCGGAAATCGCGACTTTCTTCTGAAACACATCAACCCCAAAACAAGAAGCCCCGCAGCACGGCGGGGCTTGGGGTTTTCTATTTAACATTCCAAAGACGCTTAATGCCCGATCGGCAGGACAAGACGGACGCGAAGCCCGCCGCCCGGCGCATCTTCAAGGTAGACATCACCGCCATGGCCACGCGCTGAATCACGCGCAATTGTCATGCCAAGACCGACACCACCCGTCGCCTGATTACGCGATTCCTCAAGACGATAGAACGGCTTGAAAACGTCTTCGCGCTTGTCAACCGGAATACCCGGACCATCATCGTCAAAGACAATTTCATAATCCTGCCCGCGACGTCCCGCGCGAACCGACAGGTTATTGGCATAGCGCCCGGCATTGGACATGATATTGGCAAGGCAACGCCGCACGGATTGCGGACGCAGTTCCATTTCCAGACTATCGGCGATATGCAGATCAATCTGCTGACCATCGCGCAGTGCTTCCCCAACCTGATCGGTAATCAGCTTGCCAATATCAGTTGGCACGGCCTTTTCGCCTTCTTCGCCGCGTGCAAACGCAAGATAGGCATCGACCATACGTTCCATGTCGACAACATCCTGCTTAAGCGCGTCGACACCGGGCAACGAACCCTGCATCGCCAGTTCCAGCTTCATGCGCGTCAGCGGCGTGCGCAAATCATGCGACACCCCGGCCAGCAAGGCGGTCCGTTGTGACAGATGACGTACAATACGATCACGCATCGAAATGAAGGAAGATGCAGCCAATCGCACCTCGGCCGCACCTTCGGGTTTGAAGGTGTCAACTTCCACACCGCGACCAAACTGATCGGCGGCCTTGGCAAGACGACGGATCGGGCGGACCTGGTTGCGCATGAACATCACGGCAACGCCATACAGGATCAGAGCGGAACCCGCGATCCACATAAAGAAGATATAAGTCGTCGAGGAATACAGACGCTTTCGCGGCGCAACCACCGAAAGAACCCCGTCCTTCAACTGGACCCGGATTTCAAGCTTGCGGTCATCAACATCAAGATCAAAGAAGAATGGACGCTGCAAACGTTCATTCAGCGCATTGAACAGTTCCTGCGACACCAGCCCGAAAGGCGGTTGGGTAATCTGCCGTTCAAGGATTTCGTCGGGCTCAAACAGAATATCGAGCTGCAGGTTTGATCGCGCTGAATGCTGCAGCCATTCGAAATGATCTGCATCGGTATATTCGCCAAGATAATCGATGACGAAAACGATATCACCGGCAAGGCCGCGGCTCAGCTGGCGCGCGACAGTATCCCAATGCCGTTCGAAAAAGATCAGCACGGTGACGATCTGCAACAGCAGCATCGGCGTCATCAGGATCAGAAGCGACCGGCCCAAAAGACCTTTCGGCATAAATGACTTGATCCATCCTGCGTTTTCGCTGCCCAAAACCCTTAATCCCTATCCGTCACTGGCCAGTCGGCGGTTCGGCCAATCTGTGTTAATCAACATACAGGACATAGCCCCGTCCGCGTACCGTCTGCAAGTATCTTGGTTGTTTCGGGTCTTCCTCGAACTTGCGCCGAAGGCGCGTCACCTGCACATCAATGCTGCGCGATGCGCCGGGATCAACGGCATTTCCGCCCATCATCTGGTGAAGGTCTTCACGCGTTGTTGTTTCACCGCGCCTGCGCACAAGAGCGGCCAGAAGCGCCTGCTCGGCACTTGTCAGATAGATATGCTCCGATCCGCGCTGCAACGTCATCCGACTGAGGTCAAAGGTGAAGTTGCCAAACTGCGCCATGGTGTATTTGTCATCGCGCGCGTTCTCATCTAACGGCGCTGGTACTTGGGCATAGCGACGTAAAATGGCTTCGATCCGAAGGACAAGCTCACGGGGCTCGAACGGTTTGGCAAGGTAATCATCCGCCCCCGCCTCAAGCCCGGAAATGCGGTCTTCGGTTTCCGAAAGTGCTGTCAGCAGAAGGATCGGCACCTTCGTCCCCTCGCCGCGTAAGCTACGCGCAAGATCAACCCCCTTCTCACCGGGCATCAGAACATCCAGCACCAGAAGATCAAACTGCATGCCGGCAAGGCTGGACCGCGCTTCGGCAGCATTTCGCGCGGCCGAAACCACAAATCCGTTTTCGCCCAGATAACGGGTCAGCAAATCACGCAGACGGTCATCGTCATCGACCACAAGAATGTGCGGCTGATCGTGACGGCTCATACACGGCTCTCCTGAAACCTGAACATCTGAAACGCTTTATCCTATGCGAGTTAGGCAAAAAAAAGTTTCAAAATTGTATCTGTCCAAAAGACACCGGATCAGGTCAGCATCCTGATCCGGTGATTGTCGCGATAAAAAATTTTAACGAAACATCGCTAACTCGCCCGGCGGCGCATACCGGGAGGGCTGTCATCGGTGAAACGGGCCCGGTCGGGTTCTTCGAGCATGCCCAGCATCACCTTGCGAAAACCTTCAACCGCCTCGGCCCCGGCTTCGCGATAGGCGGCCGCGATCAGGCTGCGCTGATTTTCGGTCAGTTCACGTTCCAGCGCTTCGCCCTTTTCCGTCAGGGTCAAAAGCCGCTGGCGACGATCCTGCACACCGGTTTTCTGATCGATGAAGCCTTCGCGCACCAGTTGGCCCAGAACACGCGATAGGGACTGCTTGGTGATTTTGAGAATCGACAGAAGCTCGCTTACCGTAATGCCGGGGTTGCGGCTGACGAAATAAATGACCCGGTGATGGGCGCGACCGAAATTATATTGCTCAAGTATCTGATCTGCCACTGCCGTGAAATCGCGATAGGCATAGAACAGCAGTTCAATACCTTGCCTAAGCTCTTCTTCCCGCAAAAAAAGCGGGTTTACCTTGCGTGTTGAGATATCAGCCATGCTTTTCCGTTATGTCAGTTATGTTGACATATTAATCGATGAATGTTACTCCGGCCAGACAATTAAGGACATAAAGTTACGTCCAAGTGCCCTTTTGAATTGGAATCTGGCAAATGATCACTCCGACCTTCGACAACCGTGATGGTTTTATCTGGTATAATGGCGAACTTAAACCCTGGCGTGAAAGCACCCTCCATGTGCTGAGCCATGCGGTCCATTATGGCAGTGCCGTCTTCGAAGGGGAACGGGCTTATAACGGCAAAGTGTTCAAACTTGCCGAACATGGTCAGCGTCTGATCAAATCGGGTGAAATTCTCGATATGAAAGTGCCTTACAGCGCGGCCGAACTTGATGATGCGGTGATCGAAACACTTGCGGCCAACAATATCACCGATGGCTATATCCGCCGCATTGCATGGCGCGGCAGTGAAATGATGGGTGTTTCGGCCCAGACCACGCGCATCAATGTCGCGATTGCGACTTGGGAATGGCCCAGCTATTTCAAGCCGGAAGAACGCCTGAAAGGCATTCGTCTCGCCCTTTCGAAATGGGCACGTCCAGCCCCGAATACCGCGCCGACCTCGGCCAAGGCAGCCGGTCTTTACATGATCTGCACCCTGTCGAAACACGAAGCGGAACGCAACGGTTTTGCCGATGCGCTGATGCTTGACTACCGTGGTCAGATTGCCGAGGCGACCGGGGCGAACGTGTTCTTTGTCAAGGACGGCAAAATCCATACCCCGACCCCGGATTGCTTCCTGGATGGTATTACGCGCCGCACCGTGATCGGGCTTGCCAAAGCGCGCGGTTTCGAGGTGATTGAACGGGCGATCATGCCCGAAGAAATGGCCGAATTCGAGGAATGCTTCCTCACCGGGACGGCAGCCGAAGTGACCCCGGTGGCCTCCATCGCCGATTACACCTTCACCCCGGCCCATGTCTGCAAGACGCTGATGGAAGACTATATGGCGCTGGTGCGCGGTGAAAAAGAAGCTGTTGCCGCCGAGTAGTAAAATTCAATAATCAGCCCGATTATTCACTTTTAATGAAAAATAGCCTGGCATCCGTTTGCCGGGCTATTTTTTGATCCAGGGACAAAACGCATCATGACGACGCCATTTTCACAAAAGTCTGATGATATACAAAACGGCAACCATACCCTGCTGTATCAGACCCATTCCCCATTTGCGCGCAAGGCACTGGTCTTTGCCCTTGAATGCGGATTGGGCGACCGGATCGAGGTCATCCATCAGGAAACCAGCCCGACCAATCGCAATGACCGGGTTTTTAGAGCCAATCCGCTGGGCAAGGTCCCGGTTCTGATCCTGCCAGATGGCATGGCCCTGTTTGATTCGGACGTGATCTGCGAGTATCTTGATAGCCTGCATACCAGTCGGAAGCTGATCCCGGTGGCGGGCACGGAACGCTGGCAGGTGCTGCGTTTGCAGGCATTGGCGCAGGGTATCTGTGATGCCGGTGTGGCTTATCGCTGGGAAACCAATCGTCGCCCGGAAAACCTGCGGTATCCGCCGCTGGCCGAGGGACAGAAAACCAAGCTGATCGAAGCATTTGACTATCTGGAAAACGAACTTGATCCCAAAGCGCCGCTCAATGGAGGTCAAATCGCGCTTGCGACCGGGCTTGACTGGATCGCGTTTCGCGAACTGGCCGATTTCAGAACCGGTCGCCCGAGGCTGAACCAATGGTATGAGGATTTCTGCGCACGTCCATCAATGGTGCAAACCGGCTATAGCGGTCAAACCCATGACCAGGGTCAGCCGCCTTCTTAAGCCGGATCATCCCCCAAGGCAGTTCTGGTATATCGCAGATATCTACTATTCCCCACGCGGGAAGCGCTGGCTTTCTTCAAGCTTGTTCAGGTCCATGTGATTGCGCATATAGCGTTCGGATGCCTTTTGCAGGGGTTGGTAATCCCACGGGAAATAGGCACCGTTGCGAAGCGATTGATAAACGATCCAGCGCCGGGCCTGACTTTCACGAACCGCACTGTCAAATGCCGCCATGTCCCAGCGCGCATCGCGCTGCTTGCGGAACGCATCAATCTGCCGGGCATATGCCGGATCGGGGGCCAGATTGCGCAATTCGTCCGGATCGGTTTCAAGATCGAAAAGCTGTTCGGGATCGAGTTCGCAATGAACGTATTTCCAGCGCCCGTCGCGAATGCAGACCAGCGGGGCGTTTGATCCCTCGGCGGCGTATTCCATCAGAACGGGTTCGCTGCGCCGGGTGCCGGAAAAGCCTGGCACGAGGCTGATGCCATCGGTCCAGGGCATGACATCGTCAAGCGAGATACCGGCCAGTTCGGCAAGGGTCGGCGTGACATCAAGGGTCGATACCGGATCGGTGTAGCAGCCCGGTGTGATGTTCGGCCCCGCCATCATCAAGGGCACACGTGCCGAACCTTCGAAGAAGCTCATTTTAAACCAAAGACCGCGATCACCCAGCATATCACCATGATCGGACAGGAACAGAATGATGGTGTTATCCACCTGCCGGGTGCGTTCGAGCACATCGATGATGTCGCCGATCTTGTCATCGATATAGGAAATATTGGCGAAATAGGCGCGGCGCGACCGGCGGATATTGTCATCGGTAATGTCAAAGGCGGTATGGTCGCACGCCGCCATCAGGCGTTTTGAATGGGCATCCTGTTCATCAAACGGGATCGCCGAAACGGAGGGTTCCAGCGCCGGGCAGTCTTCGTAAAGGTCCCAGAATTTCCTGCGCGCGACGTAAGGATCATGGGGATGGGTGAAGCTGACGGTCAGGCACCATGGGCGGTCATCCTTGCCCCGGGCCAGGTCATACAGCTTGTGGGTGGCGTGATAGGCGACCTCGTCATCATATTCCATCTGGTTGGAAATCTCGCCCACGCCGGCCCCGGTGACGGAACCCAGATTATGATACCACCAGTCGATGCGCTCGCCCGGCTTGCGATAATCGGGCGTCCAACCGAAATCGGCGGGATAAATATCGGTGGTCAGACGTTCTTCGAAGCCATGCAACTGATCGGGGCCGACAAAATGCATCTTGCCCGACAGGCAGGTGTGATATCCCGCGCGGCGCAAATGATGGGCGTAGGTCGGAATGTCGGAACAGAATTCGGCTGCGTTGTCATAGATCCGGGTGCGACTGGGCAATTGTCCGGCCATGAAGGATGCCCGCCCCGGCGCACATAGCGGAGATGCGGTATAGCAATTGCGAAACCGCGCAGACCGGGCCGCAAGGGCGGAAAGATGCGGGGTATGGAGGAATTCAGCCGGGCCATCGGGGAAAAGCGTTCCGTTTAGCTGGTCGGCCATCACGATAAGGATATTCGGGCGTTTCATTTAATGTACTGCTTTTTAACGGGTATCACGCGGAAAAAGACGGACAGCACCAACCAGAACGATCCGACACCGCAAGGAACTGCGTGATGGCAGGGAAGTGGTGCGACATTCTGGCGAAGCTCCGCTTATTCTTTTTGATGCTGATCTGATATGCTCCATTAAATTCACAAATCGATCCATGGCGAAAGCCGGTGTTTTTTAATTGCTATTATAAAGATTCTTTATGGCCCAGCGACATCTTGACCTTGGATGGCTTCGGACTTTTGACGCGGTTGGCCGACTGGGCAGCCTGACACGGGCCGCACAGGAACTTGGCCTGACACAGCCCGCCGTGACCTATCAGATCCGGCGGGTGGAGGAGCAGCTTGGCCTGTCGCTTTTTCACCGATCACAGGGCGGCAGCCGGTTAACCGAAGCGGGCGAGGTTCTGTTTCGAGCGGTGCGGGCAAGTGTGGAACGCATCGATGACGCGGCACAGGAAACGTTGCGCAAGGCGCGCGATCCGGCGATCCGGATTTTTACCGATTATGGTTTTGCTGCCTTCTGGCTGATGCCGCGCGTGGCGGATTTCCGTCGCCTGCATCCCAAGGCCGAAGTGCATATCGTGGCGTCGCAAAGTCTTGAGGACGAACTGGAACGCGATACCGATGCGGCGATGGTGTTCGGCGCCAGAGGCGATTTTCCGCCAAGCGCAAAGTTTCTGATCCCCGAACGCGTCGTGCCGGTCTGTGCGCCCGGTTTCCTTGAACGATATGGCCCGTTCGACGATCCGGCACAATTTGCCAATGTGCCGTTGCTGCATCTCGAAACCACGGAAAAGGCCCGCTGGCTGACATGGGCGACGTGGCTGGCGGCACACGGGGTTGCCCGCGAACCCGAACAGGGCGATCTGGGCCTGAACACATATGGGTTTGTCATTCAGGCAGCCCTTGCCGAACAGGGACTGGCACTGGGCTGGATCGGGCTTGTCGATCATCATCTGGCGCAGGGCAGCCTGATACAGGTAGGTCCCGAAATCACCCGCCATGATCGGGGATACTGGCTGGTGCCAAGCCCGTTGGCCCACGGCACAACCGCCGCTCTTCTGGATTGGCTGATCAACGAAACCTGAGGCGCTGACATGCCGATTGAAAAGCGCCCCTTAAAACTAATACTTTTGGATAGTTTTTTACTTTTCCCTGCGGTAAAACAGAAAACACATAAGAATAAATGTGAATGAGGAACGTCATGCGGATCATGCAATCTGTGATGACAATCGCCGCGTCGTTCATGCTTCTCGCCACCAGCGCCAGTACGGCGCCCTTGAAGCAGGACCAGATTATCCGGCTTCCGGTAAGGCAGGCGGATATTGAGGGTGTTGAAGCATGCATTCGCAGCCCATCAGATGATTGCCGAAAATGTCGGGAAAGCAATCAATCGAACCTTTCGCTGATGAATTATACTCTGCTGCACGAAGCCCTGCATGCGGGCGGAATCAAGTCCGAGGTCGAACCCGTCATATCCCCCAATTCCGAGCGCAGCCGGAAAATGATTGCATCGGGGATGGCCGATATCAAAACAGACTGGGCCTTCAACATTTCCGGAAATGCCGATTTCCTTAAAACTGATCCGCTTTTAAAAGCAGGCGAGATCGAGAAAGGCCTTTATGCACCGCGCGGATTTATGGAGGGCAAAGCCGATAACGCCCTGCCAGATATTCACACACTCCGGGCGGTGGGCATCCGCAACTGGCGGCTGGACTGGCAGGTTCTTGAAAGTCTGCCACTGGCAAGCCTGACCAATGCGGCGACAGTCAAACAAATGTTTTCGATCATCAATGCCGGTCGTGCCGATTTCACGTTGCTTGAATTTTCATCCCGGCCGGATATGGGCCGGGAAGTCGACGGTATATGGCTTTACCCAATTCCCGGCATAAAGGTATCCCTGCCCGAAACGCAGCATTTCATGGTTTCGCGAAAACTGAAAGATGCCGACAAGGTGATCGAAGCCCTGAACCGCGGTATCAAGACATTGCGCGACAATGGTTTTATAAGGCTTTGCCTAATGAATAATGGCGTCATCCATCCCAAAGTCGAGGACTGGCACACATTGAACGCGACGGCAGAAACAATCGATAGGGATCATCCGACCGTTTCATCGCAGTGACAGACCCCCGCCCTCTGGCTTATGGCCAGTTGGCTTCGGGCGGCAGGGACATCAGGATCGCCTCGGTATTGCCGCCGGTCATCAGACCAAAGCGCGTGCCGCGATCATGGAGCAGGTTGAATTCGACGTAGCGTCCGCGCTTGATCAATTGGGCGCGGCGTTCATCGTCGGTCCAGGATTTGTTGTAATGGCGTTTGACCAGTTCGGGATAGATGTCGCGAAAGGCGCGGCCCACATCCTGTGTGAAGGCAAAATCCGCATCCCAGTCAGCATCGAGATAATCATAGAAAATCCCGCCAACCCCGCGCGGTTCGTTCCGGTGCGGCAGGAAGAAATATTCATCGCACCATTTTTTGAACCGGTCGTAATAATCATCGTCATGCGCGTCACAGGCCGCCTTCAGCGCGCCGTGAAAATCGGCGGTGTCGGCATCCTGCGGGAATACCGGGGTCAGGTCAGCCCCACCGCCGAACCATGCCTTGGTGGTCACGATATGGCGGGTATTCATATGCACCGCCGGGACATGCGGTGAACAGGGATGGGCCACCAGTGAAATGCCCGCCGCCCAGAAATTCGGATTTTTATCCGCACCGGGGATTTCAGCGCGGAATTTTTCGGAAAATTCGCCATAAACGGTCGAGATATTGACCCCGACCTTTTCAAACACGCGGCCCTTCATGACCGACATTTCACCGCCGCCCTGATCTTCGCCATTCTGATCTTTGCCACGTTCCCAGCTTTTGCGTTCAAACCGCCCGGCCGGTTGATCGGCGAGCGGTCCGGTATAGCTGTCTTCGAGCGCCTCGAAACTGGCACAGATTTCATCGCGCAACTGGCGAAACCAGTTCCGCGCCGTTTCCTTGTGCTCTTCGATCTTTTGGGCGATCAGATCGTTATCGGTGCTGGTCATCAGGCCTTCTCCGGGAAGCTGTTGGTTTGGCGCAGGGCTTCGCCCAATGTCATTGCCGTAGCCATCGCGACGTTAAGCGACCGCATTCCGGGTTTAAGCGGAATAACGACGCGGGCATCGACATAATCATGCACCTGATCGGGCACGCCACTGCTTTCGGAGCCCAGCATCAGAATATCATCGGGTCGATAGTCAAAATCGCAATAAGGCACCGCCCCCTTGGTCGTCAGCAATACCAGACGCCCGGGAACGGTTCCATCCTTACGCGCCTGCACAAAGCCGCGCCAATCGGCATGGCGTGTATAATCCGCCGCCCCCAGATAATCCATCCCCGCACGCTTGAGTGCCGCCGAGGTCAGAAGAAAACCGCAGGGTTCGATAATGTCGACGGGAACCCCGAGACATGCCGCCATGCGCAAGATGGTACCGGTGTTCTGGGGAATGTCGGGTTCGAACAGACAGATTCTCATAAGGCTTTATAGACTCGCAACATTTTCGATCTGAAATCCGGGCGCAAAACCTTACAAAATTACGCCGATATATCGCCATTAGACTTATTTGGAATAAGACGAGACAAGGATATAACCACTTGGTTGTGAATACGCCAGTCTGTTAGAAAACGCTACGTTCGCTTCGATTGTGCACCGCAAAACCAAATAGGCAAATCGAATGCGAACAATTTGCAACTCCAAGTTCCCCTTAACAAACCCCCTTTTTGTTAGTATACGAACCCGGTTTCAGGCCTGAAGGCTTTGGGGCAAAAGCATTGTTTGATTTCCATCAATGGAAATTAAAGGTCTTTGCCCTAAGTGTGCAGTTGGGCATTCCGCATGCCTGTTTTGGGGGCAGAAAGAGGAATACATTATGTCGCAAACGGTGCAATCATCCGGGGACCACACTCCGGACGAGAACCGCAGGGATTTTCTGACCCTGGCGACCACGGCAGTCGGTGTTGTTGGCACCGGCATGGCGCTGTGGCCGTTCGTGGACAGCATGAACCCGTCCAAGGACGTTCTTGCGCTGGCCTCGGTCGAAGTTAACCTGTCAAATATTCCGGTCGGTCAGGCCGTCAAGGTCATGTGGCGCGGTAAACCCGTATTCATCCGCCACCGTACCGAACGTGAAATCAATGAAGCCGAAGAGGTTTCCTTGAACGAGCTGGTCGATCCGCAATCCGATGAAGCCCGTGTCCAGAAAAAGGAATGGCTGATCGTGGTCGGTGTCTGCACCCATCTGGGCTGCATTCCGATGGGCACGGCAACCGGTGAGACACGCGGTGATTATGACGGATGGTATTGTCCGTGCCACGGGTCGCACTACGACACGTCCGGTCGTATCCGCAAAGGTCCGGCACCGCTGAACCTTGTCGTGCCGACCTACACCTTCCTCACCGACACGTCGGTTCAGATCGGCTAAGGAGCAGGTAGATGAGTGCACCCGTTTGGAATAACAAGGTAGTGAAATGGGTCGATGACCGTCTTCCGGTCTTCTCCATGTTGCATCACTCCGCTTATGAATATCCGACCCCGAAGAACCTGTCCTATATGTGGAACTTCGGTTCTTTGGCCGGTTTTGTTCTGGTGACGATGATTCTCTCCGGGATTTTCCTGGTGATGAATTACACCCCGCATGCCGATATGGCGTTCTGGTCGGTCGAGCGCATCATGCGTGATGTGAACTATGGCTGGCTGATCCGCTATATCCACATGAACGGCGCATCGATGTTCTTCATCTGCGTCTATATCCATATTTTCCGTGGCCTGTATTACGGGTCTTACAAAGCACCGCGTGAAATGCTGTGGTGGATCGGTATCCTGATCCTTCTGGCGATGATGGCAACCGCGTTCATGGGCTATGTCCTGCCGTGGGGCCAGATGTCATTCTGGGGGGCGACGGTTATTACCAACCTGTTCTCGGCCTTCCCGATCATTGGCGATCCGCTGGTGACATGGCTTTGGGGCGGTTTCTCGGTTGATAACCCGACGCTCAACCGGTTCTTCTCGCTGCATTACCTGATGCCGTTCGTGATCCTTGGTCTTGTGGTCCTGCATGTCTGGGCCCTGCACACCGTACGGTCGAACAACCCGACCGGCGTTGAAATCAAGACACCGCAGGATGCAATCGCGTTCCACCCGTACTATACGATCAAGGATCTGTTCGGTATGGGCGTGTTCCTGATCTTCTTCCTGTTCTTCGTGTTCTTTGCGCCCGACTTCTTTGGCGAGCCGGATAACTATATCCCGGCGAACCCGCTGGTGACCCCGCCGCATATCGTGCCGGAATGGTACTTCCTGCCGTTCTATGCGATCCTGCGGTCCATCGACTTCACCATCTTCGGTATTCCGGCAAAGCTGCTTGGCGTGCTTGCGATGTTTGCATCCATCATCGTTCTGTTCGTCATTCCGTGGCTTGATACCTCGAAGGTGCGCAGTTCGAAGTTCCGCCCGGTTTACAAGTGGTTCTTCCTGATCCTGTTCATTGACTGCTTTATCCTTGGATATTGCGGCAAGAAGGCCCCGGATGACTACTTCTTGGGGATCGAAGGGCTTAAAGTGATCACCGTTGGCCAGCTGGCAACGCTTTACTACTTCGCGCATTTCCTTCTGGTCATGCCGATTGTCGGTAAACTGGAACGGCCCAAACCGCTTCCGGCCAGCATCAGCGAATCCGTACTCAAGGGAGGCGCAAATGCGTAAGTTTGCATTGACCGCCATTGCTGCGGCATTCGCACTGAGCGCCTTTGCCGGCACATCGGCAAAGGCCGCGGGCAACGCTCCGGTTCCGGAAGCACAGGAATGGAGCTGGCAGGGGCTTTTTGGCACCTATGACCGGGCGCAGATGCAGCGCGGTTTCCAGGTTTACAAAAACGTGTGTGCCGGTTGCCACAGTCTTCGTTTCATAGCGTTCCGTAACCTGGAAGGCATCGGGTTTAACGAAGACCAGATCAAGGCCATCGCGGCGGAATACGATATTGAAGACGGCCCGAACGATGATGGTGACATGTTCACCCGTCCGGGTATTGCGTCGGACTATTTCCCGTCACCTTTCCCGAACGACAAAGCTGCCGCTGCGTCGAACGGGGGTGCGATTCCGCCCGATCTGTCATTGATGACGAAGGCACGCCTGCATGGTCCGGATTATGTTTATGCCCTGCTGACCGGTTACGAGGAAGAAGCACCTGAGGGCTTCGACCTTGCGGAAGGCAAGTATTACAACCACTACTTCCCGGGTCATCAGATTTCGATGGCACCGCCGCTTTATGATGAAGCGGTCGAGTACACCGATGGCACACCGATGACCATGGAACAGCACGCGCATGACGTGGTTGCGTTCCTGAACTGGACGGCACAGCCGGAACTTGAAGCCCGCAAATCAATGGGCATGAAAGTTCTGTTGTTCCTGATCGTTCTGACCGCGATGCTCTATGCGGTGAAACGCAAAATCTGGCGCGATATCGAACATTAAGCGTTCGCGATATCGTCAAAAATCAAAGGCCGTCGGGAAACCGGCGGCCTTATTTGTTGGCGCATCGCAAAGCGTCGTCGCACGGAACTGCCGCCTGTGATCAGGATTTGGGGTTGGCGGGCAGAGGTTCGGCACAGGTCAATGCGGTTTCGCACGCAATGTCAGCGTGATTTCCGCTGGAATGGTTGCCAGTCGAATGATTGCCGTCCGCCGGGCGCAGGGGCGGAACAGTCACAGGGATATGTACCAGCCTGCGTTTACGCGCCGGGGTGCCGGTGCTGGCGTAAAGCTGTTTTCCCGCTTCGACAATCGAAACCCCGGCAAAGGCCTTGAACAGACGCGATCCGACATTTTCGAATGCCTGCGACCAGCGCAGCAGAAACCGGCTTTGGGTCGGGGGCAGGAAAAGGGCGCGGCTGTGCTGCACGGGCAGGAACATGTTTTCGCGCATCAGGTTCTGAAGCTGTGACACGCTATAGGGATGGCCAAAGCCAAAGGGCGTATTTTCCGACCAGGACCAGAGCGAGCTTCGGTTGGGTGTGACCACCACGATCCGGCCGTTGGGGGTCAATACCCGCCAGCATTCGCGCATCAGGCGGCGCATGGAATCGGAATGTTCGACCAGATGCACCAACAGGATGCGGTCGACCGAGCTATCGGGCAGCGGCAGCATGGTTTCTTCGGTAAGGGCGACATGGTTGGGATCGCCCGCGGGCCACGGCACGCAGCCCTGCTGGCCGGGCATGAAAGCCAGCACGCGTTCCGCCTCGCCCATGAAGGGGCGCAGATAGGGCGTGGCATAACCAAAACCCAGCACGCGCATGCCGCGGACATCCGACCACATCACGCGCAAGCGGCGACGGATCAGGCGGCGAGCGGCCTGCCCGAGGCTTCCGGCATAAAAACGGTGAAGATCAACAACATCCTGACGCATGAAAATAGCCTAGAGCCTTTTCTGATTGGATTGAAGCGCAAAAACCTTGCACGATGCGTGATTGTTTTAAGAAGCCGCAAGCTGATAGGCTTGGCGCATATTCCATTCACACACGCGAGGTCGGCCATGTCCGCAGGCGATGTCTTTGTCATTCCGTGCCTTTCCGATAATTACACCTATCTTGTGCGCTGCCACGAAACAGGTACGACCGCGATTGTCGATCCGGGCGAGGCAGGCCCGGTGATAAGCGCGCTTGAAGATCGCGGCTGGTCGCTTGATATCGTGATCAATACCCATCATCACAATGACCATATCGGCGGCAATGCGGAACTGATCACCCGATATGGCGCGAAACTGATTGGCCCCAAGGCCGAAACCATGCGCATTCCCGGCATGGATCAGACGGTCGCCGAGGGGGATGAGGTGATGATGGGTGTGCTTTCCGGGCAGGTCTTTGACGTGCCGGGCCATACCAGCGGCCATATTGCGTTTTATTTTCCGGCGGTATCGGCCCTGTTTTCCGGCGACAGTCTGTTTGCATTGGGTTGCGGGCGGTTGTTTGAAGGAACGCCAGCCCAGATGTGGCAGTCCCTGCAAAAATTTCGCAACCTTCCGGGCGAGACGCTGGTGTATTGCGGGCATGAATATACCCAGTCCAATGCCCGGTTTGCCGCAACGATTGAAACCGGCAATGTGGCGCTTAAGGCGCGCTGCGCGGAAATTGATGATCTGCGCGCACGCGGTATCCCGACCATTCCATCACGCATGGACAAGGAACTGGCAACCAACCCGTTCCTGCGCGCCGATCATGCATCGGTTGCCAGCGACCTTGGCATGGAAGGTGCAACCGCCACCGAGATTT
This sequence comes from Thalassospira permensis NBRC 106175, assembly GCF_000714555.1. Lineage (NCBI taxonomy): Bacteria > Pseudomonadati > Pseudomonadota > Alphaproteobacteria > Rhodospirillales > Thalassospiraceae > Thalassospira > Thalassospira permensis. The sequence goes on along the minus strand of NZ_AUNC01000001.1, from coordinate 342,016 downwards.
TTGCCGAAATCCGCGGGCGGAAGGATCGGTTCTAATCATGGCATGAAGCAAGAAATTGCTGGCAGAAGGCAATTTCTTGCTTCTGTAATCGTGCGATAAAAGGCGTTGCTCAGGACTTATTCGGGGATACGTCCATAAACGTCGTCAAGACGTTCAATGTCATCTTCACCGAGATAGCTACCAGATTGGACTTCGATCAGTTCCAGCGGGATTTTCCCCGGGTTTTCCATGCGGTGCACGGCCCCAACCGGGATATAGGTTGACTGGTTTTCGCCCAGCAGGAATTTTTTGCCATCACAGGTGACCAAAGCACTGCCTTTGACAACGATCCAGTGTTCGGCCCGATGGTGGTGCCGTTGCAAAGAAAGCTGGGCACCGGGTTTTACGGTAATGCGTTTGACCTGATAGCGATCACTGTGATCAATGCTGTCATAATCGCCCCACGGACGCGCAACCCGCCGATGATCAAGAGCCTGCCCGTGATTTTCCGCAGCAAGGTCCCTGACGACGTTTTTGATGGCCTCGACCTCGGCAGACGCGCTGACCAGAAGTGCGTCTGGTGTATCAATCACCACCAGATCCTTGGTCCCCAATGTCACGATCAGGCGACGGTCTGTGCCATGAACAACCGTGTTTTCCGAGTTGACCATACGAACGTTTTCTTCAACACCAAGAACACAGTTTCCGTTCTGCAACTTTGTCCCCAGGTCTGACATCGCGTTCCAACTGCCAACGTCGCTCCAGACGCCCTGGAATGGTGCGACAAGAACATTTTCGGCACGTTCCATGACCGCATAGTCGATGCTTTTTGCCATCGCGTCTTTGAATTGCCCACCGGGGCGAAGGAAATGACCATCTAGTTGTGCCGACGCTATAGCGTCGCTGCACGCGTCAAAGGTCTGAGGCTCAAAGCGTGCAATCGCATCAGCCAGGACATCCGCACGCACAAGAAATATTCCGGCGTTCCAGAGATGCTTTCCCGAAGACAGAAATGCCATCGCAGTTTCGTGATCGGGTTTTTCAAGAAATTTTGCCGATTTCCATATGCCCGGCCCAACTTCGTCACCGGTTTCGATATATCCGTAAGCCGTGCTTGGTGACGTAGGGCGCACACCAAAAGTGACGATATTGCCGCTCTTTGCATAATATGCCGCTTCGAGCACCATTTTACGGAAAAGATCATTGTCCGGAATAAAGTGATCCGCTGGGCAGAAAAGCAAAATGCTTTCGGGATTTTCTTGCCTTGCATGACAGGCGGCAAGCGCCATCGCAGGTGCGGTGTCCCTTGCGATCGGTTCGAGAATTTGCGTCAGATTTACTTTGGATTTTTCAGCAGCTTCTTCGACAAAGAAACGGTGCTCTTCACCCGATAACGCCAAAATATTGCCAAATGACGACAACCGTTCGAACGTAAGTTGAAGCAGGGATTTACCATGATACACAGGAATGAATTGCTTGGGGAAACCCTTGCGTGACAAAGGCCATAAGCGCGTTCCGGAACCTCCGCAAAGCACAACAGGTGTAATTTCTTTTATTGTCATTTCAAGAACCGATCCCAGAGGCTATCAAACCAAAGTCAACAGCCCCTGTTATAGTTGGAAACAGCTTTCAGTTCCAAGGAGTTTAAAGCCCTGATCACTGAAAGGATCACCATTGTTGACCCTAAACGGAAAGCTTGCGCCAAAAGAAGTCAGGCCATCTGTTTGAACAGGACGTTCTGATCAAGCAGATAGCGCGAAAACAGTGGCAGGCTGGCGGCACCGATGGCACGTGCGGCACTGCCGACCGCACCCTGTTCGATATGCGGGGGGGCGATGCCTTGCAGGTCGAGTTTGAGGGTGGCCTTGCGCGTGGCATCGACGATTCTGGCACAGACATCTTTGGGGAAGCCGCCATCGACAATGACGGCTTCGAAATCAATCACCGAGCAGACCGAGGTAATGGCAATCGCAAGGCCGCGCGCGGTGTGATCGATCCAGAGATCAAGGGTCGCGCCAAGCTGATGCCAGTAATCGGGATCCTTCCAAAGCAGGGCGGGATCACGGCCTTCGCGGGTCAGCATTTCTTCGAGCACGAAGATGGATGCCTGATCGATCAACTGGCTGGGATGACCGGATCGCGACGGGACAGGCATCGAGCCAAAGGCCCCGGCATTGCCGGTTTTACCAGCATAAAGCGCCTGATTGAGCACCACCCCGCCACCAATGAACGATCCGATAAAGAAATAGGCGAAGTCGGAATAATTCGGCCCTGCCCCAAACACCAGTTCCGCCCCGCAGGCCGCCGTGGCGTCATTCTGCTGAAACACGGGGAACGGCACGATTTCGCCGATGATGTCGATCAGATCGACATCACGCCAGGCGCTCATATCTTCGGGCGGAGCGCCGACTTCTTCGACCCAGTTCCATAATTCGAATGGGGCGGCAATGCCGATCCCGGCGATGCGTTGGCGATGCGTGGTTGACAGGTCGCGCGACAATTGTTCGACCGAGGCGCGCACGAATTTGCGGATGCCGTCCGGGGTCGGGTATTTATAGGCTTCGTTCAGGCTGGCGCGGACAGTCCCGACAAAATCCATCAGGATCAGTTCGGCGCTGCGTCGCCCGATTTTAAGGCCGAATGAAAAAACGCCATCGGGATCAAGTGCCATCGGGATTGATGGTTTGCCAACCTTGCCGCGCACCGGATCGCCGCGTTTAAGCAATCCATCCTTTTCCAGCGCACGCATGATCACGGAAACGGTTTGCGCCGAAAGTCCGGAAAGACGGGCAATATCGGCCTTCGACAATCCGACATTGCGACGTACCAGTGACAATACCAGCCGTTCATTATAGGCGCGCACGCGTAACTGGTTTGCACCCCCGCCCGGATGAAGCGGACGCGCTCCCTGTCCCTCATCCCCGGCAATGTCCGGGTTGATATACAGTGAAGGTGTCATTTTTATCCTCCCACTCGGGTTCTTTATTGCCCGAATGGGTTTGAGAGTGACAGGATTAATTAATAAATCAATCGGATTTATTAATTGACAGCCTCGAGCATTTGGTGTGTCGTAGGCAACAGACAGGCACAAAAGACGTGCGCAACGATACGTTCCACCTGTCGCAAAATGAACAAATCCGGCCCAAAGGGCTGATTATCAGGTTATTCCTGGGAGGAAACAGATGAAGAAGACTCTTGTTGGCGCCACCCTTGGGGCGCTTGCGCTTGGCCTTGCCGCTGCACCGCATGCTGCCAAAGCCGATGAAATCGGTGCCTGCCTTATCACCAAAACCGACATCAACCCATTCTTTGTGAAAATGAAGGAAGGCGCGCAGGCCGCGTCGGTTGCCAATGGTGTCAACCTTTCGACTTTTGCCGGTAAAATCGATGGGGACCATGAAACCCAGGTGCAGGCGATTGAATCCTGCATCGCATCGGGTGCGAAGGGTATCCTTCTGACCGCATCGGACACCAAGGCGATTGTGCCGGTTGTCAAAAAGGCGCGTGATGCCGGATTGCTCGTCATTGCACTTGATACCCCGCTTGAGCCAATCGACTCCGCCGATGCGACCTTTGCCACCGATAACTTCAAGGCGGGCGAATTGATCGGCCAATGGGCCGCTGCCAAGCTCGGCGACAAGGCCTCGGATGCGAAAATCGCGTTTCTTGACCTGACGCCAAGTGCCCCATCGGTTGACGTTCTGCGTGATCAGGGCTTCATGAAAGGGTTCGGGATCGACATCAAGGACCCGAACAAAATCGGTGACGAAGATGATCCCCGCATCGTTGGCCATGACATCACTAACGGCAACGAGGAAGGCGGCCGCAAGGCGATGGAAAACCTGTTACAGCAGGATTCCGAAATCAATGTCGTCTATACCATCAACGAACCGGCAGCCGCCGGTGCCTATGAGGCGCTGAAATCGTTTGGCATGGAAGACGGCGTTCTGATCGTGTCGGTCGATGGCGGTTGCCCGGGCGTTCTGAACGTTCAGGATGGCGTGATTGGCGCAACATCGCAGCAATATCCGCTTGATATGGCCTATAAGGGTATCGAGGCGATCAAGGCCTGGGCCGAAAGCGGTGAAAAACCAGCCAATACCGAAGGTCTTAACTTCTATGATACCGGGGTCAACCTTGTGACCGGTGATCCAGCCGAAGGTGTTCCGTCGATTGATATCGATGAAGGCATGAAACGCTGCTGGGGCTAAGCCCCTTAGCGTGACGATCTGATATTCGAGGAGGGCGGTCATAAACGCCGCCCTCTTGTCCCACAAAAAGGTTACACTTGGTCTGCCCCTACCCGATCCAAGCCGGTCATCAGAACCGGCGGGGGCATTTGATGAACTGTTGTGCATGATTTTTCGCAACCCATGTTCACGACCAAGCCGGGAGGAAGCGATGAGCGAACCTGCTCGCACATCTCGCACGAAACAGGAATACGAACAGACGCTTGACGCCAGCGACAAGGCGGTTGCGCAGTTCGACCATAAAAGCCGGAACTTTCTGGATGCCACGCAACATTTCCTGCATGGCAATCCGACGATGGTGCCGGTGATCGTCCTTGTCATTTCGATTATCATCTTTGGTGCACTGGCGGGACCGAAGTTCTTTTCGCCGTTCAACCTGTCGCTGATTGTGCAGCAGGTTTCGATCATCGGCATTCTGGCCGCCGCACAAAGCCTTGTGATCCTGACCGCCGGGATTGATCTTTCGGTCGGTGCGATCATGGTTTTGATGTCGGTCATTATGGGGCAACTTGCGATCACGCTTGGCGTCCCCGCACCGCTTGCCATCCTGATCGGGTTTGTCGGCGGCATTCTGGCCGGGATGCTGAACGGGTTTCTCGTCACCCGCATCAAGTTACCGCCCTTTATCGTGACATTGGGCACGTGGAATATTTTCTTTGCGCTGAACCTTTGGCTTTCGGGCGCGCAGTCGATCCGTAGCCAGACACTGGATGAAATCGCACCGCTTTTGAAATTCTTTGGCGAAAGCATCGCGATTGGCGGGGCGCGGATCACCTATGGCTCGGTCCTGATGCTCGTCATCTTTGCCGTCCTTTGGTACATCCTGAACCATACCAGTTGGGGCCGGCATGTTTATGCCATCGGCGATGACAAGGAAGCCGCCGAACTTTCAGGCATTCGCACCAACCGCACGCTTATCATGGTTTATGGCCTTGCCGGGCTTGTCTGTGGCATTGGTGCGTGGGCATCGATCGGGCGTGTTGGCTCGGTCTCGCCGCAAAGTTTTCAGGAAGCAAACCTGCAATCGATTACCGCAGTTGTGATTGGCGGCATTTCGCTGTTTGGCGGGCGCGGGTCGATCATCGGGCCGCTGATTGGGGCGCTGATCGTTGGGGTGTTCAATTCAGGGCTTCGGCTTGTCGGGGTTGATGTTCTTTGGCAGGTGTTTGCGATTGGCTGGCTGACGATTATCGCCGTTGCAATCGACCAGTGGATCAGAAAGGTATCGTCATGAGCACGGATAAAAAACCTGTCCTGACCGCACGCGGTATCGTTAAACGCTATGGCCGGGTGACCGCACTTGATCACGCGGATTTTGACCTTTATCCCGGCGAAGTCCTTGCGGTGATCGGTGATAATGGCGCGGGAAAATCATCATTGATCAAGGCGCTCTCGGGGGCGATCACGGTGGACGAAGGCGTGATCGAGCTTGATGGCAGGCCGGTGCATTTTTCGTCCCCGATGGAAGCCCGCGAAGCCGGGATTGAAACGGTTTATCAAAACCTTGCGCTTTCGCCGGCCCTGTCGATTGCGGATAACATGTTCATGGGGCGCGAGCTGCGCAAACCGGGTTTTATGGGCAAATATTTCGGGGCCCTTGACCATAAGGGCATGCAACGCATCGCGCGGGAAAAGCTTTCCGAGCTTGGCCTGATGACGATCCAGAACATCAATCAGGCGGTCGAAACGCTTTCGGGCGGGCAGCGGCAGGGGGTTGCGGTTGCCCGTGCGGCGGCCTTCGGATCTCGCGTCGTGATCATGGATGAACCGACCGCGGCCCTTGGGGTCAAGGAAAGCCGCCGGGTGCTGGAACTGATTGCCGATGTCAAATCGCGCGGCATGCCGATTGTGCTGATTTCGCACAATATGCCCCATGTGTTCGAGGTGGCGGATCGCATCCATGTTCATCGTTTGGGCAAGCGGCTTTGCACGATCAATCCTGATGATTACAGCATGTCGGACGCGGTCGCCTTTATGACCGGAGCAAAGGAGCCGCCAGAAATATCTGCGGCGGCCTGAATTCATGGTGCCGGATATCGACACCCTGACGGCGATGATCAGGGACAGACAGATTGGTGATCGACGCCTCCTTGTCGCGATCGCCGGAGCACCAGCCTCGGGCAAATCGACTTTGTCCGAACGGCTTCATCACCATCTGGGGGGTGATGAAGCCGGGGCTGTTGTCGTGCCGATGGATGGCTATCATTTCGATGATGCCATCCTTTCTGCGCGGGGACTGCTGCCGCGTAAAGGTGCGCCGGAAACGTTTGATACCGGCGGCTTCAAACGCACGCTTGAAGCGATCCGTACCGATGATGACGATGTTTATGTCCCGGTATTCGACCGCCATCTGGAACTGTCACGCGGATCGGCCCGATGCGTTTCACAACGCCATCGCATTGTGCTGGTCGAAGGCAATTATCTGTTGCTCAATCAGTCGCCGTGGGATCAGTTGGCAAGCCTGTTCGACCTGACCCTGTTCATCGACACACCGCTTGCGGTTTTGGAAAAGCGTCTTATTCAGCGGTGGCTTGACCACGGACATGACCAGCCTTCAGCGCGGCAGAAAGCATTGGATAATGATATCCCCAATGCCAGAACTGTTGCCGAGTACAGCAAGTTCGGCACAGCCATTATTATAAATAACGCCTGATAGGATGTTTTGAATTACCGTTCTTTTCGCAACACCAGCGTATAGCACATCGGGATCTGGACTTTCCTGTCTTCATAGATATCAAATTCAGTTTCCCGATTTGAATGCGGATATTCGTTAAAACGTTCCAGTTTTAATCCGGCAGCGACAGCCGCAGACACGATTTCGCCCATCGTGTGGGAAAACCACCATGAAACCGGCCCCTGCCCGCCATCAGATCCGTCATAGGTGATGCTATCTTCGTTTGCGTGCGGTCCACGCTCAAAATATGATTGCGACGGTGAAAACGGATCGGCAGAAGTCGGATCAAACATTTCAAGAAACGGGTGGGTTTCATAGATAACGAGCACCCCATCCCGAGCCAGCAGCCCTGAGACGGCATAGAAGAAACGTTTCAAATCCGGCATCCAGTTCAGAACACCAATGGTAATCAAACCAAGGTCAAAATCGCCCGGCGTATCTTCCGGCAATTCGTAAATGTCAGCACTGAGAAAATCACATTTCCGTCCCGATAGATGCGCCAGTTTCCGGGCTTGCGCGAGAAATGCATCGGATTGATCAATCCCAAGCACAGTTTTTGCGCCCATGGCCGACAAGGACAGCACTTCGCGACCGTTATTGCAGCACACCTGCACGACGCGTTTTCCCACGACACCGACATCCTCCAACGTTTCCCGCAAGGTTTCGTCGAACGTCGAGAAATCGGCTTTCGCAACCTCGGCCAAAAGTCGTTGCCAGGTTTCACCGGCTTCATGCAATGGTGCAGAGGCATCCCATGCGGCACGGTTGGCCGATGTGTATTTTTTGTGTGCGTCCATGGCCTGCCCCTGCCCACACCATAAGTTGTAATATTTCAATAATCACAACCAAGACAGCAGACTGTCAAACGAACAATGCAGGATCACACGGATTTAATTGCCGCACTGCCAATCAGTACATCAGACACCCATTCGGCAACAACCCGCACGCGCGGCACATGGCGCATATCCTGATGGATCAGGAGCCAGATTTCGCGTCCCTCCGGCTCTATATCGGGTTTGCGCGTCAGCCCCGCGACGCGATCCCCCAAACATCGTGGCAACAGGGCAAAGGCATTGGCCGAACATGCCATCGTCGCCATGATGGACCCGCGATTGGAACGGCTGATGGTTTGGCGGTTAGGGAAATGGCGGTTGAGCCATATCTGTTCGGGCTTGTCGGCAAACGCGTCGTCAAGATCGACCCACGGTGCATCGGTCGGGTCATTGATCCCATCGGGACCATAAATACCGTATTCCATCACACCGATTTTCCGGATGTGAAATGCCCCGGTTTGAGGCCTGGCAAGGCGTAGCGCAATATCGGTTTCACGTTGCGGCAGGCTTAGATTGCGGTTGCCACCAATCAGTTCGACGCAAAGGGATGGATGGTTTGATGTCAGTTCCCCCAAACGCGGGGCAATGCAGTTTTCAAAAATCACATCCACCCCGGCAACGCGAACAACACCCGATATTTCCGGACGGGCTACCTTTTCCGACAGAGTGCCATTTGCTTCGAGCAAGGTACTGACTTCGGCCTCCATCGCCCTTGCGGTTTTCAGAAGGCTTTGTGCGCGCAATGTCGGGCGCATCTGGCCATCCCGACGCAGCAGGACGGGAAAGCCGGTGGTTTCTTCAAGCCGGGCAATACGACGCGCAATCGTCGTCTGGTTGACGCCAAGTTCACGCGCGGCCGCACTCATGGTATTTGCGCGGCAAACGACGGCGAATGTCCGCAAGGCTTCCCAATCCATGGATCATCACCCGGTTATAATTTCTGCATATGCGCAGATCATATCTGCAAATTGACGGATTTAAACTGCAAACATGCAGATACATGATCAGGCCATTCAAATGACTTTGAAAGGACAGCCACCATGAGTGCACAATCCATCTTTGAAATTCTTGGCGTTGAACTTCCGACCGGATCGGCGCGGGATGCTGCATTGATCGTGATCGATGCCCAGGAAGAATATCGCAGTGGCAGGTTGAAGCTATCAGGGCTTGAACCTGCACTGGACAATGTGGCCCGCCTGATCGCCCATTGGCGCACGCAGAACGGCACCTTGATCCATATCCAGCATCACGGACAGGGTCTGTTTGATCCCGAAGGTCCGTATGCCAAGATCATGGATGAAGTCGCCCCGCGCGACGGCGAGCTGGTTCTGACAAAGAATGTGCCCAATGCCTTTAGCGGGACAAACTTGCGCGACCTGATTGATCAGGCCGGATTGAAACATGTGGTGCTGGCCGGTTTCATGACACATGTCTGCGTGTCGACCACCGCACGTTCCGCCAACGAACAGGGATTGCAGGTCACCATCGCGGGGGATGCGGTCACCACACGCGATCTGCCCGCGACAGTGGATCACGCTGCCATCCCGGCCGCGGAATTGCACCGCGCCGAACTGGCCATTCTGGCCGATGCGTTTGCCAAGGTCGTTAATACCGAGGATGCTCTGAAAGCGTGATTGTAAATGCAAAACACCCCGCAGGATTGCTGCGGGGTGTTTTGATGAGAGTGAGCGCAAGAAGTACGATCAGAACATATGCTGCCCGCCATTGAGCGACAGACAGGAACCGGTGATGAAGCCGGAATTCGGGCCACACAGGAACAGCACGGCCTGCGCGATTTCCTCGGCCTCGCCAAGACGACCAACCGGGATTTTCGCGATGATGCCCTCAAGAACCTTTTCCGGAACGGCGGCGACCATGTCGGTATTGATGTAACCCGGCGCGATGGTATTGACCGTAATACCTTTGCGCGCGACTTCCTGTGCCAGTGCCTTGGTAAAACCATGCACCCCAGCCTTGGCGGCGGAATAGTTGGTCTGGCCGAGCTGACCGGCCTGACCGTTGATCGACGAAATATTGACGACCCGCCCGAACCCGCGTTCGCGCATGCCTTCAAGCACCGGCTTGGTCATATAGAACAGCGAACTTAAATTCGTTTCGATCACCGATTGCCAATGGTCAACCGACATCTTGTGCATGAAGCCGTCCCGCGTAATCCCCGCGTTATTGACCAGAATATCAACCGGCCCGAGTTCGGATTCCACCTGTCGAATGCCATCCGCACAGGCATCGGCATCGGCAACACTCCATTTGAAGGTCGCAATGCCGGTTTCTTCGGTGAAAGCGCGGGCAGCGTCATCATTGCCTGCATAGTTTGCAACAACCGTATGGCCCGCTTCCTTGAGCGCCAGGCTGATCGCCTTGCCAATTCCGCGTGTGCCACCGGTTACCAGTGCCGTTTTTGTCATGGTCGCCTCCCTAAACTTCAGTCATCCAATTCATGTATCGGTATCCCGTAGTTTGCCCTTCTACGACATGCGAAATTTTAATCCACAAAATCAATTATAAATGTAACTTTATTTCCCATCCATGATTCATGTCACGTAAAATGCGTAAACTCTGGTCGAATTTCATCTGCATCCTCGGGTAAACAAACAGGGCAGCCCCCAAAGGAGGCCGCCCTGCACGTTTCATCCAATCAGATGGTTCGAAGCGATCAGCGTTCGACGCACAGTGCGACCCCCATGCCCCCACCAATGCACAATGTCGCAAGGCCCTTTTTGGCATCGCGTTTCTGCATTTCGTAAAGCAGGGTGGTAAAGACGCGTGCGCCCGATGCACCAATCGGATGGCCAAGGGCAATCGCCCCGCCATTGACATTAACCTTGTCGGTATCCCAGCCCATGTCACGGTTCACCGCAATCGCCTGTGCGGCAAAGGCTTCGTTGGCTTCGATCAGGTCAAGATCACCAACCGACCAACCGGCTTTTTCAAGTGCCTTGCGCGATGCCGGGATCGGGCCGGAGCCCATAACAGCCGGATCAACACCGGCGGTCGCCCAGCTTTTGATCGTAGCAAGCGGGGTCAGGCCGCGTTTAGCGGCTTCGTCGGCGGACATCACGATCAGGGCAGCGGCCCCGTCATTGATGCCCGATGCGTTACCGGCGGTTACCGTGCCTTCCTTATCAAAGGCCGGGCGTAGTTTCGCCATGCCTTCGAGGCTGGCACCATGACGCGGATATTCATCGGCATCAAAGACCACATCGCCCTTGCGCGAGGAAAGGGTAACAGGGGCGATTTCATCATTGAAGCGGCCGGATTTCTGGGCGGCTTCGGCCTTGTTTTGTGACGCGGTCGCGAAGGCATCCTGTTCTTCGCGGGTGATCTGCCATTTAGTGGCAATGTTTTCCGCGGTGTTGCCCATGTGATAGCCATTGAAAGCGCACCACAGGCCATCCTTGATCATGCTGTCGATGAATTTGACATCACCCATCTTGTGACCGGCACGCAGATTGGCAACGTGCGGCGACATGGACATGTTTTCCTGACCACCGGCAACGACGATTTTAGCGTCACCCGCCATGATCTGCTGGGCAGCAAGGGCAACGGTGCGAAGGCCCGATCCACAGACTTGGTTGATGACAAAGGCGGTGGCAGTATCGGGGATGCCAGCAGCGATTGCCGCCTGGCGTGCCGGATTCTGTCCGGCCCCGCCGGTCAGGACCTGACCGAAAATAACCTCGTTTACGGCATCCGCCTCGACACCGGAACGTTCCAGAGCCGCCCTGATGGCAACAGCGCCAAGCTCGTGTGCTGGGGTATTGGCCAGCGAACCGCTAAAAGCGCCGATCGGTGTGCGTGCGGCACCCACAATTACGACGTCTGTCATGAAACCCTCCGATTATATCTTGAATACGTTTTTCCCCGGACCTTTACGATCCTGATGATCGGACCTGCAATCCACCTACGATCTTATCGCGACGCAACAAAAAGCCAAGCATTGATACGCACCACTTTCGGACAGTTTTGTTTCCGGGTGTATGGGCCGGGCAAATCCGCGCAGATCGTTATCCTCATAGTTTGCCTGAAACGGCTATAACGCAACCCCGACTTCATCCTTTAATACCTCTGTCGCGATATAGGTGCGGTACCAGACGATGTTGTCGTCCGCGTCAAACAGGGTTTCGCATAGGGCGGTATATTCCGCCATGTCGCGCATATGTAGGACCAGAACACCGGTGACCTCGCCAGTGACAAGGTAGCATTGCCGAACGGCTTCAAGGGTGCGGACTTTTTTGATGAAGTCCTGCCGGTAGCGGTTGCCATGGCGATGAAATTCCAGATTGATCACCGCAATTAATGGCCGTCCGACCAGCGCGGGATCAATCACCGCCACGGTTTTGCGAATGACGCCAGCCTCGCGCAACTTGGCAACACGGCGCAAGCAGGCCGATGGTGACAGGCCAACATGATCGGCAAGCGTTGCATTCGCGATATCCGCGCTTTCCTGCAATATCCGAAGGATTTTGGTATCGATACGGTCAAGGTCGGCCAATATATGCAACTCCGAAGCGCGGTATGATGAAAGTACGCTTTATTATTGCACGGAAACACGTGATTTCGCCGCACAATAATATATCGACTGTGCGAGGATGCGCATCGTTAAATGACTGCCCCACATATGCCCTTCGTACCACCCAAGAAGCCCGGAACCTCGCGCCCCATGCATCGCTATTTCCTGAATTTGCTAAACCGCAGCCAGCGTTTGTTCATCACCCTGATCAAGGTCATGTTACCCGTCATGATCATTGTGCGGATTGCCGATGAATTCGGCGCGGTTGCCTTTGCATCCGACCTGCTGTCCCCCATCATGAGCCTGATCGGATTACCGCCCGAAGCCGGTCTGATCTGGGCAACATGTGCGCTGGTCAGCATGTATGGCGCGGTCGGGGCGTTTATCGGGTTATCCGCCCATTTGGATATGACAGCCGCCCAGCTAAGCGCGCTTTGCGCGATGATGCTGTTTGCCCATGGGCTTCCAGTCGAACAGGCGATTGTCAAACGCGCCGGGGCCAGCCTGATCACGACCACGGCCCTTCGGCTTGGCGCGGCGGTGTTCTACGCCGCACTGGTCACATGGATCAGCAATACCACCGGCTGGCTTTCCGAGCCGGTTGATTTTTCTTGGATGGCGGGCGGCGAGACGGCTGTGGTCGCCACCGGTATGGATGGCTGGGTCGAATGGACCATCCAGACGATAAAATCGCTTGTCGTGACCTTTGGCGTGATTGTCGGATTGCTGGTGTTGCTCGATATCCTTGATAAAACCGGCATTACCGAGCGCATCACGCGCGGCATGATGCCGATCCTGCGGGTTTCGGGATTATCGCGCGACGTCGCCCCGGTAACGACCATCGGTGTGTTGCTGGGCCTGACTTATGGCGGGGCGCTGATCATTGACGAGGCGCGTAAAAAGAACTTCCCGCCGCGCACGCTTTTCCTGTCGCTCAGTTGGCTGTCGCTGTCGCATTCCCTGATTGAGGATACGGCGATCATGCTGGCCCTTGGTGCGGATATCTGGGTCGTTCTGGTCGGGCGGGTGATCCTGACATTGCTGATCATTGCCGCCCTTGCGCGCCTGACGCTACGTTGGCAAACCAAGCCGACGGTGGCGCCCGAAACCGGCTTCTGATTATTGCGTTTCCGCCAGCCAGTCGAGCACCGGTCCCCAGGTTGATTTTTCCGCGCGCGATCCGACCATCATGCCGATATGACCTGCCGATGGGTGCAGTTCGGTTCGCACATCTTCCGGCAAGCTTGCGAAAAGGGCCTGTGCACTTTCAGGCGGGACGATCCGGTCATTTTCGGGGATCACGGCCAAGGTCGGGCAACTGATATCAGCCGGGTTGATATCAATGCCGTCGATCTGCCATTCGCCCTTGGCCGGTTTGTTTTCAACATACCAGCCAATCAGGCAATCAATCGCCACCCGGCGGGTCAGCGGCACACCGTCATTCAGCCAGTCTTCAAGCGCGACGAAATCATCGGCCTTGGCCGAATTGGCGGGGATGGAGGCAAAGCGGCGGAACTTTTCCCCGATCATAAAGGGATCGAGGCTGGCAAACAGGCTTTGCAGCACATCGACCGGCAGGCTGTCATGGATCGATAGCATATGGGGCAAAGAGGGCGCGAAGGCCGCGGCAATCCTGCCCTGCGTCGGGCCAGCCGCCATGAAATCCCAGGGGGTTGCCAGCAGGACCAGACGCGATACCTGTGCGGGGTCAAGCAAGGTCGCGGCCAGCGTGAGCACGCCCCCCATGCAATAACCGATCATCGGCACCGGCCCGCCATTCATATCGGCGATGTCCTGAAGGGCGGTGACCAGACGGCCCGCGATGTAATCATCAAGGCCGTAATGGGTTTCTTCTTCGCCGGGATAGCCCCAATCGACCAGAAGCGGCCGATATCCGGCCTTGGCCAGAAAACGTGCGAAGCTGCGTTTTTTATTCAGATCAAGGATATAGCCACGGTTCACCAGAGACGGCACCAGCACAACAATGCCAAGCGGGCTTCTGGGCTTGGCTTCTTCGACTGCGCCGTAATCGCGGATGCGGGTTGCGCCGTCTTCCCAGATTACGGGCGCATCATCGACCCCACGTTTATAGCCGTGTTTCTGATAGGCGCGCACACCGTCATGAAAGGCCGACTGATTGGCAAAGGCGACGCGATCAAGGGCCTGCGCGATATCATCAGGATGATGTTTTTCCATCTCGTTCAGGAGCTTCATCGCCCGATCCTGCAGTTCCGGCCTCCAGGGCAGATATTGTTTCCTGAAGATCGGCAATGCGGCGCGCGAGCTCAACCAGCTCGTCATCTCGACTGCCAGATGCATCGCCAGCGGCCTTGGCCCGGCGCGACGATTGCTTGCCCTTTTCGGCGGATTTGTCTGCTGTCGGTTTTGCGCGCTCATTTTTTCCCTGCCCCGATTTATTGCTTTTGCCTGTCTTGCCTTTGGTCGCTTCAGCCTTACCAGCCTCTTTGGCGGTCGTGCCCGGATCGGCCTTTTTATCGACATTGGCCTTGCTGGTCGCGCCGGTCATTCCGGGCATCGCCATTTTTGACATCTGATGGATCATGGCCGCCATGGGATTGGCCGCCGGGTCCATCGGTGTGCCCTTCATCATTTCCGGAAGCGTTTCGGGCGTCATACCGGGTATCATTCCGGACATCATTCCGGGGAACCCACCCGGCACAGCCCCCGGAAGAGCACCGGGAAAAGCCCCGGGTTTCTGGCCGGTCGCCAATTGCCCGATCAGCTTGCCCCATGCCTCAAATCCTTCGCCGATCCGCGATGTATCGGCCCCGAGCGATGCATAAAGCCGTCCGATGGCGCTCGCCGCGTCGGCACCATCGGCTGTCGCGGCAACCTGTTCGCGCCAAAGATCCATGAATTGGCGGGCCAGATGATCGAGTTGATCATCAAGTTCATCATCGAGGTTATCATTTGGCAGATCGTCGGGATCCTGATCCTTTTTCGCCCCTGTTTCGGACACGGCTGCTTCCCCCGGTTCTGGTTCGGATCACGCAGATGAAATGCGCCTTGTGACTTTCGATCACTATAGGCGGTTCGGACGCGTGCGAAAACGAAATCCATTGCTGCGCGGCAACAACAGGGACCAGAGGTTGTTTTTCGCAGCGCACATCGCGTTGAACACTGGACACATTGGAATTTACACGGCACTCTTGTGCACGCTTGAGCAGACGCAAAATTCAAAATGCTGCGCAACATTCAGATTTGTGCAAACGCAAACAAGGTATTTCATACCGCACTGCCCAAGCCAGACGTCCGGGAAACAGGGAAGCAGGGAATAACGTCATGACCACGAAAAAATCAGATGATCAGGATCGCGTCGTTATCAAGAAATACGCGAACCGCCGCCTTTATAACACTGCGACCAGTTCGTATGTGACGCTTGACCACCTCTCGCAGATGGTCAAGGACAACACCGATTTCGTCGTTTATGACGCCAAGACCGGAGAGGATATCACCCGTCCGGTCCTGACACAGATCATTGTCGAGGAAGAAAACAAGGGGCAGAACCTTTTGCCGATCAGCTTCCTGCGTCAATTGATCGGATTCTATGGCGACAGCCTTCAGGGTCTGGTGCCAAGCTATCTGGAACAGGCGATGCGGTCGTTTGCGCATAATCAGGAACAGATGCGCGAATATATGCAGGGCACGATGCAGGGCATTTTCCCGTTCGGCCAGTTCGAGGAAATGAACAAGCAGAACATGGCGCTGTTTGAACAGACCATGAAGATGTTTTCCCCCTTCCTTCAGGAAGAGGCAGACAAGGCCAATGCAAATGCCGAGGCAGCCAAAAATGGCAAACCGGCAAAAAATGACGCATCCCTTGATGACCTGAAAAGCCAGCTTGAAGCCATGCAGGCGCAGCTCAACAGTCTGGTCAACAACAAGGCCAGCAAGTAAACGGCCCCAAACCCGTTCATTCCAAAGCATCACGCAGAAAGCTCCGGATTTTCCGGGGCTTTTTTGTTTTTGCCCGCATGTGTTGCGGCATCATTCCTGCATAAACTTTTCATTAACGTTTTTCACCGCCCGGCACCTGTCGCAAGGCGGCAATTTTTGCCGGGTTTACGCCCCTTTGAACGGAGTCCCTTGCATAAGGCCAGTTAAATACCCCGGTTGAACGCACAAAACCGCAAAATGACATGACAGCGATAACGCCGATCCCCTTGCCCCCGGCCCGCAGGCCCGACGCTGCAAGTAGTGGAACAGACGGCCCTGCCGGGATCGGGATGGATGTCACTGCACTGGTTTCGCCTGTACGGGAAATCGCGCAGAACGGTGGCGCATGGCTTGAACCCCATGATCCTGGGGGCAGTGCAGCATTTTGGGCGCAGCTTTTGGGGCAGCTCCTACCTCAGGAAAACCTTTTGCAACCTGCGGTCATTCAGGAATTGCATGCCAGCTATGCACGTCATTCCACACCTTACGGCTCAGAAAGCCATGTCTTTTTTTCGCCTAACGCACTAGACAACGACAGGCGAATTGACCTATATAGCTAGCTTCTGGCGGATCGCTGAGACTTCTATCTGACCAAAGTTCAGATATTTCTTGCAAGCAGACAACCTTCAAACCGGGTCAACCTGCTTGTAATAAATAGGCGAAATTAACAAGCCTGACAGCGTCCCGAGTGGGAATCAATAACTGGCGGTTGATAACGGAAAAATATGCAATGACTGAGATTGTATCAAACGAAGAACCGAAACGTGCTAATCGCGCAACCGATACGGACCGTTATGTCGGTCAGCGTATTCGTGAACGTCGCATCATGCTGGGCCTGTCCCAGCAGCAGATGGCCGATCTGATCGGTGTCACCTACCAGCAGGCTCACAAATACGAGCGCGGCATCAACCGCATTTCTGCCGGTCGTCTTTACGAAATCTCGCAGGTCCTGGGCGTTCCCGTCAGCTACTTCTATGAAGGTCTCGACGGCAACCAGGAAACCGAGCTTAATGCGCGTCAGCGCATGTGCCTTGAACTGGCGCGCAACTTTGCCAGCATCAAGCACGAAAAACACCAGGAAGCGCTGAGCCAGATGGCACGCGCACTGGCCGATCAGGCTGCCTAAGCCTGATCACTGCGATCTTCAGCATTGCTGCAAAAATCAGGCTGCCTTCCTTCGATGGCAGCCTTTTTTTGTGGCTGATCACAGGCACGATTTTTGTGATAGCGTCACGGCAAGACCAAGACAGGGACAAACCGTATGACAGGCGATATCACACAATCCGGCCTGATAGATCTGATCGACCAGCAACGCAGCAAACTTGGCTATCTGTCGATATCGGCCCTTATGGCACTGACAAGGGCCGGGAATGCCATCCTTGATCCGTTTTCAACCCTGATCAGCATCCATGCCGAGATCGGGCGCGACAATATTTTCTATCCTGCCGTCCGGCTTGATGCCACCTCCCCGGAGATGCTTGAAATTGGCAGCCGAAATACGTTCTACGGCAACACGGTGATTGATGCCCAGACAGGACTGATCACGATCGGCAATGGCAATCTGTTTGGCGAGGGATGCGTCCATGTTGCCACCAACCAGCCCGGTGCAACGATCATTATCGGATCAGATGGCCGTTATCGCGGGTCAATCCAGATTTCCGGCTTATCCGTTCTGGGTGATGGCAGTCAGATCCTTGGCAATATCATTGTCCGCGATGTGCAGCTTGGCGCGGGCGGATCATTTCGCCACCCGATTGCCGATGAACGCGGCGCGGTTTTAAAGGGGATTGGCGAAGGACGGGGGATTATCCTTGAAACAGGTCAGGTGATTGCCGGAAACGGCACCCTTGCCCCCGAAAACGTCCGCATGCAGTCCTTTTATCATCCGGATGCAACAAAGGGGCAGCCGATGGCTACCCCTTTGTTGCAAAACCCATGTCCGGCATCTATTGGTCGGCAATCACCAGATCATCGGAATGGATGACCGCGTTGCCGCGGCTATATCCCAATGCGGTTTCGATTTCCTGTGAAGAATGCCCCTTGATCATGCGGGTTTCCTCGGCCGAATAGGACGAGATGCCGCGTCCGATTTCGGCACCATCTGCATCAAGGATGCGTACCGCATCGCCGTGCTTGAAGCTCCCATCAACACCGGAAATCCCCGCCGCCAGCAGGTTTTTGCCTGCCCGCAATGCCTTTGCCGCACCACCATCAACGATGATCGCCCCACGGGCCGAAAGCGACGTTGCGATCCAGTGGCGACGTGCCGCAAGCGGGCTTTCGCTGGGCAGAAAGAGGGTATGGGGGCCGCCATCAAGCTGCGCCTTTAGCGGATGATAGATCGTGCCGCGCGCGATCATCATGCGGCACCCGGCTTTCATCGCAATTTCGGCCGCCTGCAACTTTGTCACCATCCCGCCGGAGCTGTACATCGTCGACGCAGCACCGGCCATGCCCATGATTTCAGGTGTCAGTTCGCGAACGGTCGGGATCAGGGTCGCATCCGGGTTCTTGCGCGGATCGGCGGTATACAGGCCATCAATATCGGACAGCAACACCAGCGTATCAGCCGAAATCATGTGCGCGACCTTGGCCCCAAGACGGTCATTATCGCCAAAGCGGATTTCTTCGGTCGCAACCGTATCGTTTTCATTGATCAACGGTACCGCACCGCGTGCCAGCAACGCATTCAATGTCCCACGCGCATTAAGGTAACGGCGGCGGCTTTCCATATCCTCAAGGGTCACCAGAACCTGCGCCATGATCAGGCCATTGCGGCCCAGTGCTTCCTGCCAGACCTGCGACAGGCTGATCTGGCCTGTCGCGGCAGCGGCCTGTTTGTCGGCCAGGCTGATGGTGCGGTGATCAAGCCCGAGCAAACGCCGCCCCATGGCGATCGCACCACTTGATACGACAATGACCTCGACCCCGCGTTCACGCAGAAGGGCGACGTCATCGGCAAGTGCTTCGAGCCAGGCGCGGCGAAGCTTGCCTGTATTTTCATCGACCAGAAGGGCCGATCCAACCTTGATGATCAGGCGTTTTGCATCTGCAAGGCTCACGGTTGGAAGCCCTCGTCTTCGCGGCCTTCCATCGCGCGGCGTTCGCGTTCACCGATGATGTGGCGACGCAATTCGCGATGGACTTCCTTGACCCCCTGCTGGGTGGCACCGGACACGATAAAGACTTTCTTTCCGATCCCCTTTTCAAGGATTTCGCGCTGTTCCTCGACCATTTCCGGCAGAAGCTGATCGGCCTTGGAAAGGGCGACGACTTCGGGTTTGTCGATCAGGATATCGGCGTAACCTTCAAGCTCCTCGCGGACCGTGCGATAGGTTCCGACCGGGTCTTCGTCAGCACAATCGATCAGATGCAGCAGGACTTCGCAGCGTTCGATATGACCGAGGAACCGGGTCCCGATGCCCTTGCCCTCGGATGCACCTTCGATCAGACCGGGGATATCGGCCAGAACAAACTCGTGATCATCGATCTCGACCACACCCAGCTGCGGATGCAGGGTGGTAAAGGGATAATCGGCGATTTTCGGACGCGCGCTTGACGATGCGGCAAGGAAGGTGGATTTCCCCGCATTGGGCAAGCCGACCAGACCAGCATCGGCAATCAGTTTGAGGCGCAGCCAGACCGACATTTCCTCGTTCGGCCAGCCTTCTTCCGCACGGCGCGGGGCCTGATTGGTGGAGGATTTAAAATGGGTGTTCCCCCGACCGCCATCCCCGCCCCGGCACAGCACAAAGGTCTGCCCGGGTTCAAGCATATCGACAATCAGGGTTTCGCGGTCTTCTTCAAGGATCTGCGTTCCGACCGGCACCTTGATGGTGATCGAGTTGCCCGACCGGCCGGTACGGTTACGGCCCATGCCATGCATGCCGATTTCGGCCTTGAAATGCTGCTGATAACGGAAATCGATCAGGGTGTTGAGGTTTTCGACCGCTTCGACAATCACGTCACCGCCGCGCCCGCCATCGCCGCCATCCGGGCCACCATATTCGATGAATTTTTCGCGCCGGAAGCTGACCGCACCGGCACCGCCGCGGCCACTGCGTACGTGGATTTTTGCTTCGTCGAGAAACTTCATAACCGGTCCTTTGGGCGATGCCCGTCAATCATTCCGCCCGGCCGGATCGCGATTTCGAAACAGATCGCCTCGCATCGACGGCACGGGAAATTTTCATATAACACATAAAACAAGGGAGGAATGATTGCTCATTCCTCCCTCGAAATCTTTGCTACGGATGAGCGCAGCCGACGGGAGGCTTACGCCTCGGCCGGAACGACACATACATAGGTACGACCCTTGAAGCCCGACTTGAACTGGACGTTGCCGCCAGCCGTCGCAAACAGGGTGTGGTCTTTGGCCAGGCCAACATTGTCGCCGGCGTGGAACTTGGTGCCACGCTGACGAACGAGAATGTTACCTGCAACAACCGTCTGGCCGCCGAATTTCTTTACGCCGAGGCGCCGACCTTCGGAGTCGCGACCGTTACGGGAGCTACCACCAGCTTTCTTATGAGCCATGAAACTCTCCTAAAACTGCATCCCGGCCGATCAGGCCGTGATGTCCGTGATGCGCAGAACAGTCAGGTTCTGGCGATGACCATTTTTGCGACGGTAGTTGTGCCGGCGCTTTTTCTTGAAAACGATCACCTTGTCGCCCTTGGTCTGCTCGAGAACTTCTGCATTCACAAAAGCCCCTTTGACCAACGGAGCACCAACCTTCGGCGCACCGTCGCCAGCAACCATGAGAACTTCTTCAAGTTTCACGGTGTCACCGGCCTGGGCAGCGATCTTTTCGACTTTGATAACGTCGTTGGCAGCAACTTTATACTGTTTGCCGCCAGTTTTGATGATTGCATACATCGATATAGTTCCTGAAAAATCATTCTGGAAACGCACACGCGCGCTTCGGTGTCGCTGCTAACTGAAACCGAACCGCTGCGAGAGACGGGTGAAATACCTTTTTAGCCCGCCAGAGTCAACCGCAAAGCGCGTCATTTCCGGGCTTTGGCCATGGCCGGGGCGCATGGCAGAGGTTTGCTTCCCAACCCAACCCGGCCCAACCGGCAAAAGAGTTCGTGGAAAATACGTTTTCCCTCTTGCATTCTGGCTTAAGGATCGTTAAACAGCGCCTCGAACGCCAGACCACACATGCGGAGAGGTGCCGGAGTGGTCGAACGGGGCGGTCTCGAAAACCGTTGTACTAGCAATAGTACCGTGGGTTCGAATCCCACCCTCTCCGCCATTTTCCCTGTACCGATTTCCAAAAAAAAAGAAACCCGCAAAACTTTGCGTGAGCTCAATTACTTTATATCTCGCAACACGCGTAGTGCGAGGAATCAGCCCTTTCCGGCCTTACGGGCAAACACCGCCAAAGTCTCCTCACTCACATGATGCTCAATCCCCTCTGCGTCAAATTCCGCGATTGAGGGATCGACACCAAGTGCGATCAGGAAATTATAGACGATCTCGTGGCGCTTACGACACTTTTCGGCAAGCTCTTTGCCCTGATCGGTCAGAAAAATCGAGCGATATGGGCGTGATGTGACAAAGCCGTCACGCTCCAGGCGCTTGATCGTATTGTTGACCGTCGCCGCCGTCACGCCAAAGCGTTCGGCAAGGGCGACGGATCGCGCCTCGCCTTCTTCCTGGATCAGGTCGGCGATCATTTCGACGTAATCCTCGGTTACCTCGCGGGCATGGGCGTCGCGCAATTGCGCAAAAACTTCGGCCTTGTTGTGTCGCGGATGACGCGCATTCGGATCGCCCATTCACAGCTCCTTTGAAATCCCCAAGGTCTTCATATCAACATAGTGTGCAAAAATCAATTTAGCCTTGACTAACTTTAAAAGTCCGCACATAAATAGGGGATATTGGCAGACTGATTTTAACTTGCATCACAGGACCGCCTCACATGTCGCTTCGCCGCATCGCCCGGAATTTCGGTTTTGCCCTTGCTGCCGTCTGCGGCTTTGTTGCCGTTTCGGTGACAGCTGCCTCTGCCAAGCCGATTGATGTTGTCGCCACGACATCCATGATCGCCGACGCGGCGCGTCAGGTTGCAGGCGACCGCGCAAAGGTCACCGCCCTGATGGGCCCCGGGGTTGATCCGCATTCCTATCGCCAGACACGCAGCGACATTGCCGCCATGGCGCGCGCCGATCTGGTTTTGTGGCATGGCCTGTATCTTGAGGCACAGCTTGAGGAATTCTTCCTTGATCTGGAAAAGCGCCGCAATGTCATTGCCGTCGGCGAAGCAATCGACAAGTCAAAGCTTCTGAGCCATGCGCAATATAAAGGCCGTTATGACCCGCATGTCTGGATGAATCCGAAATTGTGGGAAACCGTGGTTCTGGCGGTTCGTGATGCGCTGATCAAGACCGATCCCGAGGGCGAGGTCACCTATCGCGCCAATGCCGACAAGCATATTGCCGATATCGAAAAGCTGATTACCTATATGCAATTGGTCACCAAAACAGTGCCGGAAAAAAGCCGTGTGCTGTTGACCGCGCATGACGCGTTTAGCTATTTCGGGCGCGGCTATGATTTCGAGGTTCTGGGCATTCAGGGCATTTCAACAGAATCCGAAGCCGGCCTTCGCCGGGTCGAGGAACTGGTCGACTCCATTGTTGATCGCAAGATCGCCGCGGTCTTTGTTGAAAGTTCCGTGCCGGAGCGTAATGTGCGCGCCCTGATCGAGGGGGCCGCCGCACGCGGCCAGAAAGTTGAAATCGGCGGCACGCTGTTTTCCGATGCCATGGGAGAGCCAGGAACCTATGAAGGCACCTATATCGGCATGATCGACCATAACGCGACCCTGATCACACGTGCGCTTGGCGGCGATGCCCCGGCCACCGGGATGCAGGGAAAACTGGCCACCGGCTCCTGAGCCGCGCCACCGAAGGAACTGTCATGAGCAACGCAGAACTGATTGCAGAAGCCGGAAAGATCGTTGATGTCGCGGGCAAGGATGCGCCGCTGACGGTGCGTGGCCTCACCGTATCCTATGGCAACAAACCGGCGGTCTTTTCCGTCGATGCCTCTATCCCGGCGGGCTCAATGACCGCGATTATCGGGCCGAACGGGGCGGGCAAATCGACCTTCCTGAAAGGGACACTTGGCGTGATCCCCCGGCTGTCTGGCGAAATACGCATTTTCGGCAAACCGTTTCACGAGGCACGCGACCGGGTGGCCTATGTGCCGCAACGCGCCAGTGTTGACTGGGATTTCCCCGCACGCGTTATCGATGTCGTCCTGATGGGGCTTTATGGCTCGGTCGGGCTGTTTCGTTTCTGGCGGGCGCGCCACCGCGAACAGGCCATGGAATGCCTTGAACGCGTTGGCATGAGCGACTTCGCCACCCGTCAGATCGGGCAGCTTTCCGGCGGTCAGCAGCAACGCGTATTCCTTGCGCGCGCATTGGCGCAAAATGCCGAATTTTACCTGCTGGACGAACCCTTTGCCGGGGTAGATGCCGCAACCGAACGGGCCATTGTTGCCGTGCTGAAGGAGCTTAAGTCCGAAGGCCGGACAGTTGTTTGCGTGCATCATGACCTATCCACGGTTGCCGAGTATTTTGACCGCGTGCTTCTGATCAATGTGCGCCGCATTGCCGAAGGGCCGGTTGACACCACTTTTACCGCCGCCAATTTGCAGGAAACCTATGGCGGGCGACTGGCGACCACGCATATCGATGAATTGCGTCTTGCCTGATCAAATGCCCGTCTCGGCAAAGCCATCGGAACCATTAAGATGAGTTTTCTTGATTACTTCATAAGCGCCCTGTTCCTTCAGGCCGGATATAACAGCGCCCTTGTCGCGGTTGGGGCCGGGTTGCTGGGCCTTGCCGGGGGTGGTGCCGGTGCGTTTATTTTCCTGCGCAAACGCGCCCTTGTTTCTGATGCAATCAGTCACGCCACCCTGCCCGGTGTTGGTATTGCTTTCATGTTGATGGTCGCCCTTGGCGGGGATGGCCGCTGGTTACCCGGCCTGATCATCGGATCGGCCATTTCATCGGGCATCGGGCTTTTGATGGTCGAATGGATTACCCGCCAGACCCGCCTGACCGAGGATGCCGCAATCGGGGCGGTTCTATCGGTTTTCTTTGGGCTTGGCATCGTTTTGCTGACGATTATTCAAACCATGTCTTCGGGGCGTCAGGCCGGGCTTGAAAACTTCCTGCTGGGATCGACCGCTGGCATGCTGATCAGCGAGGCAACCACAATTGCCATTGCCGGCGCCCTTGCCACCGCCTTTGTCTTCATGCTGCGCCGTCCGATGACGCTGGTGGCGTTTGATCCGGAATATGCCGCAACAACCGGCATCAATGTCCGCCATATTGATCTGGCAATGATGGGGCTGGCGCTGATTGTTACCGTGATCGGGCTTAAGATTGTTGGTCTGATCCTGATTGTCGCCCTTCTGATCATTCCGCCGGTTACCGCCCGGTTCTGGACCAATCAGGTCGGACCGATGATCGGTATTGCCGCCGCCATTGGCGGACTTGCCGGTTATATCGGGGCAGTGTTTTCGGCCGCTGCCGCGTCGCTCCCGACCGGGCCGATCATTGTTCTGGTGGCGTTCGGGTTCTTTGTCTTTTCCGCATTGTTTTCACCGCTTCGTGGCGGTCTGGCATCGGCGCTGCGTCATTGGCGTTTCCAGCGCCGCGTGCATCGCCGTCAGGGGCTTTTGGCACTGGCGCGACGCGAACCGATCTATGACGGATTTACCCTTCGCATCCTGCGTCAGTCCGGCATGATACGGCCTGACGGGGTGGCAACCCTGCGCGGCAAAACTGCATCACAAAAGGCCGCCCATGACGAAGCAAGATGGGCGATGGCGCGGCGCATCCTGCCCGATGATTCAGCGATTGAACGCTATGACGGTCTGACCCCGATCGAGGATATGATGACACAGGATCAGATCGACGAAATCGACCGCGTGATTGCCGAACAAACCGGAGCCCCCGCATGATCGACAATCTGATCACCGCCCTGGGTGCTGAATTTGTGCAACTCAGCCTTACACCAATCGTGATCGGTATTCTGGGTGCGGTTGCCTGCGCCCTGCCCGGGAATTTCCTTTTGCTGCGTCGCCAGGCCCTGATCGGAGATGCGATCAGTCATGTCGTCCTACCCGGTATTGTCGTGGCATTTCTGGTAACCGGCACCATCACGGCCGTACCGATGATGATCGGTGCGGGCTGTGCCGCCATTGTTGCCGTCATCGTGATCGAGCTTGTCAAACGGCTTGGCCGGGTTGAGCCGGGGGCCGCGATGGGGCTTGTTTTTACAACCCTTTTTGCCGCCGGTGTGCTGCTGCTTGAAATTACAGACACCAGTTCGGTGCATATCGATGTGCAGCATGCGTTGCTGGGCAATCTTGAAAGCCTGATCTGGTTTGATGCCGAAGGATGGCAATCGTTGCTTGACCCGGCGGCTCTGGCAACCCTTCCGCCCCAGTTACCGCGACTGGCGGTCGTTCTTTTGGGGATCGTGCTGTTCATCACGCTATTCTGGAAAGAATTGAAAATATCGACCTTTGATGCCGCCTTTGCCGAGGCGATTGGCATTCGAACCCGTGTGCTTGGATTTGCGCTGGTTGTCGCCACCGCAATTGCCGCAGTTGCCGCCTTTGATGCGGTCGGATCGATCATTGTGATTGCGATGTTTGTCTGCCCGCCTGCCGCAGCCCGCCTGATGACCAACCAGCTTGGCCGGCAGATCGGATGGAGCGTTGCGTTTGCCGTAATTTCGGCAGTTCTGGGTTATGTCTTTGCCGGATACGGGCCTGGCTGGTTCGGGTCGCCCTATGCGGTCAGCGCGGCGGGCATGATTGCCACGATTTCGGGTATTATCCTGTTGCTGGCCTGTCTGTTCGGACCGCAACGCAAACGTACCGGCCAGCGCGCCGAAGCGTAAAGGAGGCTTGCATGACAATGACAAAACGGACCGGATCAACACTTGATCTCAAACGGGCATCGCGCCGATTGGCAAAAATCCGCCGCGCGATTGCCGCCGCCCGCAAGCTGGGTGCCTGAAACCGGCATCAGTTTGATCTCGCCCTGAGCCTTCCAGAACGGCATACTGGCAGCATGGTGAAATCTGTATTCTATCGCTCTCTGTCGGCTGCCTGTTTTAGCTGTCTGCTGTCGGGCATGGCGGGTGGCATGGCATTACCTGCAAAAGCACAGGAATTCAGAACCCTTGCCGACATCGAACGTGACCTGAACCGTTATGAAAAGGTTGCCCTGCACAGTTTCGCCGACCGTGCTTCCTTTCTGTCGATCATTGATCGGACGCTTGGCCTTGATAACATAAAAGGTGCAGATCTGCTGTTTGCCAAACTGCCGCAGTCGCCCTTTACCGTATCGGGACGCCGCGGCAACAATCAGGCCGTACCGTGCCAGATTTTCATTCCGGCAAAAATCGCACCGGGTAGCGGGACTGAAATTTTCGCCGACCTGATGCGCGGCTGGTTTGGCAATCAGCTTCACTATGCCAGCAGTTCGGATCTGACTTATGGATGGCTGATGCGCCACGAAGTGCGCCATTGCGATCCGTCACATTTTGGCGATGGCGGCAACAAGGAACGCGATAACGAAATCGAAGCCGATCTTTTCGCGCTAAACGTCATCACCGATCCGGTTGTTCGTAAAAAGCTGGCGCAGGATGCGCTGGCATTTCGCATGATCACCGCAACCCTGTTTGCCAGCAGCAGCCATATGACCGGCCTGTCACTGAAACGTGCATTACATGACACACAATCAGGAAACGATCCGACGGCTGCCGACGAAATCGCGGCCTTTCTTGCGGCGCGACAACAAGTCTTCGATCACGCCAAAGCCATCACCACAGGCCCCCGTCCGACCAATCACGATATCATTCGCGCCGTGATCGAACTGGCAGGCACGCAACAAGGCAATCTGCTGGTTGCGGAAATTCTGGTGGACCTTGATCAGGCCATCGCCCATTTCGCCCCCCAACTGCACGACCGAAGCAAATCAGTCCAATAGCACCTGAACAAAAATCAGGCCGTCTTGCGCCAGAAAGTCATCGCCAGACACTGATCACGGTCAAGGCCGACTTCCTTGCGCCATATCTGATGAATGGATTTATAGCTGGCCTGTTCGACCCCGGCCCAGCAATAGACACGCGCCCGATCCTTGGGCACTTCGATACGGCTGACCGCCTCGCGGATCGGACTGGTATCGGTTGCGGGATGGGTATCACGACACACCCATTCAATCGCGATCCGGCTTTTGGTGGCCAGATCGATGATGTCAGCCGAACTTTGTATCTCGATCAATGCATGGCCGCTGGCATGTTCGGGCAGTTCTTCAAGATAACGGCCAATCGCCGGAAGGGCGGTTTCGTCGCCGGCAAACAGGAACCAGTCGGCATCGGGCAATTCCCCACCCAGCGGCCCGGTCATGCCGATCCGGTCCCCCGGTTGCGCATGAAGCGCAAAGGCAGACCCGGGGCCGTTATCGCCATGCATGACAAAGTCCACCTCGATCCAGCCTGCCTTGGCATCGATCCGGCGGATGGTGTAAACCCTTGGCGCAACCGCATTGTCACCTTCGGGCCAGACCACCATACCATTGGGGGCCAAGGTCGGCCATTGTGGCTCGACAACATCACGTGGCGGGATCAGAAGGCGCATGTGAATGCCATCGCCGTCGTAAAATTCCAGATCATCCCCCGCCAGCCGTAACCGGCGCATATGAGATGACAGGTCCGTCACACCAATTACACGAAGTTCCCGGAAGTTCGGCAGCTTGCCATTGCTTTCCCCTGCCCCCTTCCAGCGGCAGTCAAGATCGGCTTCGGGTACGATGCTTTGCAGGATGGCAATAAGTGCGGCCTTCATCTGTGCAACACCGGCCTCGCTTTTTGAGCCGACTTCGATATCAAGGTGCTTTTCACCGGGCTGCAAAGTCAGATGCCCGACCGAAAGTGAAATCTTCGCACCGTTGTCATCGTTCGTCACATCGCAATCATGTTCGGCATAATAAGCTGCAACCGCGTTTGCGACATCGGCACTTGCGCTCAGAACGATGCGGGTTTTGGCAATCAGCGGGCTGTCAGACTTTACAGGCATTAGATGACTTTCGGTGGCGGTTGGCGGCAAAGATTGACCGTGCATCATTGATAATAAAACTGATAGGCATTCTCAATAAAATTATTGTCATTGCAATCGCCGGGTCATGTTACATCATGGCCTGAACCGCACCGGCCCGATGCATGCCAGACACATGAGCGGCCGGAAGTCCATGATCCATAAAGACGAAACAATGCCATGACCGATAAAATCCGCCGCCTGAAGTCCTTTGAATTCGCCACTGCCGTTGATTGGGCCGCACAGGAAGGCTGGAATCCGGGTTTTTCGGACGCGGATGCGTTTTTCAATACCGACCCGCTGGGCTTCTGGGGGACGTTTGACAAACAGGGGCTGGCCGCCGTGATTTCAGCCGTGCATTACAATTCGGATTACGGATTTGTCGGCTTTTACATCTGCCGCCCTGATCGTCGCGGCGAAGGCCTTGGTTTGCGGCTTTGGGAAACCGTGCTGGGCGAGGCGGTTGCCAAAACAATCGGTCTTGATGGCGTTGTCGATCAGCAGGAAAACTATCGTAAATCCGGCTTTGAGTTGGCCCATCGCAACCTGCGCTTTGGCGGCGTGGTTACGGCACAAAACCCGCAAAACGACGACCTGTTCGAACTTCTGATCAATGATATCGCCATCATTGATGCCTTCGAACAGACCTGCAACCTGTTCCCCGAAAGCCGGATCGAGTTTCTGCGCGGCTGGATTTCTGCGGAAAAGCACATCGCACTGGCCCTTCGCGGCCCGATGGGATTGCGCGGCTATGGCGTGATCCGACCGTGTCGCACAGGGCATAAGGTCGGGCCGCTTTTTGCCGACAATATCGACGATGCCCGCAGCCTTTTCCATGCCCTGCTTGCCACCCGCAAGGAACAGGATCAGCCGGTCTATCTGGATATTCCCGATGGAAATGAGGCTGCACGTGTGCTCGTTGAAGAACACGGCATGCAGGCGGAATTTGAAACCGCGCGCATGTATCGCGGCAAAGCCCCAGAACTGAATCTTGAAATGACGTTTGGCATTACATCGTTTGAATTAGGCTGACTATCCTTACCGGTGGGTTGAGCCCCCGACAAAAGTCGACTAACAAACGTATAGTATGTCCTAGACATTCGCGATAAGCATATAAGCGGATCGGGAAGGCACAGACATGGATTGTTCGCGCCGAGCGAACGAATTATGCCGGATTTTATCCGCTTGCTATGGAAAATCCGTCTGCAACCTCCCAATTTGATGGATTGAAACGGAAAATATAACCGCCAACACCATGACACGTATCAGGGGTACCGCGTTTTGATGTTTGCCAGAACAGAATGGCTGCCTGACAGCCTGGAAGAAAGATTGCCTTTTTCGATCCCGAACCAGCTTTTGCCGCATGAATTCATAACGCCGGAAAACGTATAAGCATCATGGATATTGCAACACTTATCGGGATCGTCGCCGGTATGGGGGTTATCTTTGGCGCCATCCTTATGGGCGGCAGCCTGAATGCCTTTGTCGATCTGCCATCGATCATGGTTGTTTTTGGCGGCACGGCGGCGGCAACGCTGATTAAATTCCCGATGCGTGATGTGATCAAGTCGCTGAAGATCGGGATCAGGATCGCCTTCAAGAATCCAAAGGAAGATCCGCTGTCGATCTATGAAAAGGCCATCGAACTTTCAACACTGGTGCGCAAGAACGGCCTTCTGGGGCTTGAGAATGTCGAAATTGAAAACGACATCATGGCACGCGGCATTCGTATGTGTGTCGACGGCCACAGTGGCGAAGTCATTCGAAGCTCGATCTCGAGCGAGGTCGAAAAATCGATCCAGAATGACGAACTTGGCGAACTGATGTTCCGCGGGATTGGTGATACCGCCCCGGCCTTTGGCATGATCGGCACACTGGTCGGTCTGGTGCAGATGCTGGCCAACCTGTCGGACCCCGATGCCATCGGCCCGGCCATGGCGATTGCGATGCTGACCACCTTTTATGGTGCGGTTCTAGCCAACCTGATTGCGCTTCCGGTTGCCGACAAATTGGCCCTTAAGGTCGAGCAGCTTAAAAGCACCAAGCAGCTGATTATCGAATCAGTGGTCCAGATTCAATCAAGCCAAAGCCCATTGGTGATGAAGGAAATTCTTGGGCCCTATTTGCCGGGCGGTATTCCCAAAGATACCGACAGCGAAGGCGGCGAATAAGCCGCGCAACATTCATTTACGACAGATACATAAGGCAGCAGGCGTAGAAGATGGCAAAGAAACCGGCAGCAGGAGCTCCCGCATGGATGGCGACATTCGCCGATCTCATGTCATTGCTGCTCGTGCTGTTTGTGCTGTTGCTCACCTTTGCCGAAATGGATGTCATCAAATACAAACAGATTGCCGGATCGGTCAAAACCGCGTTTGGCTTTAGCAAGCAGGACGAACTGGCCGGTGTTGTCGAACTTGATGGTTCGATCCTTGGCAAAGCCCTGAAACAGCCGACCCCTGACACCCCCCGCATTGTTTCCAATATCCCGCCCGTCGAAACGCCCGAGGTCGAGATAAAGGAAGGCGACAGCAAATCTGAAAAGGCCGAGGCCCTCGAAGAAACACTGGAAACCGTGCTTCATAAAATGGGCATGACAAACCAGATCGGCGTTGATCGAAAAGACGGCGACGTGGTTGTCCGTTTTCCAAACGAGATTGCCTTTCCATCCGGCTCGTCGGGGATGACAGCGGAATTTGCGGCCATCCTGAACCGGCTTGTACCGGTCATCAACCAGACCGAAGGTCAGGTCGTGGTTTCCGGCCACACCGATAACATTCCGGTATCGTCAAATTCGCCCTATATCTCGAACTGGGATTTATCGGCGGCGCGGGCCACATCCGTCATCCATTACATGATTGATCAGAATGGCACCGACCCGGCCCGCATGGTTGTGCAGGGCCACGGTGACAGCCGCCCGATTGCCGACAACAGCACCCCCGAAGGCCGGGCACAAAACCGACGCGTCGAAATCATGATCGAAATGGTCGATGACGCTGGAAACAATAGCGGCGCGACGACATTCGGACCGATCGGAGGCACAAACACGGAAACAGGCAGTGGTGGCATTCCATCACCCGAACAACGTCGAAGCTTTTCAGTACCGGGCAACCAGTAATCATCGGATGCAACCGGGTGACAAAACCCGATAAAGCAGGCAAGCTTGGTGGAATGACAACGCGGTCGCCAAAAAAACTATCCGTCCTGTATGCCGATTACAGTGATCGGAACATCAAGGCAGTGCAGACAGCACTTGAACCGCTGCATCTGGCGGCCTTTCATGCCAGTGACGACCGCGACGCCATCATCGAACTGACCCGTACGCACCGCCCGGATCTGATTCTGATCGGTCTTTATCTGGATGGTATTCGCGGTATTTCGACCATTCGCGACCTGCGTCAAAGCGCGTCGGATGCCGATCCATTCTGCAATCAGGTCCCGGTCTTGCTAGGCGCGCCAAAACTGGATCGTCGCGCCATGCGCGATGCGGTCGAAGCCGGGATTGAAGGCGTCTTTCGCCAGCCGGTCGACGCCGACCGTTTGCGCAAGATCGTTCAAACCGTGATTAAAAAGCCGCGCCGCTTCGTATTCGAAGACAATTATTTCGGCCCTGCACGCGAAGGCGATAATGTCGCCGAACCATCGCGCAAAATACGCCAGCCCCGCAATGCCAGCTCCCTGATCGACCGCGAGACTGAAAAACCGGCCCGACGTCATGACGACATCAAATCGCCTGAACCTGACGAGGGACCGGCATCGGATCAGGATGGCGAAAAGCCCGCAGCCAAACCGCGACCGTCGCGGTCCGTCACCCTGAAACCTGCGACGCCCTCCAAAACATCATCACGCAACGCTGCCACGGTCACACAGACGTTGGACACCAAACGCCCCACCAGTGCCAAGATCGGCATTGAAACCTCTGATGCCAAACCGGGGAAAACGCAGCGCGACTATAACCTTGATGCGGCAGAATCCGTACGCGCGGTGCTTTCCCCCGTGCAGCAACCGTTTGAAACCGCCAAACTGACCGATGACAGGGCAGAAGACGCAGACCCGGTCGACACCAGCATTGATGAAAAGCTGGTTGAAATCGATCTGACCGAAGCCCTTAAGGGGCATCGGCTTTGGGTTGATACCGGCGGCAAGGAGGGGGCGATGATGTCGATCCGGCACGCCGATCTGCGCGATGCCGATCTTGAAGGCATCGACCTGACCCGATGTGCCTTGCCGCATGTGTCATTTCGCAATGCCAATTGCAAAAAGGCGGTGCTGCGTCGTTGCGATATGACGGCGGGCGATTTCATCGGCTGCAATCTGGATCATGCCGTGCTTGCCGCCACCCGTCTTTCCGGTGCCAGCTTTACCGATGCCATCTTGCGCAATACGGTGTTTCTCGGCTCTGATCTGGCAGGTGCGTCATTTCGCGCCATGACACTGCACAATTGCGATCTGAGCGGTGCCAATCTTGCTCAAACCGATTTCCGCGATGCCGATCTGTCCACGGCCAAGGGATTATTCGCCGAACAGATCCAAGGCGCACGGATCAACGCCAATACCCGCCTGCCACGTGACATGAAGCTCAAGGATTAAGGATCAGGCTTAAAGCCTAGCGCCGACCAAACATCTTTTCGATGTCGTGCAGTTTCAGTTCAACATAGGTCGGGCGGCCATGGTTGCACTGCCCTGAATGCGGGGTGGCTTCCATCTGGCGCAATAGCGCATTCATTTCATCAGCATTGAGCTTCCGCCCGGACCGCACCGATCCATGGCACGCCATGGTCGCGCAGACATACATCAGCCGGTCCTTAAGGGCCATGCCCTGCCCCAGTTCGACGATCTCGTCGGCCAGATCGCGCACCAGCCCCGCAACATCAACCTTGCCCAGCATCGCAGGCACTTCGCGCACCACCAGCGCACCGGGGCCAAACGGCTCGATCACCAACCCCAATTCGGCAAATTCTTCGGCACGCTCAGCCACCCGTTCGGCAGATGCCTCGTCCAGTTCGACGACTTCGGGCAACAGCAATCCCTGCCGTTTAACGCCATTTTCCGCCAGATCGGCCTTCATACGTTCATAGACAATGCGTTCGTGGGCGGCATGCTGATCAACAATCACCAAGCCATCGCGGGTCTGGGCAATGATATAGTTAGCATGCACCTGCCCGCGCGCAGCGCCCAGCGGATGATCAACAAATTTGGCCACGTCAGTGTCATCAATCCGTCCCGACGGGGCGGCACCGGCATACCCGCCACCATAACCCCCGGCTAGCGCACTGGCGGCAGCCGCGGCAAATCCGCCATTATCACCGCCGGTCTCTCCACCGGCAAAATCACGCCCGCGATCAAACAAGCCACCAAACGAGGTTGCCGGTGCCTGTGCCGCGTAATCGCGCTGTATGGCTGCCGAACCTGGATGGCTGGGTTGATAGGACCCGAAATTATACCCGCCCGAGGCGAGGCGCCCGCCGCCATAAGGCAAGGATGGTCCGTCACCTTCGCGCCGGGCTGCGCCCAGTGCCATATCGGCCACCGTGGTCGATGCCCGGTGCCCGGCCCCGGCCAAGGCGTGTTTGAGCGCGCCGACGATCAACCCACGAACCATGCCCGGATCACGGAACCGGACCTCGGTTTTGCCAGGATGGACGTTGACGTCAACATCACGGGGCGAAAGTTCAAAAAACAGCGCCAGCAACGGATGACGGTCGCGCGCCAGAAAATCCTGATAGGCCCCGCGCACAGCCCCCTGCAACAGCCGGTCCTTGACCGGGCGGCCATTGACAAACATGAACTGCATCTGCGCATTGCCGCGGTTCAAGGTCGGCACCCCGGCATAACCGGTCAGGCGAATGCCTTCGCGCTCCGCCTCGATCTGAAGCGCGTTATCCTGAAATTCGCGGCCCATGACTGCCCCCAGCCGTTTCAGGCGGGCATCGAACAAATCACCTTCGCAGGCCGGATAATTCAAGATCTGCTTGTTGCCGTCCCCCGACAGGGTAAAGCCAACATCGGGCCGGGCCATCGCCAACCGATCCATGATTTCGCGCGCATACATCTGTTCCGTCCGCGCGGTTTTAAGAAACTTCAGGCGTGCAGGTGTCGCATAGAAAAGGTCTCGTACCTCAACCCGCGTGCCAAACGGGTGGGCGGCGGGTTCCGGTGCGCTTTTGGCACCACCTTCGACCGTCAACGTCCAGGCATTTTCCGCCCCGCGCACCCGGCTGGTCAAGCGCATCCGCGATACCGATCCGATGGATGGCAAGGCTTCGCCGCGAAACCCCATAAAACCGATATTGAACAGATCATCATCGGGCAGCTTGGATGTCGCGTGACGCTCGACCGCAAGGCCAAGTTCATCGGGCGTCATGCCCTTGCCATCGTCAGTCACCGACAACAGGGTCCGCCCGCCATCGCGCAAGGTCACGTCTACCCGCGTTGCCCCGGCATCCAGGGCATTTTCCACCAGTTCCTTCAACGCCGCAGCCGGGCGTTCAACCACCTCACCGGCGGCAATCTGGTTGATCAGGTTCTGGGGCAGGACGCGCAGGGTCATGAAGGGAAATGCTCGTTATACGGGGTGATGTTATTGTGATTGAAACGAACCTATCAAAGCACAAAGCGCGGCGAAATGCCTTTCACCGCGCTTTGTACATTTTAAAGTCAGGATCGGCTTAAAACGCCAGATCGCCTTCGGGTTTACCCACCACCGTCACGGTAACATTGGCCGGATCAAGCAGTTCGCTGGCAACCCTATTGACGTCATCAAGGGTGACGGCCTCGACAAGGCTGTTGCGTTTATCAAGGAAGTCCATACCCAGATCCTGCATCTGCATACCGACCAGCATGCCCGACAGATTGCCAAGGCTGGTAAAGCGCAGCGGAAAGGCCCCGGTCAGATAGGATTTGGCGTTATCGAGTTCTTCCTGCGACACGCCTTTGTCCTTCATCTTCTGCCATTCATCGCCAATAATCGACAGGCTTTGGCCGATGGCATCGTTGCGCGTCGCAACTCCGCCCGTGATCAGCTCAGCCTTGTCCATATCGGCCAGATAGCTGTATACGCCGTAAGCAAGGCCGCGCTTTTCACGCACTTCCTCTGTCAGGCGCGATGAAAAACCGCCGCCGCCAAGGATATAGTTCATGACATAGGCGGCATAGAAATCCGGGTCCTTGCGCGCAATGCCCTTCTGGCCCCAGACTGCCTGGCTTTGCGGGATGTCCTGCTGAATGACCTCGACCCCGCCAAATTTCGGCGTGACTTCGGGAATGGCCGGAAGGTCGCTTTTGTCCGGCAATCCTCCAAAGGCTTCGTCAAGCAATGGGCCGAGTTCCTCGGCAGTGATATCGCCCGCGACCCCGATCACCAGATTGTCACGCGCCATGGCATGACGGACAAATTCACGGAAATCATTGGCGTTCAGGCTGCTGACCGATGCCATCGTGCCCGATACCGGATTGGCATAGGGATGATCGCCAAAGATCGATTTGAAAAACGCCTTGCCGGCAATATCGCCCGGATCATTTTCCGCCCGGCGCAGGCCCGAAATCACCTGTGCACGGATGCGTTCAACCGCCTCGTCGTCAAAGCGCGGCTCGGTAAGCGCCAGACGCAGAAGATCAATCGCCGTGTCACGTTCACGCGTCAATGTCACCATTGATCCGGAAAAATCATCGCGACCGGCATCAAAGGAAATGCTGATCGACCGGTCTTCCATTTCGGTGCGGAAGGTCTGGCTGTCCATTTCGCCAGCCCCCTCGTCGATCAGGCCCGACACCATATTGGCAAGGCCCCCCTTGCCTTCCGGGTCGGTCGCGGAACCGGCCCCCTTGAAGGCAAAATCAACTGTCAGAAGCGGGTTCAGGTGATCTTCGATCAGCCATGCGGTAATGCCGCCATCCGATGTGACTTCCTGTACTTCGACAGCCCTTGCATGGCTGGTAAATGACGTCATCAACAGGGTGGCCGATGCCAGCCCCAGCAGGGTTTTGCGCATTTTCATTACCGGAATTGTCTTTGCAATATAGCTCATGATCAATGCACCTCCTGCTCGCCGGTGACCGGCGCGGTTGGCATGCCGTTCACCGGGCCGCCTTCGGGCGGTTGCAACCAGCCGGTTACTGAACGTTTATCGTCAAATACCGATTTGGCAGCTTCGTTGACCTGCTCGACCGTTACCGACTTGATCCGATCCGGCCAGCTTTCAACCTGATCGACGGTCAAACCAACCGCCAGCGCTTCGCCCAGGGTACGCGCAGCCGCCGAAAGGGAGTCACGGGCGAAAACCGCACTATCAAGAAGCTTCTGCTTGGCGCGTGCCAGTTCTTCCTCGGTCACGCCATTTTCCGCAACCTTGGCAATTTCGGCATCAACCGCCTTTTCGAGATCGGCCAGTTCGACACCGTCGCGCGGGACGGCATACAGGCCAAAGCTTGCCAGATCAACCGCAACCGGGTCATAGAAAGTCCCGGCACTGGTCGCAATCGACTGATCGACAACAAGCGAGCGGAAGAAACGGCTGGTCGTGCCAGATCCAAGGATTTCGCTCAGGACCTCAAGCGGGGCGGCCTGATCGGCATTTTCGCTGTTGTAGGACGGTGCAAGGTAATAGCGCGACATGGATGCCTGCCCGACGCGCGGATCGGTCAGCGTTACCTTGCGCGGAGCATGCTGGGTCGGTTCCTTGACACGGTGGCGGGTGGCAACGTCACCCGCCGGAATGACACCATAATATTTTTCGGCCAGCGGTTTAAGCTGATCCATGGTGATGTCCCCGGCCACGACCAGAATGGCGTTATTGGGCGCATACCATTTGCGATAAAAGGCCCGCGCGTCATCGGTCGACAGGGTTTCCATCTCATTGAGCCAGCCGATGATCGACCGGCCATAGGGATGGGCCATATAAAGGGCAGCGCGCATCTGTTCACCCAGAAGCGCACCGGGATTGTTATCAATCCGTGATCTGCGTTCTTCGATGATCACGTCGCGTTCGGGTAAAACCACATCATCGGAAAGCTGAAGATTCTGCATCCGGTCGGCTTCCATCTGCATGACCATTTCAAGCCGGTCACGCGCGATATTCTGGAAATACCCGGTATAGTCCCATGCGGTGAATGCATTGTCATTGCCGCCATTGCGCGCAACGATCTTGGAAAAATCACCCGGCGCAATGTCCTTCGTCCCCTTGAACATCAGATGTTCAAGGAAATGGGCAATCCCTGATACACCCTCAGTCTCGTCGGCGGACCCGACCTTGTACCAGACCATATGGGTTACGACCGGGGCGCGGTGATTTTCCACCAGCACAACCTGCATGCCGTTATCAAGGGTCATGGTTTGCGGGCTGAAAACCGCCGCCCCGGCCAAATGGGGGCTCAGGATCATAAGAACAGCAGCAAGCAGGCCAATTGGCCCGCGCGCAAATATCGAAATCGGGGATCGGGTCGGAAATGTCATTACGTCATCCCAATGCTATAAGCAGGATCGCCAGGAAGCAGGCAGGGTGCCTGATCTATACGGCAACGGACAAGTTTTGATTAAGAACTGAATATGACAGAACAAGGGCGCGGAAAGACCGCGCCCTGCCATAATTCGAATTTTGTTCTATTTCCGGGACAACTCACCGGAAAGTGACCGCAACACCCTAGAAGATATCTTCCAGCCAGCCTTTCTGACGGCGTTCGATGACTGGTGTTTCACCTTCGGAAACCGACTCACCCAATGCCTGCTGATCGCGGATGCGCTTGGCTTCGGCTTCGGCGTCGACCTGGGTGCCAAATTGCGGCTTTTCCTGCCAGAAGATCAGCTTGTCGACGACGCTGTCGCTTTCTTCGATAAAGATCGATGTTTCACGATCAACCGTGGTGCGGATTGCCGGATCGGCATATTGCGCGCCCGACTGCGACAGCAGGGCAACCTGCCCTTGGCTACGATTGCCATCGGTGATATCACGCTTGACCGCGTCCGGGTCTTCACCGGTCAGGATACGACGCGCCTGATCGGTGGTCGTGCCGGTCTGCGGGCGCGGTGCGCCCGGTTCCGGAACACGCAGCGTGAAATCAGGCGGCAGGCTCAGCGGTGCACGGGAAACAACCTGAAACTCGTCCGGAGCCGTTTTGTTCAGACCAAACGTTTCACGCGTTGATTCACAACCGGACACGGCAAATGCCAAACCGCCCAGCAGCGCAACTTTGAAAATCGATGTCGATAGTTTCCGGGCCATTGATGCCTCTTTACCACTCAGTCTCCGGCACGGAATTGCCGGATCAAAAATTACCTGGATGATTTTTTACCGCCAAACAGGGAATCGATCAACAAAAGGACTGCACCAATCGTAATTGCGCTGTCCGCAATGTTGAAAACCGGCCAATGATAGCCTGCAACATGCATGTCGATAAAGTCGGTTACCGCCCCGTGACGCAACCGGTCAACAAGGTTGCCAACCGCCCCGCCAACCACAAGCGCCAGCGCAATGCCCAACAACCGGTCGCGCGTCCGCCACATCCAGATCAGAAAACCGACGGTGATTGCCGCCGTCGCCAAAATCATGACCCACGGCGCCTGTCCCTGGAACAGGCCGAATGAAACGCCACTGTTCCATGCCAGCAGGAAATTCATGAACGGCGTGACTTCAATCACGCGATGCGGATTTGACAATCCGTCAATCGCCAGCTGCTTGGTCCACTGATCGACGGCAAAGACAACCGCAATAATGACCAGCCCAAAGACAAAGGCACGATGTTTCATCAACACTCTTTCTGTCTTGCCTGAACACGGTCTTCCGAATGGACAGACCAGAACCGGAAACGGGCCGCCTTATTCGGCGGCCTCGATCCCCATTTCATCAACGGCATCAGCACAGCGCAGGCACACGGTTTTGTGCACCGGGTGGCTGCCTACTTCGGGCAATGTCTGCCAGCAACGCTCGCATTTCTCGCCCTCGGCCAATGCCGGAACCACACCAACGCCGGCAACTTCTTCAAGGGTATAGGCCCCTTCTGGTGCGTCGCCGGTGATCAGTTCGACATCAGATGTGATGGCGATTTCGGCAAGATTAAGGCCATTAAGCGCTTCGACATATTCCGCCGTTGCATAGACCTTCGGTGCGGCATCAAGGCTGGCCCCGATGCGTTTTTCGGCACGTTCCAGTTCCAGCGCACCGGTTACAACGCGACGCAGCTTGCGGATTTTTTCCCACTTGGCGGCCAGCGCGTCGTTTTTCCAGCCATCCGAGATCGTGTTGAACGTCTCGGAATGAACCGAACTGTCGGCACCATAGCGCGCGCGCCATGCCTCGTCGGCGGTAAAGCACAGAACCGGTGCCAGCCAGCGCACCAGACTGTCAAACACGCGGTCCATAACGGTACGCGCCGCACGGCGTTTGGCACTGCTTGGCGCGTCGCAATAAAGCGCGTCCTTGCGGATATCGAGGTAAAACGCCGACATATCAAGCGCACAGAAGTTATGCAGTTCGATAAACAGCGTATGGAAATCGAAATCCGCCGTCGTCTTTCGCACCAGATCGTCCAGCTTGCTCAGACGATGCAGAACCCAGCGTTCCAGTTCCGGCAATTCGTTATCCGCGACCTTTTCCGCCTCGGTAAAGCCGTCAAGATTGCCTAGCAGGAAACGCAGCGTATTACGCAGGCGGCGATAGATGTCCGAATGACGTTCGATGATCTCGTGGCTGATGCGCAGGTCATCGTGATAGTCGGAACTGACCACCCAAAGACGCAGGATATCCGCACCAAGCTTGTTGATGATGTCCTGGGGCGCGATGACGTTGCCAAGCGACTTGGACATCTTGCGGCCTTCGCCGTCCAGAACGAAACCGTGCGTCAGAACCGCATCATACGGCGCACGACCGCGGGTACCGCACGATTCGAGCAAAGAGCTATGGAACCAGCCGCGATGCTGATCCGATCCTTCAAGATAAAGATCAGCCGGCCATTTCAGGTCCTGACGTTCTTCCAGCACGAAGGCATGGGTCGAACCGGAATCAAACCAGACGTCAAGAACGTCGGTGACCTGTTCGAAATCCTTGGCATCATATTTGTCGCCCAGGAAATATTGCGCATCGCGGGTGAACCATGCATCGGCACCTTCTTCGCAGAAGGCGTCGTAAACACGGTTCAGCACGTCCTGATCGCGCAGCGGTTCACGGGTGTTTTTATTGATGAACACCGTGATCGGCACACCCCAGGCACGCTGGCGCGAAACGCACCAGTCCGGGCGATTGGCAATCATCGAATGCAGACGGTTACGCCCGCCTTCCGGTACAAAGCGGGTTTCATCAATCGCCTTCAACGCCTTTTCGCGCAGGTCATTATCCTTCATGGAAATGAACCATTGCGGTGTGGTGCGATAAATAATCGGGGCCTTGGATCGCCAGGAGCACGGATAGGAGTGCTTCAGACGCCCGCGCGACAGCAACGCGCCAACCTCGACCAGCTTGGCGATGACCGCCTCGTTGGCATCGGCTTCCTTGCCGTTTTCATCATAGATGCGTTTGCCGGCAAACAGAGGCACGGTCGGGTAATAAGCCCCTTCACCATCCACCATTTCCGGGATTTCAAGACCGTATTTCAGACCGGTTTGGTAATCGTCCGGGCCATGCGTTGGCGCGGTATGGACAAAGCCGGTACCGGTGTCGGTCGTGACATAATCCGCCGCCAGAAGCGGCACGTCAAATTCATATCCCTGCCGACGGAACGGATGGGCAGCAATCGTGCCTTCAAGGTCGGCCCCCTTGAAGCTACCGACAACCTTGTGCCCGGTGATGCGACCGTTTTTGCAAACGTCTTCGACCAGATCGGTACAGATCGCCATTTTCTCGCCGACCTTGGCCCAGGCTTCTTCGGCAGTTTCGGTCACTTCGATCACGACATAGTCGATCTCGGCTCCGTACGAAATCGCGCGGTTGCCCGGGATCGTCCATGGGGTCGTGGTCCAGATCAGGATCGTCGCATCGGAAAGGGCTTCGACCTTGGATGAAACAACCGGGAAACGGACATGGATCGTTTTACTGGTGTGGTCGTGATATTCGACCTCGGCCTCGGCCAGGGCGGTTTTTTCAACCACCGACCACATGACCGGTTTCGAGCCCATATAGAGCGAGCCGTTCATCAGGAATTTGCCAAGCTCGCGGGCAATCGATGCCTCGGCCTTGTAATCCATGGTGACATAGGGATTGTCCCAGTCGCCCATCACGCCAAGCCGCTTGAATTCCTCGCGCTGGATATCAAGCCATTTCTGGGCGAACTCGCGGCATTCCTTGCGGAATTCGGCAATCGGCACGTCGTCCTTGTTCTTGCCTTTGGCACGGTATTGTTCTTCGATCTTCCATTCGATCGGAAGCCCGTGGCAATCCCAGCCCGGCACATAAACCGCGTTCTTGCCCAGCATCTGCTGCGAACGGGTGATCACGTCTTTCAGGATTTTGTTGAGTGCATGACCAATATGCAGATGGCCATTGGCATAGGGCGGGCCATCATGCAGGACAAACATTTCACGATCCGCCGAAATACCGCGAATTTTGCCATAGAGGTCCTCTTTCACCCACTGTTCCAGCAGGGTCGGCTCCATCTTTGGCAAACCCGCCCGCATCGGAAAATCGGTCTTGGGCAGGATAACGGTCTTTTTGTATTCGACACTCATCGTGACGGTCCTGTCGTCTTTAAACAAATTACAAGGGCGAACCCCCGGTGATACTGGCTGCCCCCGTAAAGGCGCGCGGATCATAACGGGTTCGTCGACAAATTCAAATCTTGCCGAGAATCTCTTTGGCGGCAATCACATCCGCGGCGATCTGGGCTTTCAGTGCATCAAGCCCGTCGAACTTCTGTTCGCCCCGGATAAAGCCGTGCAAACGCACGCGAACGCGACGGCCATAGATGTCCTGATCGAAATCGAACAGGTGGGCTTCAAGCCCGGCATCCGCATCCCCGCCAAAGCTGGGGCGAACACCAATATTTGCGACTCCGTCGATCCAGCGTTCAACGGTTTCGTCATTTGCGTCCGATATCAGGCCAAGCTCGACGGCATAAACACCAAATTTCGGACGCAGATGATTGCCAAGTGCAACATTGGCGGTCGGGAAACCAATCGTCCGGCCGCGCTGATCGCCCTTGATCACCACACCGGCTACTTCCCACGGGCGCCCCAGCAAATGGGTCGCATCCTGCGGGCGGCCATCGCGCAGCGCCTGTCGGATCGCGGTCGAGGAATAGATGATCCCGTTATCATGCGTCACCGCCTCAATCGCCGTCACGCCAAAACCCGATTTTTCGCCAATTTCGCGCAGCAGATCGACATTGCCTGCCCGGCCCTTGCCAAAGCAGAAATCCCAGCCAACGACAACATGGCGCACACCAAGCCCGTTCACCAGAATGCGCTCGATGAATTCTTCGGCGCTCATGGCAGCAAAATCGCGGTCAAAGCGGGCTTCGAAAAACAGCTCAATATCCAGATCAGACGCCGCCGTAATCCTGTCATCAGCCGATGTCAGGCGGAATTCCGGTTCGCCCGCCCGGAACAGCATCCGGGGATGGGGCTCAAACGTAAGGATCCCCAGCGGCGCATCCAGATCGCGGGCGATTTCGCGCGCATGATCAAGCAATGTCTGATGGCCTAGGTGAAGGCCGTCAAAATTACCAATCGCAACGACCGCACCGCGTGCGTCATCTGTCAGATTGTCAAAAGATCGAAAAACGCGCATCCGCGCCGGTCTCTCTTTTTTGCTCGTCATCATGCCGGCAGATCGCATATCCGCACGGTCCAGCGGGCAGCTATAAAGCGCGCAAGCCCGAAGCGTAAAGACTTTTCCGACAAAAGATGCTTATTGGCGTGACGGCACCATCACCATCGCCTCGCCCGCAATCACGCATTTATCACCGACATAACAATTGGTTTCCAGAACCACACGGCGCTTGGGCGCGATGATTTCGCGCACCGTGACCTTTGCGGTAACGGTATCGCCAATGCGGACCGGTGCCTTGAACTGCAAATTCTGCGACAGGTAAATCGTGCCCGGCCCCGGAAGACGCGTGCCCAGAACGGTTGAAATGAAACCGGCCGACAGCATGCCGTGCGCAATGCGGCCTTCAAACATCGTGGTTTCGGCAAATTCCTGATTAAGATGAACCGGATTTGTATCGCCGGACAATCCGGCAAACATCACGATATCGGTTTCCGTCACGGTTTTGGCGTAACTTCCGACCATGCCGATCTCGATATCTTCAAGATAAAGCCCTTCCAGTCCGTTCATCTCTCTCATTTCCTGACTTTCCTTGCCTGTTTTTGATCGCCACGTCTGACTTCTGATTTATTTTTGCGCCGCAGCATTCGCAATATTATTTCGTGTTTTCTTTTTTCGGCAATGGATAATTGGTTGAACAGGGTAATTTAACCGGCTTGCCATATCGGCTATGCCTGCCCAAATGGGAACTTCCGTCACGCCCCGTCACGGTGCAAACTGCCTCTCAGAACAACAAATTGCGGAAAACGTCCATGAATGCGACCACTGCTGACATCTATGAAATCGCCATGGGCCGATGGAGCCGCCGCCTGTCGCGCAGCTTCCTTGATTTCGTTGCCGCCCCATCCTGCGGTGCGCTGATTGATGTCGGTTGCGGTACCGGGAGCCTCACACTTGCCGCCGCCACGCGCTATCCCAAGGCCCGGATTGTCGGGGTGGACCTGATCCCCGATTACCTGTCCGAAGCCCTTCTCAGCGCTGCCGAGAATGTCAGCTTTGAAACCGGCGACGCCAGCAACCTGCCCTTTGCCGATGACAGCTTCGACACCGCCTTTTCGCAATTGCTGTTAAACGATCTGGATGGTCCGGCGGGTGCTGTTTCGGAAATGGTCCGGGTCACGAAACCGGGCGGGCGGATTGCGGCAAGTGTCTGGGACCGTGCCGGGGGATTATCTTTTATCCGGCTGTTTCTGGATGCTGCCGCGGTTGTCGCCTATCCATCAGGCGATGAATTGCGCAGCAGGATTTTCGATATCCCCTATCAAAGCGAAGACGCGCTTTTTGATCTTTGGTCCGATGCGGGTTTGGGCGATGTTGATACCGCGACCCTGTCGATCCGCATGGATTTTCTGGATTTCGAAGATTACTGGCAGTCGCTTCTGGGGGCACACAGCCTGATCCGCGATTTCTTTAACGATCTTGATCCGGAACTGGCCCACCAACTGCGCACCGCCACCGAAAGGTCCTATCTGGGGGGCAAGGATGATGGCCGCCGGTCGCTGGTGGCATCCGCCATGGTCGTACGCGGGATCGTCGGGGAATAAGCGGCGATCCCATCAAGAACGGCGAAATGGCATCCACAACACCGCCCAAAGGCTTTGGCTGCGTTTGTCGCGAAAATCTTCAAGTCCGATCTGCATGTCATGATCATTGGTTTGCGTGTGATCGACATAGCTGGCAAACAGCCGGTCCCACACCGACAGGATATTTCCGTAATTGCTGTTGGTTTCACGCATCAGGCTGGAATGATGGACCCGGTGCATATCGGGCGTC
Source organism: Thalassospira permensis NBRC 106175 (assembly GCF_000714555.1). Classification (NCBI taxonomy): domain Bacteria; kingdom Pseudomonadati; phylum Pseudomonadota; class Alphaproteobacteria; order Rhodospirillales; family Thalassospiraceae; genus Thalassospira; species Thalassospira permensis. The sequence continues at coordinate 297,134 of NZ_AUNC01000001.1, read as the reverse complement.
ACAATCAATCGGCGCAATACCCGGTCAAACCCGCCCGGCAAATGAACATTACCATGATTAAACAGCGCAAAACCGCTTAGCATGCTTTCATAAATCACCACCGCCCACGGATCGGCCCCCAGCACGATCACAAAGGTCGATTTGTAAATTGCTGACGCGACGATTTCGAACGGATGAAACCGAACGGCGGTCGAGACATCAAATTCGATATCGCAATGATGCACCCGATGAAACCGCCAGAAAACCGGTATGATATGGGTCAGGCGATGCTGCCAGTAAACCGCACAATCCAGAACGACAATCGCGATCAAACCGCCAAGCCACGCCGGAAGCCCGATCAATGCTTTGGCCTGATTGATCACGCCCCAGCCATGCTGACCTGCCAGAATGGCGGCCGCAATCATCGCCGCACCAACGGTAAACCGGCTAAGCGCGGCCCCCATCAGCAACAAACCGAAATTGGTCAGCCACCGCCCCGGATGGCGAAGCCCGCCCGCCGGACGATAGGGGGCAAATGCCTCCCACATTGTCATAACGACAAGGATGGCGGCAAAGATGCCCAATCTTAAAAACCCTGCCTGTTGATCCATCTTGTTCCTGCCAAACACCACGCACTGCAACGACGACTGTGTCTTTATGGTCATAGTCGATGATATTGAAACAATACAGTACCTTGCCCATCGCAAGTCCATCACCATTATGTTAGATGAAGGATGTGTGACGAAGCAGTCCTGCCAAAAACCGTTTCTGAACCGGTTGTCGCGGGGCACCGGCAGGAGGATTTGATGGGTCAGGCGACAGGACGTATTGCGGCAATGCTATTCGGGGTTCTGATCCTCGTGCCGTTCGCGACCATCGCCCGCGCTGATGGCCCGCCCTTTGACCTGCCGGTCGATTGCCTGTATGGCCAGTGCGATGTGGTTCATTATGTCGATCACGATCCCGGCCCTGAAATCCGTGATTTTGCCTGTGGCACCACCACCTATGAAGGCCATCGCGGAACCGATTTTTCCATTCCTGACGAAGCCACCATGATTGGCGGGGTCGAGGTCAATGCAGTTGCCGCCGGAACCGTGATCGCCACCCGCGACGGGGTTGAGGATATCGACGCCGGCCGTCTGGTCGGGGATGCGCTTAAGGGGATCGAATGCGGCAATGGCATTCTGATCAACCATGATGACGGCTGGCAAAGCCAGTATTGCCATCTGCGCCGCGGATCGCTGGCGGTGAAAAAAGGTGATACGGTCGAACGCGGTCAGACAATCGGACTGATCGGCATGTCCGGTCAGGCCACCTTCCCGCATCTTCATTTCAACCTGCGCAAGGATAACCAGCTGGTCGATCCGTTCAGCGGTACTCCGATGGGTGCCGTCACCCCGCAGGATTGCAATGCCAGTAACGCCGTTCTTTGGACCGAGGCCGCCAAGGAACAGATGTCCTATCGCGCCATAACGCTTTATGCGTCGGGATTTTCGTCGGCCAAACCCAATGCCACCGACATTAAACGCGGCTATGGCAAAAGCAGCGAACTCCCCGCCTCAAGCCCCGGCCTGTTTTTCTGGGCTTATCTGATTGGTGCCAGCAACGGCGATATCATCCGATTAAGCATGGATGGCCCGAACGGCATTGGCGGACACCGCGATTTCACCATAAATGTCGAAAACGATAACGGCCCGCGCGCCAAGTGGTTTTACGTCAATATCAACCGCCCCGGTGATCGCTGGCCCGCAGGGGCCTATCGCGGTGAAGTCACCTTTACCCGCCCCGGCCAACCACCCAGGGAAATCGGCATCACCGAGCTTGCCATTCGCTGACAACGCCGCCGATAACGCTGCGGATAACATGGACATTGCCGACGGGTATCGCAGCACAGCATGCCAATATCGCGGGAATCGGCAGCAACTGAGCCACGTGCCAATTCCGATTCTCGCGTTTTTCATGCGCCGCACCATCAACCTTTGGTTATTTGTGACCAAAACAGGCACAGAAAAGCTGGCCTTTTCCATCAGGTTGAAAGTTTTTTGACGTTTTTATCAGGACAGCACTTGTATCGGGACCATATGCCTGCATATATTTCAACCGTGCACCGTGTGGTGCATTAAAAGATACCTGTCATAAGACGGAGTAAAAATGATGAATAAGCGCAAAGCCGTTGCTATCGCCATTGCCCGTGAACAGCAGATCGCCCGTTCGATGGAAATCCTGTTTGCTGGCACCATTCTGGCCCTGATTGCATCGCTCCTGATCCTCTGATCTTTATCCAAGCGCTTTGTCATTTTACCGGTCGTTAGCCAATCGGGGATAACGACCCGAAAGTTCAAGAACATCTTCATGAACAACCGCCGCCTTTTCATCGTTGCCATTACGCGAATTACCAGCCCGGTGGTCTGAGGACCCCGGGACGTGTCTTTTCGCCTACTGGATGCAATGAAAATGTGTGTGCATTGTCATGACCGATCATGCTTTTCTCGCGCCGCTTGAAAGCGCGCAGCCGACCAAATCCGTTTATTGTTTCGCCGTTCACGCCGCCGCAGAACCCGATGTTATGCCGCGTGTGCTGGAACTGTTTTCCAAACGCAATCTTGTCCCCGCAAGCTGGCATTCCACCGTCGCCGACAGCCATGCCGGTTTCAGCGAATTGCAGATCGATATCCAGATTCAGCAACTCGAAACCAAAGTTGCCGAACATATCGCGCGTTGCCTGCGTCAGATCGTGCATGTGAATACGGTTCTGACATCGGAAAAGGGTTATTCCAACTCTGCCCTTGGCGCTTAGGCCTTGGACGCTTAGTCTGTCTGGGTCGCGGCACTGCAACATGATCGTGTTGCAGTGCGCCCCAACCGACGGAGCCCGTCTTGACCTATCTTGACCATATCAAAGCCTGCAACAACGCCAATCCATCGCGCTATGTGCCATTCCGCATTGATGGAATGTCTCTGGGTGCCTTGCGTCCGGACTTTGCCACCGCCCTGTCCGCACTTGGCCCGGACTTTGTCCGCGATGAAAATGGCGAATTTTGCTTTGCGTCACATATCGGAACCCTTGATGATCGCAACCGTTCGCTCGATACCGCCACCAAGGCGCTTTGCGATCAGGGCGTCATCCGTCGTCTGCATGGCGAACGGTTCGATATTCGCCCGACACTGGGTCACGATCCCCTGTGTCAGTTGGATCGGTCCGCCATGCCCTATTTCGGGTTCCGGTCCTGGGGGGTGCATATGAACGGCTATGTGCAAAAAGATGATGGCATCCATATGTGGATTGCCCACCGCGCCAAGGACAAACCGACCTATCCCGGCATGCTCGACAATATGGTTGCAGGCGGCCAGCCGACCGGACTTGGTTTTCTTGAAAACATGATCAAGGAATGTGCCGAAGAAGCCGCCATCCCCGAAAACCTCTCCAGAAATTTGAAACCGGTCGGTACCGTTTCCTATCTTTACGAAACCACCGAAGGGCTAAAGCCCGATGTCATGGTCAATTATGATCTGGAATTGCCCGCCGATTTCGTGCCGCGATGTGCGGACGACGAAGTCGAACGGTTTGAATTGATGCCTTTGGCCGAGGTTGCCGAAATCGTACGCAGCAGTTTTGATTTCAAATTCAATTGCGCGCTGGTGATCATCGATTTCCTGATTCGCCACGGCTTCCTGACTGCCGACAATGAACCGGATTACAGCCAGCTGACCACCGGGCTGCATCGCAATATTTTCCGATAGGGATTTGTCGATTTGTCCCGCGCGAAAGCGCCCGAAACTTACTGTTTGGTCGGCGGACCGCCCATAAGCGCCCCAACCGCCATCAGGGTCAATTTGGCACGCAATTCCGGATCAAGCTTGTCCAGATCTTCCTGCTTGTTGCGGATGGCAACCAATGCTTCGGAAATCAGTTTGGCGCGCGCATCGTCGGCTGCACTTGGCATCCGGCTTTTCTTTTTGCCGATCTTGGCATCGGCGGCTTCAAGCGCCTTAAGGATCGCGGCCTGCGGATTATCCGACTGTTCTGTCAGGGTCTCGGCCAAGGCCTGTGCGCGGGCCTCCTCAAAGGACATGCCACTTTCCTGATAGGCCATCGCGCGGTCTTCGATCCGGCGTGCCTGTTTGGCCTGGGCAGCACTGCGTGCGGCCAGTTCGGGATCATTGAGTTGAAGGGACTGTGCATCGCTATAGGCCTTAAGGGCCTCCCGTCCGCGTTTTCCTACGAAAACGCGCAGCAGCGTCTCCTTGAGCATTCCCATCAATCGTTCCCGCTATGGTTTGGTTGCCCGCATCACAAGGCAACCATCATGCACCCAAAGGGTTTCAAAATCATTGCCTGCGGCCGGCAAGCAATATCGCAACGCCTTATATATGTTGCGCAACCCGGTCTTCTTCAATCTCAAGAATGTAACCGACCAGCGCCTCGCAATCATCCGTTCCCAGATGTTCAAGATCAAAGACGAAATCAACATTGTCACGCGCCGGGTCATCAGTTTTCCCGACAATGCCGAATTTGATATATTCCGCATCAAGGGCGGCCAGCGACGATATCACATCGGCTACCCCCACCCGGTCTTCAGCCGTCAGCGACAAACGGATCAGAACCAGAATATCGGCATCGCAATCAACCGCCTGACGGGCAATCGATTGTGCGTCGGAATTTTTCGGGGCGATATCAACGTCAAACCCGCCATCGGCAAACAGGGTCGCGACATGCTTGTGATGGGGTTCTTCCGCCGACGATGCCGTCGCCAGAAGCAGTCTGGGGTGGCGGCCTTCCATCTCGGCGAAACGGGCAAGATTGGTCGCAAGTTCAGGAGACGTCATAACACCTCACAGAAATAACCTGTCCAGGATGGACATTCTGCACCAGTATTCCAATGAAACCTTGGAACTTCAAGCGTTGCGGCAAGGTTTTCTGCATCAGACCTCATAACCGCAAAATGCGGTCAATGGTGGTTCAGCCGCCGATTACCGCCGATGGATCAACCCCGATGACATAGGGATGCGCCCAAAGGAGCACGACATAAAGCAGAATTCCCAGCCCGATATCGCGCCAGCCAAGCGCGCCTTTGGCAAGCCACGCGACGTCAAACCGTCGAGTCCCGTCAAGGATTGCCTTGTATTCGGCCACGTCCATGTGGCGGGCGCGGATTTTTTCCATACGCCAGAACCCGGCAATGGCAAAAACCGTCGCCCCGCCAAAGAACATGAAAGCCACCAGATCACCATTGGGCACGATATGCCCAAGTCCCCACAACATCATGCCCAAAAGCAGCGGATGACGGGTCAAACGATTGATCCCCGGTCGCGCCGGATCAAAGCCTTTTTTTCGTCCTATCGACAACGGACAGGGTTGAATAATTGCCGCAGCCCACAAAATACAGGCAGGCAGCATGAAGGTCAGCGTCACATGGTTTTGCCAGATTTCGTAGGGCCACAGCGCGATGAAGTCCGCATGACGCACTTCATAAATGACCCACCCCAGCAGGAACAGCGACGTGACCGAAAACGTTATAATGTATGCCGTGTGACCGATCCTTGCCGTGATCGCACCACGCAGAAGACCGGGCACGATATGCCCCGCCATAAACACCGCGACTGAAACGAAAAAACATGTCAAATGACGATCTCCCCTTTACATTGACGCGCCGTCATGCAAATTGCGCATCTTTCCGCGTGCAGCAAACCGGTCGTCAAACTGGTCCCGATTGGTCCAAAATGGCTAAGACCCTTGCGCCGCGTGATATTAGCGGATACGTCTGTATCCCTGTTTGACTTCGGACAATAAGCACCTGCCTATGGATTTTCCACCGGGCAGACAAAGAAACACGGAATATACTCGAAATGAGCTGGACGCCGGAAAAGATTGAACTGCTGACCTCGCTCTGGAATCAGGGCTGGACCACAGCACGCATCGGTGAAGAACTGGGCGTTGGCAAAAACGCCGTCGTTGGCAAGGCACACCGCCTTGGCCTGCCCAAGCGCCCCTCCCCGATCCAGCGCCGCGCCGAAGAGAGCGAGCCGAAAAAGGCACCGACCCCGAAAGTGCAGAGCAAAGGCATCAGCATCTTTGATCTCGGTGCCGGTATGTGCCGCTGGCCGTTCGGTGATCCGGGCGATGAAGACTTCCATTTCTGCGGCAAGAAATCTGTGCCGAGCAAACCTTACTGCGACGAACATTGCGCAGCCGCCTATCTGAACGGCAAAAACCCGCGCGAAGACGGCCCGCGGAACGTTCCGGGTCGCCCGAATGCGCCGCATATGTCGCACGGTCCCAAAAAGTAACAGTCTGGCTGTCGCGGACCTTCACGGTCATCGCGCACGCCCAATTAAAAAGCCGCCCTCTTCCGATGGGCGGCTTTTTCTGTTTCGGGTCCAGTCCTATTTCGACTGAAGGACATATTGGGCAAAGCCGTTTTCGTCCTCGCCGACAAAGCTGATATTGTCGGGTGCGTTCATTGCCGAGGATGCCTTGGGACTGGTGACAAACGTCACCTTGGATGCCTCCCCGATGGGGGCCAGGCTCCAGTTGCCGTCGGCCTTCGGATCGATTTCCTTTTCCTCAAGGATATAGTTCGCCAGAACCGTACGGTTTTCATCGGGTGCTTCGATGATGACGGTTGATCCATCAAGTCCCGGGAAATTGCCGCCGCCGCCAGCACGGTAATTGTTGGTTGCAACCACGAATTTCTGATCGTCGGCAACCGGCTTGTCATCATAGGTCAGATTGATGATGCGGTGTGCATCCTTGTTTACCACCTCGCCCGATGCGTTGTATCGGGCCGGTTGGGTTACATCGATCTGGTAATTGACCCCATCAATGACGTCAAAGTTATAGGTCGGGAATGTCTCGTTGATCAGCGGCTGATCTTCCCGGCTGTTCGGGTCAATCTGATTGAACTGTACGGCCGACATTTCCAACCATTCACGGACCTGCGCACCATCAAGCAGTACTGCCCGCAATGTATTGGGATAGATATAAAGATCGGCAACGTTCTTTAATGCGATCTTGCCTTCGGGGATGTCGGTGAAATATTCCGGGCCGCCACGGCCACCGGCCTTGAACGGTGCACCCGCCGACAGGATCGGCATCCCGTCATATTCCGATCCCTTCAGGATACGTTCCAGATACCATTTCTGGGCATTGGTCACGATCTGGATCGACGGATCATCAGCCACCAGTGCAAAGAAACTGTTGATCGGGGCGACCGTCGTACCGACACCTTCGCGCATATAGGCAATGGTTGCCTCGTGCTCTTCTTTAACCGCCTCTATCACTTCCGGGTCGGCATCGACCAGCGGTGTGATATCACGGCCTTCGCGGTGATAAATCGGACGTGCTTCCGAAAAGCTGTCGGTCACCTTCCATTCCCCGGCATCATTGACCGAAAGTGTCAGGTCAATCACGCCAAGGTGGCTGCCCCAGAAGCCCGGCATAACGGCGGCCACACCATTGATCGTGCCTTTGGCAAGGTCGACACCGTCTATATTTGCATAGGCATCGGACGGGAACACCGTATGGGCATGGCCAAACAGGATGGCATCAATGCCGTCAACCTGGCTCAGATAATAAGTGGCGTTTTCTTCCATACCTTCACGTGCCAGTGTCGACAGGCCCGAATGCGGCACCGCAATCACGATGTCCGCGCCCTTTTCGCGCATTTCCGGCACGTATTTTCTGGCCATTTCGACAATGTCCTTGGTCACGACATTGCCTTCCAGATTGGCCTTGTCCCACTGCATGATCTGCGGCGGGACAAACCCGATCACGCCGACCTTGGCCTTGTGCTTTTTGCCGTCGCCATTGGTAAATTCACGATCAAGGATCACATAGGGCTGAAAATACGGTTTGTCATTTTCGGCATCATTATCGCCGTCATCGGCAAACACATTGGCACTGACATAGGGGAATTTGGCCCCCGAAAGACTTTTGCCCAGGAAATCGAGACCATAGTTGAATTCATGATTGCCGATATTGGCCGCGTCATAACCCAAAAGGTTCATCGCCTTGTAAACCGGATGCACCTCGCCCTCTTTCAGGCCGTGGCGCTTTGCCATGTAATCGCCAAGCGGGTTGCCCTGGATCAGGTCACCATTATCGATCAGGACGACGTTTTCGGCCTCACCGCGCGCGTTTTTCAACAGGGTCGCGACCTTGGCCAGACCGACCGTATCTGACGAACTGTCGCGATAATAATCGTAATTGACCAGATGCGTGTGGATATCGGTGGTTTCCAGAATGCGCAACGATACGGCGCTGTCGGCCAATGCCGTGCCGCTGGCAAGTGCGACCGTCAGCGACAAGACTGATCCCGCAACTGCACGACCAAAAAATGCACGACCGGCCAGACGAAAATATGACATGTGAAAGGGTCCCTGTTGAAGCGATGCTCGTGCCTGACATTATGATTGTTCGTTTGGTCAGGATTTGAAGATTTTGCGAAAATAGCAAGGCAAACACAAATGAAAACGCCCGCAAGATGATCGCGGGCGTTTGGCATATTGAAATTCTGCACCAGTTAAGGCGGCTTTTCTATTCTGCCGGGCGCAGCATCGGTTGATCGGACTTGTATCCCATAACCACCTCGTTCCCCGGCTCCGGGTCATCGGGCACATTCAGCGCCAGGACCAGTGACACCAGCGCCATCGCAGCCCCCGCCAAAAACACCGCTGACGGCGAAATCAGCCACAACAACCCGAACGCCACCGGGATGAACACTGCGGCAATATGGTTGATGGTAAAGCTGACACCCGCCGTGGATGAAATGTCGGCCGGATCGGCGATTTTCTGGAAATAGGTTTTGATCGCAATCGCCATCGCAAAGAACAGATGATCGATGACATAAAGCGCCCCGGCCAGCTTGTCGCTTTCGACAAAGGCATAAGACACAAATACAATGAACAACCCTATATATTCAAATGTCAGAGCCTTCCGTTCGCCCCACTTGCCGATCAGCTTCCCGATTTTGGGGGCCATCACCATATTGATCGCATGGTTCAGAAGGAACAGAAGCGTAATGGTGGCGGCGTCATAACCAAACTTCTCGACCATCAGGAACCCGGCAAACACGGTGAAAATCTGGCGGCGTGCCCCGCTCATGAAGGTCAGGGCGTAATAAAGCCAGTACCGTTTACGCAGGATCAGTTTCTTGGTCTGCGGGTGGGCATCGGCAAATTTCGGGAACGCCATCCAGGCAAACAGCGCGGCAATAATCGTCAAGGCCCCGCCAAACAGATAGACATAGCGATATTCGACATCGAGAAGTTCCAACATCGCCCAGACAATGCCAAACATCACCAGCGACGATAACGACTTCGCCGAAAGCTGCCGGCCCATCACCATCGCGGTGCGGTCCTTTTTCACCCATTGCAACGACAATGCCTGCTGCATGGTTTCAAAATAATGGAACCCGATCGACATCAGGACCGTGGTGCAATAAAGCCCGACAACGGTGGGGAAATAGCCCGAAATCGCCACCCCAATCCCCAACACCAGCAGCGAAATCAGGGCAAAGGTCTGTTCGCGCAGGATGATGAGGACGAAAATCGCGGTGAAGGCCATAAAGCCCGGAATTTCGCGCAACGACTGCAAAATCCCGATCTCGCGACCGGTAAAATCGGCCATCTCGACCGAAAAGTTGTTTAACAACGCCATCCAGGTCGAAAACGACAACGGCATCGCAGCCGCCATGAAAATCAGCAGCACTTCCGGGTTGCGCCATCCCTTATGCGCAACCGCCCCACCCGACAGATCGGGATTGCCCGGCACCTCGATGGGGGCGGCATGGGTGCTTGTTTCCGGTGGTAAATCCTTGGACATGATGTTTCCCCGCACGGAACCGGTGGCAATCGGGGCACGTGCATTTATCTGTTTGGTTGGAAGGATTTCAAACTAGCGTTGCGGCACACGTCTGTCTTGCGATAATCTGCCATCATATAGCGCAAACAGGACATTCTTATGGATGGATCACGGGATATCTCGAAATATCCGCAACATTCCCGTCCCCGGCCAGACCGCCTGCCGCGTCCGGTTTATGTCCGCATGAGCGACCTTCCCGCCGGTTACAGCATCGGCGCGCACAGTCACGACTGGCATCAACTGATTTTCGCCATCGAAGGCACCATGACCGTCACCACCAAAGCTGGTATCTGGGTCGTCCCGCCCCAGCGCGCGGTCTGGGTGCCGCCGGGCGTTGAACATGCCGTCAGTCACGCCACCTTCACCCGTGCGCGCCATATCTATATCGATAAAAATGCCCCGGTCGATTTGCCGGATCGCTGCACGGTGCTGGATGTAAGCCCGCTTCTGCGTGAACTGATCCGGGCCGCAACCGAAATCCCGATTGAATATGACGAAGCCGGGGCCGAGGGACGGCTGATCCGCGTGCTGCTTGATCAGCTTAAACCGCCCAGAGACGATAACCTGCATCTGCCCGCCCCCAAGGACCCGCGCCTGGCGCGCATCTGCGAACAGTTGCAGGCCAATCCGTCTGATAACCGAACCCTTGATAACTGGTCGCGCGATTGCGGTGCATCGTCACGCACGCTGGCCCGCCTGTTTCAACGCGAAACCGGCATGCCGTTTCGCGACTGGCGGCAAAAGCTGCGCCTGCTTTACGCGCTTGAAAAACTGGCCCATCATCGACCGGTCACCGAGGTTGCCCTTGATCTCGGTTATGAAAACACCTCGGCCTTTATCGCGATGTTTCGCAAGGCCACCGGCAAAACGCCGGGTGGGTATTTCCGGTAACGCAGGAGGATGAAATGAGCGAGAAATCATACAATGGCGGCTGCCAGTGCGGTGCGGTGCGTTATCGTGTCGACAAGCTTGATCTGGATAAATCGATCACCTGCAATTGTTCACGCTGCCAGAAACTCGGATCGGTTCTGGCATTTACCCCGCGCGATAATTTCGTGCTGAAATCCGGCGGGCAGAACCTGACCGAATATCTTTTCAACGATAAAAAGATCAGTCACCAGTTCTGCAAAACCTGCGGCATCCAAAGCTTTGCCTATGGCCAACTGCCCGACGGCGGCAAAATGGCCGCCATCAACGTCAACTGCCTTGACGATGTCGATCCGCGCAGCCTGACCCCGCATCATGTCGATGGCAAAAGTCACTAATTATCCCCTCACAATCATCATTCCTGCGAAGGCATGAATCCAGACGCGTCCGCAGGAACAGCTGGCAAATTGGTGTATCGACGGCGCGCGATCCCCAAAACCGACCACTGAGTTTCGCTCGACCCTGATATGAAAAAATCTCAGTATTTCATACGACTTATTCAGGGTACTGCTTGATAAGCGGGACATCCTTCCCGCCAAATGCAGGGTAATCCCGAAATGGGCAGTGTATGGTCCGGGATCGGCTTGCGGCTTGCCGCCACCGGTCTGTTTGCAGTGATGAGTTTGTTTGTCCGTCTGGCCTCGTTCGAGGCACCGGTCGGCCAAATCATGTTCTGGCGAAGCTCTGTCGCCCTGATCCCTATCGTCCTGTATCTGATCTGGCGACGCCAGTTTCCGCGCGGCCTTCGCACCGCCCGGCCGTTCGGGCACCTGAAACGCAGTACCTTCGGCCTTGTGTCGATGTTCTTTTCGTTTCTGTCGCTCGCCTATCTGCCGCTTGCCCTTGCGACGGCTCTTGGCTTCCTGGCACCACTTCTCGTCCTGCCGGTTGCGATGATCCTGCTGCGCGAAAAGCCGGGCATGGCGGTCTTTACCGCGACCTTTGCCGGTTTTGGCGGGGTGTTCCTGATGCTGTGGCCAACATTCTCGACACCGGGGATCGATACCGGCGTTCTGATCGGCATCGGGGCGGGTCTTGCCATGGCGGTCACCACCGCCTTTGCCAAGGTGCAGATCAAGGCCCTGACCAGCACGGAATCATCGGGCACCATCGCATTTTATTTTGCTGTGATCTGCTCGCTTGGCGGTTTGCTGACCCTGCCGTTCGGCTGGGCCGATCCGTCGCCTGAAATCCTGATGTGGCTGATCGGGGCGGGTCTTACCGGCGGTCTTGCCCATATCTTCATGACCGAGGCACTGGCACGTGCGCCCGCATCCACATTGGCGGCATTCGAATATACCGCAATGATCTGGGCGTTGTTGCTGGATGTCACGGTGTTTGGTCTGCTGCCCGAACCGGTTTCCCTGTTTGGTGCCTTCCTGATCGTGCTGGCCGCCGCCATCGTGATGTTTGGGGACAAGCTCGGTGTGCCCGTCCCCAAACCCGATATCACTGCCGCCCAGGCACAGGGAAAGCCGGGGGAATAGCCCCCGAAATAGCCCCCCGGTCCATTACAAAGCCCGGATCAATCCCGGCTTTCGCGCAATTTGGTCATCGCATACAGGGCAAGATTGATGGGGGTTGGAATGCCAAGTTCCGCCCCCTTGCGCACGATATAGCCGTTCAGGAAATCGATCTCGCTGGTTTTGCCCCGCGCCAGATCCTGTGCGGTGGATGAATATTGCCCCGGCATGGTTTCGGCGATCTTTTCAATCGCCCCCCAGACATCGCCGGGTACGGTCACCCCGCATCCCTTGGCGACCGCAAGGCATTCATCAACCGCATTGCGCATGACATCCCAAATGCCTTCGCCCTGAACCAGACGGCCATAGGGCATCTGCGATATTGCCGATAACGCGTTATAGGCACAGTTCAAAATCATCTTGGCCCAAAGCGCACCTTGGGCATTATCCGAAATCTCGACCGGGATATGCGCCGGGCGCAGCGTTTCGGCAACGGTTGCACTTTGCGCAGACTGCCCGATTACCAGTTCGCCGCGCCCATGATGTTTGACATGCCCCGGCCCTTCCATGCTGGTCGCGACATACACCACTGTCGGGATCACCGGCAATCCAATGACGGCCGATAAACGTTCGGCGTTATCAACCCCGTTCTGAAGACTCATGACAATGGTATCAGGGGCCAGAAACGGCTTGATCTGCGCCCCGGCATCATTGGTATCGGTGGATTTGACACAAAACAGAACCAGACCGGCACCAGAAATTGCTGCCGCGTCGGCGCAGGCATTCATTTCAATATACTGCTGCGTTCCACCAAATTCCAGAAGCAGTCCATCTCGATTGACAGCATCGACATGGGCTGGCCGTCCGATCAGGGTCACATCATGCCCGGCCCGCGCCAGCATCGCCCCGTAATAACAGCCAACAGCCCCTGCCCCCATCACCGCGATTTTCATGTCCGGTATCCTGTCCTGAATGAATGTTCCTGCCGTTACCTTTTCATACCGGCGGGCATTCTGCCAAGCAGGAAGACGGCGTCAGATAATTCCGGCTTCGCGCAATCTGGCAATCTGCGCGTCGCTCAGATCAGCCACCTGACGCAGGATGTCATCGCTATGCTGGCCCAGCATCGGCGGGGCAGTTTCACCGGCAATTGGCGTTTTGGAAAATTTGATCGGATTGGCAACTGTGGGCACCTTGCCCGCGGTTGGATGATCAAGATATCGCACCGTATCGCGATGTTTGACCTGCGGGTTATCAAACACCCGATCCAGCGTATTGATCGGGCCGCATGGCACATTGGCGGTTTCCAGAATGGCGATCCAGTCATCGGTGGTTTTCATCACCATCGCCTGACGGATTTGCGGCACCAACGTTTCGCGGTTGGCGACCCGGGACCGGTTGGAGGCATATCGTGCGTCATCGGGCAAATGCCCGATCCCGGCAACGTGGCAAAAGCTTCTGAACTGGCTGTCATTGCCGACCGCAAGGATGATGTAACCATCCGCCGTCGGGAACGCTTCGTAGGGCACGATATTGGGATGCGCATTGCCAAGTCGCCCAGGCGCCTTGCCCGTCGTCAGGTAATTCATCGCCTGATTGGCAAGGATCGCGGTCTGAACATCCAGCAGTGCCAGATCGACATGCTGTCCCTCGCCCGTCGCATCACGGTGGCGAAGGGCGGCAAGGATGCCAATCGTCGCATAAAGCCCGGTAAAGATATCGGCAACCGCCACACCAACCTTCATCGGCTGGCCGCCCGGTTCCTGATCGGGTGCGCCGGTGATGCTCATAAGCCCGCCCATGGCCTGGATCATGAAATCATAACCCGGCCGGTCCTTATAGGGGCCATCCTGCCCAAAACCGGTGATCGAACAATAGACGATCTTTGGATTGATTTCCGACAGTGATGCGTAATCCAGCCGATATTTGGCAAGCCCGCCGACCTTGAAATTCTCGATCACCACGTCGCATTCAGCGGCAAGTTTATGCAGGATTTCCTGCCCCTCGGGCTTGGTCATATCAATCGTCAGCGACTTTTTGCCGCGATTGGCCGACAGGTAATAGGCCGCCTCGCTGGTATCGTTACCTTTAACGTCCTTGGCATAGGGCGGGCCCCAGCCACGCGTGTCGTCGCCCGCACCCGGACGTTCGATCTTGATCACCTCGGCACCCATATCGGCCAATGTCTGACTGGCCCAAGGCCCCGCCAAGACACGCGAAAGATCAAGCACACGAAGTCCAGAAAGCGCGCTGGTCATCATTCCATCCCGGGATCGTCGTCAAAAAGGAAAAAGGGCGACACCAAAGATCGGTGCCGCCCGTAATCGAAGTCCTCAGCCCTCGGCGCTGAACGCCTGAATGCCGGTCTGGGCACGTCCAAGGATCAGGGCATGCACATCATGCGTACCTTCATAGGTATTGACCGCTTCAAGGTTCATCACATGGCGGATGACATGGAATTCATCGGCAATGCCGTTGCCGCCATGCATGTCACGGGCAACACGCGCGATATCAAGCGCCTTGCCGCAGTTATTACGCTTCATCAGGGAAATGGCTTCCGGTGCGGCTTTTTCTGCATCCAGCAAACGGCCCAGCTGAAGCGCGCCCTGAAGACCAAGGGTGATTTCGGTCTGCATGTTTGCCAGTTTCAGCTGGATCAGCTGATTGGCGGCCAGCGGACGACCGAACTGTTTGCGATCAAGGGTATATTGACGTGCCGCATGCCAGCAGAATTCAGCAGCCCCCATCGCCCCCCATGCAATGCCGTAACGTGCCTTGTTCAGGCAACCGAACGGCCCGCCAAGGCCCTTGGCATTGGGCAGCATGTTTTCCGCCGGGACAAAGACGTTATCCATCACGATTTCACCGGTGATCGACGCACGCAGCGAAAACTTGCCTTCGATCTTTGGCGCGCTCAGGCCCTTCATGCCTTTTTCAAGGATGAAGCCACGAATGACACCTTCGTCATCCTTGCCCCAGACGACAAACACATCGGCGATCGGGCTGTTGGTGATCCACATTTTCGATCCCGACAGGGTGAAACCGCCATCGGCCTTGCGGGCACGCGTTTTCATGCCGCCCGGATCGGATCCGTGATCCGGCTCGGTCAGACCAAAACAGCCAACCCATTCACCGGTTGCCAGTTTCGGAAGGTACTTCTTGCGCTGTTCCTCGCTGCCATAGGCATAGATCGGATGCATCACAAGCGAGCTTTGCACCGACATTGCCGAACGATAACCGCTATCAACACGTTCAACTTCGCGCGCGACAAGACCATAGGCGACATGGTTGACACCCGGTCCGCCGTATTCTTCGGGGATGGTCGGGCCAAGCAGGCCAAGTTCGCCCATCTCGGTCATGATCTCGCGATGGAAAATCTCGTGCCGGTTGGCTTCGAGAACACGGGTCTGAAGGTTTTCCTGACAATAGGCGCGCGCCGCGTCACGGATCATGCGTTCTTCTTCGCTCAGCTGATCTTCAATCAGCAGCGGGTCTTCCCAGTGAAAAGGTGCGCGGCCTGCCATTGTCCTGATCCCTTATGAAATTTTTGAAACCAAAGCAGGGATGACGCCATAGAAGGGCGAGACGGCATCATCCCTGAAAGCTTATCGCTTCTGGGCTGAAGCTAGGGATTGGCAGGCAAGCTTGCAAATGATAAATCGGATATAGTTTATGCGTAAAACTCATAAACTAGCGACAACAAGCCCAGATAAAACGCAAATATCGCCATATTTCGAGCAATCAGATCATGAGCCGCCGCATTCCGAGCCTGAAAGCACTCAGTTGCTTTGAACAGACCGCCCGCTTTGGCAGCGCATCACGCGCCGCCGAGGAGCTTTACCTGACGCAAAGTGCCGTCAGCCGCCAGATACAGGGGCTTGAAGACTGGCTGGGCTGCAAACTGTTTGCCCGCCAGAAGCAGCGCCTCGTCCTGACGCCCGAAGGCGAAAGCTATTTGCAGGCGATCCGCCCGGCGCTGGATCAGCTTGAAACCGCGACCCTGACCTTCCTGTCTGGCGGAGCCGAGGGCGGGGTTCTGACCATTGCCGCCCCGCCGACTTTCGGGTCACGCTGCCTGATCCCGTTGCTGCCCGACTTTCGCGGCCGCCATCCCGATATCGTCATCAATTTCATTTCACGCATCGGCATCCCCGATTTTGACCGTGAACAGATCGACATTGCGGTGCTGTTTGGCGATGGAAACTGGCCGGGGCTGGATGCGCATTTGCTGCATGGCGAGGAAATGGTCCCGATCTGCAGCCCGAAGCTGATCGAGAATCTCGATTACTCACCAAAACCAAATAATCTTCGTGATTATTCACTTTTACACATAGCAACCCGCCCCCGCGGATGGAGCGACTGGCTGGCCGCGAGTGACCTTACCGATATTGATGGGGAAAACGGTCCGAAGTTCGAACATTTCACCATGGCGATGCAAGCCGCCATTGCAGGCCTTGGGGTGGCGTTGCTGCCGACATTCGCGATCGAGGATGAGTTGGCCAATGGCCGGATCGTTGCACCCTTTGGCCCGCCACGCGCAAGCCCGTTTCATTATTACGCGACAAGTCCGGTCGGCCGGTCACGCAATCCGAAAATCCGGGCTTTCATGACCTGGCTTGATCAGCGCAAAAAACAGGAAGAACTGACGGCATAAAAGGCGGGCTCAACTTGCCTTTTTGCCCTCAAGCGCGCGCAGTGCATTCATGCCACGACGGCGCAGAAGATCGGCTTCTTCGGGGCCATCGATGATTTCAAGCAGCCGGACAATCGCCATCATGTTGCGCTGGGCATTATCCAGTTCGTCGGCATCAAGCCGCCCCATGCCATCCACCCCGGCACGCCCGATCTGGTTGAGCTTTTTCTTGAGTTCTACCACCGCCTTTGTCGCCGAACTTTGCGCGGCCAGAACATGCGAAATGCGCGCGGTTTCGGCAATCGCCTCGGCTGATTGTTCGGCGGCCAGAACCTTTTCCTCGTCAAAGGGCTGGGCAAAAATCGGGCGCACACCCTGCCGGCCGGACCCCGGGCCCTGCTTGGTTTCGATCTGTGGCAGGGCATCGATGATGCGATCAGGGCTGGCGCCAAACATGGTATTGGCCATCGCCTTGGACACCCGACGACGCGTTTCCAGAAGCTTCTCGCCCCAGCGGCCATCCTTGCGGATGTTAAATTCACGCGTGATGCGGGTAAATTCTGACGCATACCAGCGCGCAAGCGACAGGATGTGATGTTCGCCCTTGCCCGCACCGACCCCCTGTTCGATCTCGATCACGGTTTCCGCCAGAAGATCAATGATCAGATCACCGGTGGTCGCAAGATTGGTGCTGGAAATCGTTCGGTCATCAGCCTTGCTTGATAGCACGCGGATCAGTTTGAAAAGTTCGCTTGGCCGAAGCAGCCGGGCCAGAACAGCCAAAAGGTAAACCGGCTCGTATCCCGGTTTTTCTTCGGAAATCTCAACAAACCGGTCGCGCAGCCAACTGATATCGGCCGTGCCCAGACTTCTGATCGGAGCCGATGGGAACCGTTTGCGCATCGCAGTGATTTCTTCGCCAACATTCAGGATTTTGCCGATCTGCTCGAATGCGGGAAGATGGCTGCGCGAACCAAGCCGCGTTGCCAAGGCGCGTTCCGTCTTGACCCCGTTCAGCGAATTTTCAATCTCCTGCGCAATGCACACCGACGCCAGCTTCCACATCCGGCGTTCTGCCTGTTCAAGCATATCCTGATCACGCTTGGCCGCCGCCTTTTCGATATCGGCAATCGCCTTGGTCATGTCAGGGCCGCCCGTGGCCTCGACCACCTTCCAGATCGGCATCAGGGACGAACGGCTGATACGGATACTTTTCTCGACCGGTGGTGCCGAAGTCAGCAGATCTTCGAAAGGATCGCAGAACTGGCGCATCGGCGTCGGATAGCGTTCAGGCTTCAGCGACGCAAGACGCGGGCGCAGGATTTGCAAAATCTGTTCATGCGGCAGCGGCAGCTTGGGATCGGCGCGGTCACTTTCGATTGCGCGGGTAAAGCGGGCAATTTCCGAACTGCTCAGCGATTCAAACAGATCACCAAGCTGGGAAACACCCATATTTGCGGCATTTTCAACCTTCACGCCGACTGCCTCCGGAACCGCTCCAGCCGGTCGACCATGTCGGCGTCAATTTCACCACTGCCCAGTTTGCGCAACTCGGACGCCCACAACATCTGGTTAACACGGACATCGACCCAGAATTCATATTCAATTTTCTCTAGTGCCTCGATCGGCAGGACCGGCGCAAAACTTGCGATTTCCTCGACAATCTCGCGCTGGCGTACCCGATCATGTTGCGGACGCGACCGCCACAGATCAATCAGCTCCTGCCACCCGTCAAGCACCCACCACAAGCGGTCAATATGCTTTTGCATATCTTCCTTGGCCTTGGCCCAGTCTTGCAGGACCTTGCCCAGTTCATTGTTCCACAAATCAATCTTGCGCAGCAACCGCAAGGCATGGTCCTTGGTGGCGCTGGCGGCATTGATCACGCGGGTCGCCATAAAGCGGAAATCGGATTGTTCGGAAATCGACCATTCCTCGACCTCGCCGGCAAGTTTCTGCAAACCGAATGTCAAATGACGCAGCGGCCCTTCGCAGCCCTCTATCGCAAGGCCTACCGGCGCGCTCAGGATGCTCCAGTCACCCAGGGTATCGATGATCGAATCATTTTCCAGACCGGTCGATGTCGCAAAACGGTTCAGCGCCTTGCGCGCCCTGATCTGACCATCCATGGTCAGCAGGTCTTCGCGCTTCATGTCCTGAACGTCATTACCGCCAAGCTGGCGCAGCGCCTGATAAAGCAGCGTCAGTTGGCCCAGTTCACGTGCGGCCTTTTCGTCCTTGTTGCCGGTAATCCCGGCACGAGCCAGCGCAACACCGCCAACACCGGTGACCGCCACCGCGCGCGCATGCTCGCGCACCATTTCCGGGGTGAATTTTTCAAGTGTGATCAACCGGTCAAACAGCATCCGGTCATGAACCGACAGATCAAAAACCTCGCGCAGGGTTTCAAGCGGCATTTCATAGGTGCCAAGCCCGCCTGAAAGCCCCGGAAGACTGACAAGCGTGCGACCGCTTTGGCCGATCAATACGCGCGAATAGCGCAAGCTTTTGGTCGTGAATGGTGTCCGCACGCCGCGCGACGCAAAAGATGCGGGCAAACAGGACAAGGCATCGGGCTGCCCTGCACCGATTTTGGGGGAACTACCTGCCCCTTTATTTGCAAGCTGCTGTCTGGTCATTCTCGGCTTTGATCAACCCATCCCGACTAATCTGTTCTTCGGTCCATCTGCTTTTGGCCTTTCGCGCTCTCAGCTCACGCCATCAGTACCGCTGCCAAGCTTATACTAACGCGCAGGCCAGTCCACGACAAAGGAACCGGTTTTGCGAACTTGCAGGTTACCGGGACAAGCTGATGAAACCCTTAACGCTTCGGATAGGTCAAACAGGCCGGAAGATCAATGCTCAATAACCGCAAAAGTGCAGAAATCCGCCCCAAAACAACTTTTGCCCCCTGCGCCCGGGGTCAGATCGAACATCAAAGTGTTTCCTTCGCCTTTTCCCAGGTATTGACATAAGCCTTCCATTCCGCGCCATCGGGGATGCTTTCATCGATATTGACCATGTCGGCACAGTCGATCATCACCGCCACCTCGTCGGTTTCAACCGGCACCTTGATCATGGTTTTCTGATAGGAGCACGGATGCGGCCCATGCGGGAAACCGCTGGGGTGGAAGGTTGCCATACCGGGCTTGATATTGCCCCGGCTGTAAAACTCGCCCCGGTGATAGAAGATGAATTCGTCGTAATCCTCGTTCGAATGATAAAACGGCACGCGAAGCGTCCCTGATTCACCTTCGCCAATTTTCGGCACAAAGGTACTGATGGCAAACCGGTTGGCGACAAAGGTGCTGTGTGCCGCGGGCGGCACCGGTTGGCCCGGTTGGCGGTCCTGTCGCAAGTCGCGCCAGTTCAACCTTACGACACTCAGGTCGCCCTGCCAGCCCACCGCATCCAGCGGGTTATAGGGATAGGTCAGGGTCGAAATTGCATTGCGACGCTTGATGTGAATTTCCCAATAGGCTTCGTCCTGCTGGGCACGGAATTTGTCATCAAGTCGCGGCACTTCGAAACTGGTCGGGTTGATCGACGGATGACCTGCCGACTGGGTGTCGTTTGGCAGGCCAAAGGCATCGTTGGTGGCCTCGATAAACAGGAATTCGGACGGATCGGTTGCCTCGAACCGCCAGGCCGTGCCGCGCGGCAGCAGGATGTAATCCCCATCACGATACGGCATGTGGCCGTAATCGCAATAAAGCGCGCCGCTGCCATTGTGAACAAAAGCCAGCGTATCACCATCGGCATTGCGCGCCAGCGCATGCATTTTGCCATCCAGCCGCCAATAGCGGACTTCCATCACGGCATTATGTACAATACGGCGCGCCTGCAACGGGCAATCCGGCCCGGCGGCCAACTTGTTCAGATCGAACGCCCGCGGTCGAAGCGGCCCTTCGAAAGAGGCCCAGCCTGCCGGTGGGTGTTTATGATAAATGTGGGCTGATGGCCCAAGGAACCCGTTACGCCCTATTTCGCGTTCATGAACGGTAACGGATGGGGAATTTGTTGAACCTGCGGCATTCTTGGACGCTGCAACGCAATTGCCTTCGCTGTTCGGAAGACGAATCCAGTTCTTCACCTGACACCTCCCGGCCGGATCGGCCATATAAAAGGGCTTGTCGGATTTGCCCGTTATATAAGGATATGTGCAGACCCGGAGGTCATTTCAAGGCGTGCAGGAAATTGCAAAAATACAACTTTTCGCTGCACCCGCAACAAGGAAGCCGTCAGGACGGAAATCGGCCGAAATCGGCAATGGACGCCCGCATGACCAAGGCACTAAACTTCCCGCTCCCTGATTGACTGGAGAAACCTATGGATAAAATCACCGGTGGCTGCCTATGCGGCAAAGTCCGGCTTGTGGCAACGGGAAAGCCGTACCGGGTTGGCCTGTGTCATTGCCTTGATTGCCGGAAACACCATGGCACGCTTTTTCACGCGTCGGCGGTTTATCCAAAGAACGCGGTAACGGTCGAAGGCGACGTGCGTGATTATCAGGGGCGCTATTTCTGCCCGACCTGCGGATCATCGGTTTTCGGCCATAGCGGGGACGAGATCGAGGTGAATATCGGGTCGCTCGACGCGCACGATCAGTTAAAGCCCACCTACGAGCTTTGGACCATCCGCCGCGAGGGGTGGCTGCCGGAATTTCCGCTTGCGAAACACTATGAGCGGGACCGGGAAGGCACGGATCGTTCGGAGGAATAGGGGAACAGAAATGGTGCGCCCGACAGGATTCGAACCTGTGGCCCCCAGATTAGGAATCTGGTGCTCTATCCTGCTGAGCTACGGGCGCACTTTATCGGCAAGAGGCATTCAATTAGCAGCTTCGATAGCTGCGATCAATCCGCCAGCGCCGCAAATATGTCGTACCATGGCCAGAAAAGCAAAAAGCCCCGCAAAATGCAGGGCTTGAAGCGGCGTTCCGGAACGTGGGATCACTCAAAGATCGCGTCGATCGGAATGGCATAGGTCAGAGACAGGATTTCCGTGCCCGGGTTTTCGTCGCCGATGCTGGCGTTCGAAATGTGGGCGATACCGAGGCTCAGACGTTCGCGGCTGTCAAAGCGGAAGCCGAGCTCAAGACCGGAACGGAATTCGATCCAGTGACCGAGGTCTTCGCCGTCACCCTGATGGTAGGCACCAACCGAGGTATAGATGCTGGAAACGAAGTGATCGCCCCACAGCACATCCATCGCCAGACCGCCATAACCGTGTGCTGCCTTGTCGCTGGTGACCATCACGCCGGTGATCGGGCGCAGAACGCCAAACATCGCGTGCTGGAAACGGTAATCAAGACGGAATTCAGCGGCTTCTTCATCCTGCGTGATATCGACCATACCGGTCGAGAATTCCAGCAGGCCGCTGTCATTGTTATTGCCAAGAAACTGCTGTGCGTTTGCCGCACCTGCAAATCCTGCGACCAAAAGCAGGGCCAGGATTTTCCCCAAAACCAACCGCATTAACCTAAGTCCCCTCTAGGATAAATTTGGGCATATACTACCCAACCGTATGATATAAACAACAAAACAATGACACGACTGTTTTAATTTTTATCAAAGCCGATGCCATTAAAGGAATTCGTGGCACGCACAAGTTCGCGCACGATCCCCGGTTCACTTGCCGCGTGACCGGCATCCTCAACGATATTCATTTCAGCACCCGGCCATTGCGCGTGCAGCTCAAACGCCGAAACCGGCGGACAGACAACGTCATAGCGGCCCTGAACAATGCGGGCCGGCAGATGACGGATTCGATCCATATTCCGAAGAAGCTGGTCCGGGGCAAAGAACCCCTTATTGACGAAATAATGATGTTCAAGCCGCGCCAGCGCCAACGCGATCCCGTCACCTTCGAAATCCGCGACCAAGCCATCATCGGGCAGCAACGTGCAGCAGGTCGCCTCGAACCCGGACCATGCGCGCGCCGCTGCAACCGCAGCAGCTTCGCCGTCCCTGCCAGCAAAGACATCGCCATAGCGATCCAGCAGGGCAGCACTTCCGGGGTTGCGATCAAACCCGACAGCGGCGAGGAATTTTTTCTCGGCCTCGGCAAAGAATTTGCCCATGCCATCCATGAACCAGTCGATTTCCTGATCCCGGCACAGGAATATCCCGCGCAGAACAAAACCAAGCACCTGTTCCGGGTGGGCCTGCCCATAGGCAAGCGCCAGCGTTGACCCCCACGAACCGCCAAACACCAGCCATTTATCAATGCCGCGATCCTGACGGAGCGCTTCGATATCGCCAATCAGATGGTCGGTGGTATTGTTTTCAAGGCTGCCGAACGGGCGGGATTTACCGGCACCGCGCTGGTCATGCAGGATCACCCGGTATTTTTCGGGATCAAAGAAGCGGCGCGACTTGGGCGATATCCCACCGCCGGGCCCGCCATGCAGGAAAATCACCGGAATGCCGTCGGGATTGCCGACTTCCTCCCAATAGATCGCATGCCCGTCGGGCCGTTCCAGCCAGCCGGAATAAGCGGGTTCGATCTCGGGATAAAGCATTGGGGAGCCTCTTGGAATCCAGCGTTTCATTCTTCTACACGTTCAGAGTGTAATTGGACAAGTCCAAAGCCGTTTACGGTTGACCGACAGACTGTTCCACACATAGGGACGCCGGATTGGTCAGTTCCAGATACGGCCCGCCGCGATCTTCGATCATGCCGCGCACACGGATTTTATGGCCAATCCAGTCTTCCATATGCTGTCCGGCCGTTTTGATCGCATCGCGCAGATCGCGATCGACCATCACGGTGAAATCGTTGCGCGAGTCGGAACCAAAATTAAGGTAGCTGCGCCATTCGCGGTCTTCGATGCGTTGAAGGATGCCATCAATTACGGCAAATCTTCCAACAGCCCGCGCCGCATCGGGAAGATCACCATCAATTTCCGACGACCCGGCATAATGATAAGCCGGGCTCTGGCCCGGTGCCCAAAGCCCGATTTGCTGCGACATGGCCGATTGCTCGGCCGCAAGCAAAGCATCAATCGGGCGGCCTGTTTCGGGCAAAAGCATCACAAGCCCTGCTTCAAGCAGCTTTTCCTGCCAAAGCTGACCAAAACCATCCCGCATATCGGCCAGATGCCGCCCGGCGAAATCGGGCGTTTGATCATAGGCAACAAGGTCGGTGATGGCAGAAGACCCGTTTTGCATGGTACTTAAAGCCGCATCCTCGAATTCCGGAACAAAGGCGATATCGGCCAGCCGCCAAAGTATATCTGGCCGGGAGGTCGCAATCAGCGCATCGACGGTTTCGGGCTTTGCCAACCGGATCGGTATCGACCTGACATCACTTCCACGAGCATTGACGGAACCAAAGGACGGCCCGCACAGCCATTGATCCGCCTTTGCCGGGATGCCAAAGGCCAGAATTCCGGCAATCAGACACAAAAACAGCGACATGCGGCAGATCGCCGCAAAATTTCCCGATTTTTGCGAATAGGTTTGATTGTTGCGAGATATTGATTGGCAAGCCAACACGCGCTACCACATCGTAAGGGATAAAATTGCGGTTCCGGCAAAGGATACGCATCGCGGGCACAAGAGGAAAGACTTCAATGAGCTGGCTTTTTCATCGCAAGACAAGACGATTGGCAACCGCCCTTGGCGCGCTGGGTCTGGTGGCAACCCTTGCGGGCTGTTCGACCAACCGCGCGACCGGCGAGGACAGCTTTACCGCCTTTATGTCCCCCGATCAGGAAAAACAGGTCGGCGCGGAAGAACATCCGAAAATCGTGCGCGAATTTGGCGGCGATTATGACGAGAAGAATATCGAGGCCTATGTGACCGAAATCGGCAACAAGCTGGTGGCGGTTTCCGAAGCCCCCGACGAGAAATTTACCTTCACCGTCCTTGATTCACCCGTGATCAACGCCTTTGCCTTACCGGGCGGCTATGTTTACATCACGCGCGGACTGGCTTCGCTTGCCTCGAACGAGGCGGAGCTTGCCGGGGTTCTCGCCCATGAAATCGGCCATGTCGTTGCACGCCATTCCGCCCAGCGTTACAGCCGTGGTGTCCTGACCCAGATTCTGGCCGGTGGCCTTTCGGCGGCCCTTGGCAATGGGGCTGGCGATATCGTCGGTGTCGGCGCGAATGCCTATCTGAAGTCGTTTTCGCGCGAACATGAATTCGAAGCCGACATGCTGGGCGTGCGTTACATCACGCGCGCCGGATACGACCCCGAAGGCATGGCGTCATTCCTGAAAAAACTGCGCGCCCATTCGCGCCTTCAGGCAAAACTGGCAGGCCGGTCGCCCGATGAAATCGATCAGTTTGATTTCATGGCCACCCACCCGCGCACCGTTGACCGCATCGAACAGGCCCACAAGGCCGCCAATGTTACACCGGTCGCAAATCCCGAAGTCGGCAGTGTCCGCTATATGCGCGCCATTGACGGGATTATTTACGGTGACGGCCCGGATAACGGTTATGTCCGTGGAACGTCGTTTATCCATGTGCCGCTTGATTTCCGGTTCGAGGTGCCCGACGGATTTTCGATGATCAACCAGCCCGATGCGGTGATTGCACAGGATGAGGGCGGCGCACAGATCGTGTTTGAAGGCGCACCAAAGGCCAAGGGTGTCGCGCTTGATCAATATCTGGCGCGCGGTTTTTCCAGCAAGATCGCCATCACCAATATCGAAAAGATCGATATCAACGGTCAGGAAGCCGCCACCGGATATGCCGATGTCAACCTGAATTCCGGTGGCAAGGCGCGCCTTCGGGTGGTTGTCATCCGGCACGGCGATAACGCCTATCAGTTCCTGTTCATCATGCCGCTTGATCAGGTTGATGCCTATAACGTTGCACTTCGCCGCACGACATACAGTTTCCGCCCACTGACCCGCGAAGAGCAGCAGAAATACCATCCGCTGCGCATCAAGGTGCGCGCCGTGAACCCGGAATATGATCTTTCGACCTTTGTCGGCCAGATGGCGGTATCACGTGAACCGGCCGAAACCTTTGCCGTACTGAACGGGCTTGAACCCGGGCAGCCACCGGCAACCAATTCGATGGTCAAGGTTGTCATCGACTAACCAGAACAAAGGGGCAGCAAATCCGGTTTGCTGCCCCTTTTGGTATCTAAAGCGTTTTGTGTTCAATACCCTGAAAAATCAGCTTTCGATGTGATCGACAATCCTGCCGTCGCGCCCGATGGCAACCGCGATCAATGGGCCACCGCGCCCTGCCCCGCCGTCAATCGACAGGGTAAATTCGCGTTCCTGAAGGCCAAGATTGGCCAAGGCAGATCCGCGCACGATCCGGCGGCAATCGTAATAACGATCCGTGATGCTTTCAAACATCGACCCACCCCACCAGAAGGTATCGGTCTGTCCGGTCAGCGGACGCGACGCATCAAGCCCGGCATGCACAAAGATCAACGAGCCATCCGTGGCATAGGCCGCGTGCTTCAGGTCCGACAAAAGCGAACTGTGACCAGGCCTGCGACGAAATGCTTCGCCAAACTGGCCGGTCCATTGCGAAATCGCATGCGCCCCCTGCCGCATCAGCGATTGGGTATGCGACGGATCAAAGCCATAGGCGCGCAGCGTCCCGGCAATACCGCGCGACAGCATCCAGTCGAATACCTCGCCCGGGTTCGGGGCAAAGTGAATCTGTTGCAGTTTGCTCAGCATTTCTTCGGTGGAACCGCGCAAAAAGGCGATATCGGCAATATCAACGCCTTCTTTCGCCAGGAAGTAACGCCGGAACAGCAGTAATTCATTGATAGCACCCGATACGGCCTCGGCCGTGCCATCGCCCCAGTAATTGCCAAGATAGATCAGGCGATCACCGGCTGTGATTTTGCCCCGAAGCTTGCCATGAACGGCTTGCAGCGCGGCAAGATCGCCATTGATCGCCCCGACGGTCCATATTTTATCCGCCGGTTTTATCGGTGCCAGAACTGCGCTCATCGCCATAACGTGCCCAAAATAAACAAAACCGGCCCAAGATTACCTTGTAGGCCGGTTTTTAAAAAGAGGTCTCTGTATAACAAAGCTGTACAGGCGTATCAGGCAGCTTTCTGCAACAGTTTTTCAAGCTTGCCCGAAGCCTTGTCCTTGTCGATCTTTTCGATCGCGGCCAGTTCATCAACAAGGCGTTCAAACGCTGCTTCGTAAATCTGGCGTTCGGAGAACGACTGTTCAGGCTGGGTGGCGGTGCGGTGCAGGTCACGAACCACTTCGGCGATCGAAACCGGGTCACCGGAATTGATCTTTGCCTCATATTCCTGCGCACGGCGCGACCACATGGTGCGTTTGACGCGCGCACGGCCTTTAAGGGTGATAAGCGCCGAGTCCATCTGTTTTTTAGAGGACAGCTTGCGCAGCCCGGAGTTACCCACCTTGTTGACCGGCACGCGCAAGGTCATGCGGCTCGAATCAAAAGTGATGATGTAAAGGCGTAATTCCTGACCCGCGATTTCCTGGGTCTCCAGGCCATCAACACGGCCAACACCGTGTGCGGGGTAAACAACGTAATCGCCAACAGCAAAGGGCAACTTATCCGACATCAAGCTTCCTTCCGGCCCAAACAGGCCTGGTCATTCAACTGTAACACTATAGACCCAGCGACACGAAGAGCTGCACACGACGATGCTTTTGGCGAAGTCGCGGTTTTTGACAGGATATAATAGCGGAGATCCGACTGCGCGGAGCGAGCCTGCCGAGCCCTTGAACGCGAGTTGCCCACAATAACACAAAGAGCCGGCCTATCACAGATTTTTTCCGTGCGACCGGCTCAATGCAGCCATGCGCCAATAAAATCAGGGCGCAAAAACAGTGGTTTTACAGGCGCTTAACGCGTTTTATCAATCACCGGTTCCCGGTGCTTCGCTGAGCAATTCAGTCTTGCCCGACTTGCCATTCCATTCGTCGGCATCGGCCGGTGCATCACCCTTGCGCGTAATATTCGGCCAGACTTCCGCGAATTTGCGGTTGATCTCAAGCCAGTTATCCAGATTCGGTTCCGTATCGGGAATAATGGCCTCGGCCGGACATTCAGGTTCGCAGACACCGCAATCAATGCATTCGTCCGGGTGAATAACCAGGAAGTTTTCACCTTCATAGAAGCAATCGACGGGGCAAACCTCGACGCAGTCCTGATACTTACACTTGATGCAGTTTTCTGTCACCACATAGGTCATGGTGTAACTCCGTTCAGGTTGCGAGGCCGTGATGCGGCTGCGCCCGCGCTCGGCCTTGTTCTCTCTCGGGGCATTGGGTTATCACGCAGTGCGGTTGTGTGCAACTCCAATAAAATCCCATTTTTTTTAGTAGTATTGCCGTTTCGGTGCATTGCGATATCGCAGTTAAACAGACCGCATCGGACGTTCAAACCGGCTTTGGCGGGAAAATACATAAATCCCGGCAATTTTCCAGTATTAGAACCCGCGCAACAATTGCTTTTGCGGTGCCAAGCACATAGTCTGGACTGTGAAACATGGTCATAGAGCCATGCAGGGGTGTGGATTGGCGGAGGGTAGCCTGAAAACACAACGGCTCAGATGGCGTGACCGCTTGTCTGTCAAACAGGCACGTGCCGCTGTCGTTATCACCCTTCTGATTGGCCTGTTTTTCAGCGTCGTACAGATTGTCTGGGATCTTTATGAAGAACGCAGCCTGATTGACCGAACCGTTAATCAGGTTTTGTCGACGTTGCGCGAATCCGCAACACAGGCGGCCTATGGCCTTGACGAAACGCTTGCCGCACGCGTGGTGTCGGGCCTGTTTGAATATGAACCGGTTTACAGCGCGACGCTGCGCGACAATTTCGGAAATGTTCTGGCGCAAAAATCGCGTGCCCCCTCATCATCGGGGCGGTCAGCATTTAGCGAAGTGATGTTTGGCAACAACCAGCAATATAACGTGCCGTTGCTGACCGGTGAAAGCCGTGATCTTGTCGGCCATCTGGTCGTTCGGATCGATACCGACCTGATTGCCGATGGTTTCATCAATCGCGCCACCCGCATCCTGACGTCGGGCATTTTGCGCAACTTCCTGCTGGGGCTTGCGCTGGTGGCATTCTTTTACCTGACACTCACCAAACCGCTTTTGCGCATTTCACAGGCCGTCACCGGCATTGATCCAGACAGTCCCGATGCAACCGGGCTGACCGTTCCCCGTCATCATCAACGCGATGAACTGGGCCTTTTGTCACGGTCCGTTGCCACACTGGTCGAAGGGATTGCATCAACACTTGGCAAATTGCGCCAGGCCGAACAGCAGATGCGTGATAACGAGTCCCGCCTGCGCGCGATTGTTCAGAACGTGGCCGATGGCATTCTGACCATCACTCCGAACGGCACCATTGTTGAGTTTAACAATGCATCCTATCCCCTGCTGGGCCTGAAAGAAGGTGAAACGCCAAAGGGACGGTCGCTTCTGGAATTTATCGCCCCGCGCGCCATTCCGAATTTCGAGGAAAGCCTTGCCGAGCTTTCGGGTCTGGACCTGCGTCATCATATCGCAGAGCAGCGCCTGACGCTGCCGCTGGTACGGATGGACAAGACCGAGATCGAGGTAAGCGCCGCATTTCGCCCGATCCCCGATGCGCAAACACCGCTGATTACGGTTGTTCTTCACGATATCACCGCGCGCAAACGCTATGAGGAACAACTGGTCTATATGGCCAATCACGATGCGCTGACCAACCTGCCCAATCGCAGCATGCTGGAATACAGCCTTAAATCAGCACTTGAGAATCACAAACGTGATGCCGCGAGCCCGCATGACCGGGCAACCGCGATCCTGTTTATCGATCTGGACCGGTTCAAGCTGATCAATGACAGCCTTGGTCACAATGTCGGTGATTTGCTGCTTAAGGCCGTGGCGGACCGTTTGCGCCGGGTGATCAGCCGACAGGAAATCATCGGCCGACTGGGCGGGGACGAGTTCCTGATTATCATCCCGCGCCTGCGCGAAACGCAGGATGCCGCCACACTTTCGCAGGCGGTTCTGGATGCGCTGGCCCCGGCCTTTGACATTCAGGGGCGTCACTTGTTCATCACACCGTCAATCGGCATCGCCCTTTGCCCGGCGGATGGCGATGATTTCCCGACCCTGATGCGCAATGCCGATACGGCGATGTATAGTGCAAAGGCCCGTGGCGGCGGGACCTATCACTTCTTTACCAAGACGATGAATGAAAGTGCGGTTGCGCGGCTTGCCATTGAAAATGACCTGCGCGAAGCCCTGAAAGAGGGACAGTTCGAACTTTATTACCAGCCAAAGATCGAACTGCTATCAGGCAAGCTTGCCGGGCTTGAGGCCTTGATCCGCTGGAACCAGCCGGGGCGTGGCTTTATATCACCAATGCAGTTCATCCCGGTGGCCGAGGAAACCGGACTGATTGGCAAGATCGGCGAATGGGTATTGCGCCGGGTCTGTGATCAGATCCGCGAATGGGATCTGCTGGGTCTGCCGCCGGTCAGCATTGCGGTCAATCTGTCCCCCAGACAATTGATCGAAGGCCGGATCACAGAAACGATTTCGCGCATCCTTGATGAAACGGCAACACCGGCATCACGCATCGTTCTTGAAATCACTGAAACCGTGATGATGCATGAAATCAAACGATCGGCATCAATCCTGGATGAATTGCGCAAGCTTGGCCTGCAGATCGCAATTGACGATTTCGGGACGGGTTATTCGTCGCTGGCCTATCTGAAACGATTGCCGATCAATTCGATCAAGATCGACCGGTCGTTTGTCCGCGATGTGACGACCGATCCCGACGATGCGGCGATCACCAACACGATTATCATCATGGGGCACAATCTTGGCCTGAAGGTGGTTGCAGAAGGGGTTGAAACACAGGAACAGCTTGAATTCCTTCGCGAACATGGCTGCGACGAAATCCAGGGCTTCCTGATTTCCGAACCACGCCCGGCCAATATCACAGCCAGACAGATCGAACAGCTTTCGCGCACGGTTGCGTCTATTCTATAATCGGCCCTATCCTTGCGGATGATGCCTGATACAACAAGAACACAAACCGAAAATCAGAGAAAAACATGTCCCAGAATCGATCCGTCCTGCTTGTCGATGACAGCAAATTTGCCAGACTGCTGGTAAAGGCATTTATCACCAGCAACTATGCCGACTGGCGGGTGGACGAGGCCGAAGAAGCCGAAAAAGCCCAGGCAATGGCCGCAGAGCATGCCTATGATTACCTTTTGATCGATTTCAACATGCCGGGCATGAACGGGCTCGAATTGGGGGAAAAGCTGCGCGCGGCTTATCCCGATGCTGCAATTGCGCTTCTGACGGCCAATATACAGAAGGAAATCCAGAACAAGGCCCACGGGCTTGGCATGGACTTTCTGGCAAAACCGCCAACCGAAGAAAAGATTTGCGATTATCTGAAGGGCAAGGAAGCCGGGCGATGATCGACCTTAGCGAGCTTGAACACGACACAATAAGCGAATTGATCAATATCGGGGTCGGCCGTGCTGCCGCGTCCCTGTCGGAAATGGTTGATCAGCCGGTGGAACTGACAGTTCCGACGATCACCTTTGTCGAAAGGTTTTCCGATTCAAACCTGACATCTTCGCCCGAAGAAGTGGTTTCCGCCGTCAGCCAGTCATTCGATGGCCCGTTCAAGGGCGAGGCGATGCTGGTTTTCCCGGAAAAGCGCAGCCTCGAACTGGTGCGGCGGTTGCTTAAGGTCGATGTGCCGCTCGATACCCTGACCGATCTTGAACAGGAAGCCCTGATGGAGGTCGGCAACATCATCCTCAATGCCTGCCTTGGCAGCATTGCCAACGTGCTGGGCGAGCCGATCAATTGTTCGATGCCGACATTTCGCAAACGCGAAACCCGTGCATTGTTAAATGAAGACACCGCATTTGATGCCGCGTCTGGCAAGATGCCGGTTCTGATGATCCTGCATGTGCAATTCATGCTGCGCCAGAACGATATTGATGGCTATGTGCTGTTTGTCATGGATCTTGACTCCATCCAAACCCTGAAGGAACTGGTACGACGCTTCCTTGAAAACGCACTTGGTTGACGGGCAGCGCCACGATGACAAATCCTACCCCCCCGATTGTCGATATCAAGGATGCCGCCGAGGCCGCCGACCTATACAGCAATCTGCTTGATACTGCCGATGTCGGATTGGTGGTGATCGGGTCGGATCATGCCATCTGTCACTGGAACCAGTGGATGCAAAGCCGGTCGGGTATTCCCGCCGATCAGGCCATTGGCAACCGGCTGAGTGCGGTTTTCACCGAAACACGTTTGGGGCGGCTCTGCCAAGCAATCAAGGATTGCCTGGAATTCGGCATGCCTGCGGTGATTTCGCCGTCGCTTAATCAAGGTGCGCTGCCGCTTCGCCCATTGCCGCAATTTGCCGCGACATTTGACCGCATGGAACAATCCATTCGCGTTCATCCGATTACGACATCGCGCGGCGAAAAGCTGTGTTCACTGACCGTGCGTGATGTGACCCTTGCCGTGCAGCGTGACCGGCTTTTGCGCCAACAGGCCGCCGAACTGGCCGAACTGGTCACCCAGACCCGACGCAGCGAAGACCGCACGCGCGCGATTTTGCAAAACACCATTGATGCCATTCTGGTCGCATCTGATGACGGCAACATAGAACCGCTGAATGCCCGCGCGCAGGAACTTTGCGGCCCGGAAGGCGACCCGGAACTCAGCAACATTATCCGGTTTCTGCTGCCTGATAGCGAACATACCCCGCCACAACGCCCGACAGCTGATCGGTTGCTGACCGATCTGGGGACCGGCGTGATCGAGGTTCTGGCATGCACCCCAAATGGCCGCAACGTGCCGCTTGAAGTTGCGATCAGTCATTTTTCGGCAGACGGGCGATATCATTACATCATCACGCTTCGCGATATTTCCCAGCGCAAACGCCATGAAATGGAAATCCAGCGCACCATGGCGGAACTGGAACGTTCCAACAGCGAACTTGAACAATTCGCCTATGCGGCGTCCCACGATTTGCAGGAACCGCTTCGCATGGTGTCAAGCTATACACAGCTGATTGCGCGGCGATACAAGGATCAGCTTGACGAAACCGCAGATGAATTCATCCATTATGCGGTTGATGGCACCCAGCGCATGCAGCGCATGATCGACGACCTTTTGACCCTGTCGCGGGTCGGACGGCATGGCAAACCGTTCAATGCGGTCCCCCTTGATAGTCTGTTTGATGCGATTGCCGCCAATTTCCGGCGCGCAGGCCTTGGCCCGGCGGGCAATATCGTGCGTGACGGCTTCCTGCCAACCGTAACCGGGGATGCCAGCCAGCTTTTGCTGCTGTTTCAGAATCTTGTTTCGAATGGCCTTAAATACAGCGACCCTGACAAGGGTGAAGTCCGGATTTATGCCACCGAAACCGATGAAAGCTGGAAGGTTTTCGTTGCCGATAACGGCATCGGGATCGAACCGCAATATCACGCGACAATCTTTGAAATCTTCAAACGCCTGCACGGTTATGGTGAATATGCCGGGACAGGGATCGGTCTTGCGATCTGCAAAAAGATCGTCGACCGGCATGGCGGAACGATTTCGGTAGAAAGTGAACCGGGCAAAGGCAGCACGTTCTGCGTTGAATTGCCGAAAGAATTGCCGATTGTGATCCCGCCAGAAAGCATGTAGCTTTCGTTTACGTAAGCGTAAACCTGAACGGGATGTCATGAGCGACAATTATTCCATCACCGACCTTGCCCGCGAGTTCGACGTCACGACCCGTACCATCCGTTTTTACGAGGATCAGGAACTGATCGCCCCGGCCCGTCAGGGGCAGACCCGCATTTACAGCCATCGCGACCGGGTGCGCCTGCGCCTGATCATGCGGGGCAAGCGGCTTGGCTTTTCGCTTAAGGAAATCCGCGATCTGCTTGATCTTTATGACACCGACCGCAGCGAAATCATGCAGTTGACCATCCTTGTCGACAAGATCAATGAACGCCGCGACACGCTGCGCAAACAGCGTCAGGATATCGATGCGACACTTGATGAGCTCGATAAGCTTGAAGAAACCTGTCAGGAAGAATTGACCCGCAAATCGGGGAACTGATCTGCACTGTTGTGTGCCTTGACGTGGTCAGGGGTCAGGAATCAGGAGCCTGCACCCGGCTCCCCGCCCTGCGTCTGTACCTGTGCCATCGGCATCGATGCGGGCAGACGCGACGGGCGCGACAGGATAAAACAGCTGACCGGGATCGCGACAAGCAACTGGATCATCACCACCCAGCGGTTTTCGACAAAGATCAGGGATGCGGCAATCACCACGACAAAGGCCGACATCGCCATGATCTTGGCCCGGCGATGGATCACGCCATGTTCGTTCCAGTGCCGGATCGACGGACCAAAATGCGGATGATTGTAAATCCACGCATGCAGGCGCGGTGACCCTTTGCTAAACAGCCAGGCGGCCAGCAGCATGAAGGGGGTGGTCGGCAGAATTGGCAGAAATGCGCCAACAATTCCAAGCCCTACCGAAAGCCAGCCCAAGGCCAGATAAAGATACGATACCTGCACGTCTTATTTCCTGTTTACAGCCCTGCCCGCCCCTGACAGGGTAAGTGCCTTCAATGTAGGTGGAATGCCATTGTTTTTCAATCAACAGCACCCACCGGTTTTCGGGCTTCTGCCGTGCGGGTTCGCCGCACAACTTGCCGCCCCTATTACTTAGACGATCCGCCATGCTCGAAATCTCAAATGATCTTTATCTTGATGAACGCCATCTGCAATTCCAGTTCGTGCGCGCATCCGGACCGGGCGGCCAGAACGTCAACAAAGTATCGACCGCGGTACAGATGCGCGTGCGTATTGATGACCTGACGGAATTGCCGCAACGCGTGCGTGATCGCCTGCGTGAACTGGCTGGCAGCAGGCTGACCAATGACGGAGAAATCATCTTTGACGCGCAGCGTTATCGCACCCAGGAACGGAACAAGCAGGATGCCATCGAACGGCTTCTGGCCCTGTTGCGCAAGGCCGCCGAACGCAAGAAATTCCGCGTCAAAACCCGCCCGTCTCTATCGGCCAAACGCAAACGGGTCGACACGAAAAAGAAACGCGGCGACGTAAAGAAAATGCGCCAGCGACCGATGGATTAGGCCGCAGATACCGGTCAGGACAACGGGCATTTATGCAGCCAGTCGTCCATCAAGGCGGCCATTTCCGAATTTTCCACCCCCGCCTGTGACAGCGATTGCCAGGTCGAAAATTGCACCGCATGTCGCGCAACCGCTTGGCACATCTTGCCCTTGCGCCGTTCGGCAGGCAGGCTTGCCAGTGCATCGGCAGACAACATGTCGAGATAGCCATCAAAGCCCTTCATCTGTTCACGAAGGGCGGCGACATTTTCCCGATCACGATAGCAATGATCCCACATATAAGCCGTTTCACCATAATAGTGATAAAGCATGCTCAGTATCGCGAGGCCCCAGTCAACTGGTGCCACCGACTCGCGCCATGATGCGGGATCGGGTGGCGGGTTAAGGCTCCGCCAATGTGACGAGCACGCATCAAGCAGTTCATTTTCTTCGGGAAAATGCCGATAGACCGTCAAACGCTGCACCCCGGCGCGGTCTGCAATCGCGCTGATGGTTGTGCGTGCCGGGCCGACTTCGCCATGCAATTTCATCGCAGCTTCGAGAATCTTGAGGCGCGTTTCGTCTTCTTTTTCTGCGCGTAATGTCTTGTTGTATTTTCGTTTTTCCATTTAATAAAACATCACTGTTCTTTTAAATTTAAACCAAAGGAACTGCGTTCTTCATTTTAAATGAACACATATGATCATTCACTTTTTGGCAGTTCCCCAAAGAGCCACAAAATACAAATGATGCAGCCCAACCCTGAATTTAACCATCATCACCAGCTTTGCCGAAATGAGCAAGATGAACCTTCGGGACATCCCGGTTCGTATTGCGGATTTCCAATCCGGATTTGCACGCAGCCAACCGGGTTTCTATAACAGTCATGGAATGACACAGGATTTGCCAACATGACAATCCAATGGGACGAAATTGCCAAGCCCGCCCTGCCCGCCAATTGCGGATGGCGCGGGAACTATCGCGTGAGGTATTCGGAAATTGGCGATAACGGCCTTGCGATGTTGCCGGCCCTCGCCGATTACATGCAAGACGCCGCTGGTTGGGGCGCACGCATCCTGAAACTCGCCTATGACGACACGGTTGATAAAGGCATGGCATGGGTGCTGGCGCGGATGGTCATTCATGTCCGACGCTATCCCGGCAATGGCGAGGAAATCATTGTCGAAACATGGCCATCGGGCGTTGCAAGGCGTGTGGCCACCCGCGATTTCCGTCTGATCGACGGCAAGGGTGATGTGATTGCAGTCGCGCAAAGTTTCTGGGTGATGTTTGACCTGCTGGAACGGCGCGCGGCAAGCTGGCCCGACTGGATCGAAGAACGGCTGCCGAAACCGCCCGGCCCGAAACTGATCGAACCACCATTCCGGCCGCCCTTCACCACCGACCCGTTACCCGAAATCGACAGCATAAAGGCCCGCCCATCCGATCTTGACCTGTATGGGCATGTCAATAATGTGCGCCTGATGCAGTGGGTGCTTGGAGCAACCGGTGCGGATGCAAAACCGGACTTCCATCCCGAAAGCATCGATATCCAGTTCCGCACCGAATGCCGGGTTCAGGAACGGGTCACGGTGCGCCAGAAGGACGGATTTGCCGCGATTACACGTGATGGCGACGGGGTTGATCTGGTCCGTGCGCAGGTCGTGCCCAAAAACCGTACCGCATTAGCCTAGGATCAGGACAGAATTCCGAGCAGTTCGGCAATCGGTCTGAAACTACGGCGGTGATGCAGGGTCGGCCCGACAATGCCAAGCCCCTCCATATGCTTTTTTACGCCATATCCGGCATTGCCATCCCATCCGAAATGCGGATAGCGCGCGGCAAGGCGGGTCATGGCGCGGTCGCGTACGACCTTGGCAACGATGGATGCCGCCGCGATGGATAATGATCTGCCATCGCCCTTGATGACCGTTTCCACCGCGCACGGCAGCCCCGGATCACGATTGCCATCCACCAGCGCCTGATCGGGGCATTGCGGCAGGCGGGCTACCGCACGGCGCATGGCAACATAGGTCGCCTGAAGGATATTGATCCGGTCGATTTCACGGACCGATGCCGCGCCAATACCAACCTCGGCGCATCCCATGATCAGGTCAAACAACAGATCGCGTTTCTTGACCGACAGCTTTTTGGAATCGTTGAGTTCCCCCAGAAGGATGTCAGGCAGCCGTTCATCACGCGGCAGGATCACTGCCGCGGCAACCACCGGCCCGGCAAGCGGCCCGCGGCCGACCTCGTCGATCCCGGCGATGCGTCCGCGATATTGATCCTCGATGCTGAAATCCGGCATGTAAAACCTGTCCCTCCTGCCTTGTCCTCATAGCAAGGATGTGGGGCGGTCGACAATGTCATCTGTGATGACGTCTGGCAAAATCATCCGCCGTGATGGCATATCGCACGCCATCACTATCGGTCTTGTGATGGCGCATGCCGATCTTTCGTGCGACCGCAAGCGACCCGATATTGCGTGCATCGATACAGGCAATGAAACTGTCCAGTTTCATTTTTTCAAACCCGTGCGATAACACGGCGTTGGCGGCCTCGGATGCATATCCCCGCCCCCAGAAAGCCGGTTTCAGACGCCAGCCGATTTCGATTTCGGGTCCAACGGCGTCCTCGGGGATCAGCAAAACCCAGCCAATGAAACTGTCCGGTTCCGTTTTTCGAAACAGCGACCAATATCCCAGCCCCGGCCCGTAATCCATGGTGATGCGATCATGGATAAAGGCGCGATGTTCGGTTTCATCGGCCCAAGGTCCCTGAACGAAATCGGTTACGCCGGGTTCACGATCCATCGCAAAACAATCGTCAAGATCATCCAATGTCCCCGGGCGCAGCCACAGACGTTCGGTTTCAAGAATCATTCGGTTTTCCTGCCATTCGAGCACCGCAACAGCATAATAAAACGGCACCGCTTGAACGGTGCCGTTTTAAGGTTTGCAAACCCGGCTATTTTTCGTCGGGTTTATATTCTTCGCTGGGGTCATAGCCATCCGGGCCAACCGGATCAAAGGTCGCCCAACCTTCGTCCCGACCACTTTCCGGAAGGTCCTTATGCGGGTCAACATGACGCAGCAAATAGGCCTTGGCGATCAGGTTTGCGGTGATCGGTGCCGTAAGGAACAGGAACAGCGTGATCAGCAATTCATGAATGGTGAAATGCCCGCGTTCGATCCAGAAGAACAGCATCGAAGCAATCAGAATGGCGCCAACACCCACGGTGGTTGCCTTGGTCGGCGCATGGAGCCGCGGCAGCAATTCGCGCAGCTTGATCATCCCGAACGACCCGACCAGCAGGAAAATCCCGCCAATCACGATCAGAACAGAAATGACGATTTCAGCAATAAACGGCATCCTGTCTCTCCCTATTCGATGATGTCGCCACGCAAGACGAACTTGCAATAGGCAACGGTGGAGACAAAGCCGAACATGGCAAACAGAAGCGCGCCTTCGAAATACATCGAGGTCGCGCGGCTGATTCCGTACAGCACCAGAAGGGCAATGGCGTTGATCGCCATGGTATCAACCGCCAGAACACGATCAGCAATGGTCGGCCCCTTGGCCAAACGCCACAGATTCATCAACAGGGCCACCGCCACACAGATAAAGCCGAAATTCAGTGCATATTCGATCATTCGAAAATCTCCTTCAGACGGCCTTCGTAGCGGGTCTTGATATCATCAACCACGCCCTGCGGGTCCGGCGCATGCAGGCAATGCACCAGAAGGCTTTTGGCATCCGCACTCAGGTCGATGGTCACCGTGCCCGGCGTCATGGTGATCGTCCCGGCAAGGGTCGTGATCGCCTCGGGCGAGGTCAGATCAAGCGGCACAACCACGCTTTTGGATTCAAGGCTTTCGGTCTTGCGAAACAGGATCAGTCCGGCAACCACAACATTGGCGACCAGAATGTCCCACAACACGATCAACCCGTATTCGCAGATGGCATAGGCATTGCCGACCTTTGGGCGCGCGGGCCAGAAGTTTGACGAGATCAGCGGGATGGCAATCGCCAGGATCGCACCAAAGACCACGGCACCAGCCGATATTTCATTGACCAGCAACACCCAGACAACCAGCAGGGCCAGCGAGAGCAGCGGGTGGGGAAGACAACGTTTCAACATCATCACTATCCTTTCATCACCGCTTACTGGCCAGGCTGTGTGGCGGGTATTTCACCCAGCACAGCCCGGATGTAATCCGTGGTGTCAAACAATTGCGCCGCCGTTCCCTGCAGGTAATCCGTGATCGGGGCGGCAAAGACCGTCAGCACAACCAGCGCACCAAGCATGCCGCAGGCGGCAATGATCGGAAGAACCGGCCAATTGGCACCTTCGACCTCAATCACGCCTTCGGCAGACGCGCTTTTCCAGAACAGCACACTGCCAGCCCGACCGAAACCGACAATCCCCATCAACGACGTCACAAGGATCACCGCCCAGATCCAGACGCCGAACGCGCTATCGCGGGCGGCATCAAGGATAAGAAGCTTGCCGATAAAGCCACTAAGCGGCGGCATCCCCGCCATGGCGATGGCGGCAATAAAGAACAGAACCGCCAGCAATCCGGACTGATGGAAAACTGGCGCAGTGTTCAGGTGATCGCCATACTGGCCACGGCGCGATGCCACAAGATCACCGATCAGGAACAGAGCCGCACCGGCAAAGGTCGAGTGCAGCAGGTAATAAAGACCTGCCGAAATGCTTTCGGGCGTAAACAGCGCGATGGAAATCAAAAGCGTTCCCATCGATCCGATCACGGAAAACGCGATCAGGCCATTAAGACGCTTGGCCGCCAGAACCCCGATCATGCCAATCGCCAGTGTGACAATCGCGGCTGGCAGGATATAGGGCTGTGCGAGCCACGCCATATCACCGGCATTTTCACCAAAGCCCAGCGAATAGACGCGCAGGATCGAATAAGCCCCGACCTTCGTCATGATGGCAAACAGCGCCGCCACCGGGGCCGGTGCGTTTGCATAGGTGCCCGGCAGCCAGAAATGAACCGGCACAAGGGCCGCCTTCACACAGAACACCAAAAGCAGGATCAACGCCCCGGCACGCAGCAGCGCGGCATCACCAGCCGCCACCAGCGGCACCTGAACGGCAAGATCAGCCATGTTCAGCGTACCGGTAACCGCATAGATCATGCCGACCCCGACCAAGAACAGCGACGACCCCGTCAGGTTGATGACGATATATTGCATGCCCGCCTTAAGGCGTTCCGCTCCGGCCCCATGCAGCATCAGACCATAGGATGCGATCAACAGGACTTCGAAGAAGACAAACAGGTTGAACACATCCCCCGTCAGGAAGGCACCATTGACCCCCATCAGCTGGAACTGGAACAGGGCATGGAAATGCTGGCCGCGCTTGTCCCATTCGCTGGATGCAAACAGGATGACGCCAAGACCAAGGATCGATGTCAGAAAGATCATCATCGCCGACAGACGATCCAATACGATCACGATCCCGAACGGTGCCGGCCAATCGCCAAGCGCGTACATTTCCGGGTTGTTGTTATTGGCAAAAATCACCAGCGACAGGGTGACCGCCACAAGGGCAACGGTCGCGGTGATCGAGAATATGCGCTGCAAGACAATGTCGTGACGCACCGCCAGAACAATCAGGGCGGCCATCACGGCAGGCAGCAAAATGGGGACGACAATCCAGTGACCCATCAGTTTTTATCTCCTGCTTCGGATGGTGCGCCTTCCGGGCGACCGTCAACATGGTCATTACCGATTTCAAGATAGGCCCGGATTGACAGCACAACGATCAGTGCGGTCATCCCGAACGAAATCACGATCGCTGTCAGGACAAGCGCCTGGGGCAGCGGATCGGTATATTCGGTAACACCATCACGCAGGATGGGCGGCATATCGATGGTCAGGCGTCCCATGGCGAACAGGAACACGTTCACCGCATAGGACAACATCGCCAAACCGATCACCACCGGGAAAGTACGACCGCGCAGCAACATATATGTGCCGCACATGGTCAGAAGCCCGATACTGCTTGCTACAAGAAACTCCATGATATCAGGCCTCTTTCTCAGCTGTCGCGACCTTCGCGGTCGCGGCGGACGGATCATGGTCCATCGGTTCCGGATTGATGTCGACATGTTCGGCCATACGTTCCACCTGCGACAGTTTGGCAAGTGCAAGGGTCACCGCCCCGACAACCGTCAGGAACACGCCAAGATCAAAGCCCATGGCAGATGCCAGCTCAAATTCGCCGACAATCGGCAGATGAACATGGACAAAACCACTGGTCAGGAACGGCAGCCCCGCCACCCAGGCCGAAAGCCCCGTAATGGCCGCGGCAATCACGCCAAGCCCAATCATGCCGTGGTAATTGGCCTTCATGCGGTTCTGGGTCCAGCCAAAGCCCGACGCCATATATTGCATGACCAAGGCAACCGAAACGACCAGACCGGCAATAAAGCCACCACCTGGCTCGTTATGACCGCGCAGGAAGATGTAAACCCCCACCAGAAGCGACAGCGGCAGCATCACGCGCGTTGCAATGACCATCATCATCGGATGACGGTCTGCCGACCGGCGATTATCGACCACCCAGCTTGCAAGGCGTTTGGCGGCCTCGCCCTGGGTGACGGTTTCAATCAGGGCAAAGATCGACAATGCGGCAATGCCAAGAACAATGATCTCGCCAAAGGTATCAAAACCACGGAAGTCAACGAGGATCACGTTGACCACGTTGGTGCCGCCACCTTCGGTTTTCGAATTGGCCAGATGAAACGCCGAAATCGAATTGGGCAGTTCACGGGTCATGATCGCCCAGACAGCCCCACCCATGCCAAGACCGGCCGCGATTGAAATCACCCAGTCGCGGAATTTGCGCCCCGGCTGGCTTTCTTTCGGGGTTTCCTTTGGCAGGATGTTCAACGCCAGCAACATCAGGATGACCGTTACCACCTCGACCGAGATTTGGGTCAGGGCAAGGTCAGGTGCCGACAGATAGATGAAGCCAAGCGAGACAATCAAACCGATGACCCCCACCAGAAGAAGGGTCAGAAGCCGGTTATGATGCATCGCGACCGCCGCGATACAGGTCCCGACCAGAAGCACCCAGCCAATGGCGGCAGGCGGCGAAACGGCTAGAAGTTCGCGCGTACCTGCGGTGTGATCGGGTTCGGCATAGAAACCCGAAAGGCCGATGGCAATGGCGGCAAAGATCATGATCGCCAGATAACGTTGCAGCGATCCGTTCTGAAGATTGTCGGAAATCACGCGACTAAGCGCCACGACCTTGACGATCAGACAATCAAACATTGCCTTTGCATCCGGCCGCGACAGGTTGGAGGTTACCGACATCAGGCCGCCATGACGCAGAAGAATAAGCGCACCGGCAATCAGGGCAATCACGCTCATGCCAAGTGCCGAGGTCAGGCCGTGCCAAAGTGCCAGATAATATTCCGGAAGGTTCCCCCCCGTGACCGCATTGGCCGTGGCCGCAACCAGCGGTCCGGCAATGGCCGCCGGGAACAGACCGATCAGAACCACCAGAATCGTCAGA
This sequence comes from Thalassospira permensis NBRC 106175, assembly GCF_000714555.1. Taxonomy (NCBI): domain Bacteria; kingdom Pseudomonadati; phylum Pseudomonadota; class Alphaproteobacteria; order Rhodospirillales; family Thalassospiraceae; genus Thalassospira; species Thalassospira permensis. The sequence continues at coordinate 254,616 of NZ_AUNC01000001.1, read as the reverse complement.
AATGCGGGCGGTGCCCACATGCCAAACGGCGGGTCATGGGGATGATGGGGCAGTTCGTCACGGGTTTTGCCAAACCAGACATGGAAGATAAAGCGCAACGAATAGGCGACCGAGAACACCGCACCAATCGTTGCCAGCAACGGCACAAGCCAGTTCTGATCGAACCAGACGGTGTGCCATGCTTCTTCCAGCATCATTTCCTTGGACAGGAACCCGTTCAACGGGATGATCCCGGCCATCGATGCCGCCGAAATGATCCCGATGGTTCCGGCAATCGGCATCAGGTTCAGCAACCCGCCCAGACGGCGGATATCGCGCGTTCCGGTCTCATGGTCAATGATCCCGGCGGTCATGAACAGGGCCGCCTTGAAGGTTGCATGGTTGATGATATGAAACACGCCCGCAACGGCGGCCATCGGCGTTCCGAAACCAAACAGCATGGTCACAAGACCAAGATGGCTGACGGTGGAGTACGCCAGAAGCCCCTTAAGGTCATGTTTGAAGATCGCAATCCATGCGCCCAGCACCATGGTCACGAGGCCCGCACTCGCCACGATATAGAACCATTCCTCCGTTCCCGAAAGAACCGGCCACATGCGCGCCATCAGGAAGATACCCGCCTTGACCATGGTCGCCGAATGCAGATAGGCCGAAACCGGGGTCGGTGCGGCCATGGCATGCGGCAGCCAGAAATGGAACGGGAACTGTGCCGATTTGGTAAAGCAGCCCAGCAGGATCAGAACAAGGGCTGGCACATAAAGCGGGGACGCCTGGATCAGGTCGGCATTTTGCAGGATCACCGTCAGATCATAGGACCCGACGATATTTCCAAGGATCAGCATCCCGGCAATCATCGCAAGTCCGCCTGCCCCGGTCACGGTCAGCGCCATACGCGCGCCCTGACGACCTTCGGGCAGATGCTTCCAGTAACCGATCAGAAGGAAGGATGACAGCGACGTCAGCTCCCAGAAAATCAGCAGAAGCAGGATGTTGTCGGACAGAACAATACCGACCATCGCGCCCTGGAACAGCAGCAGGAACACATAAAACCGCCCCATCGGATCGTCTTTCGACAGATAGAACCGGGCGTAAATGATGATCAGCAAACCAATCCCGAGGATCAGGGTCGCAAACAGCAAACCCAGACCATCAAGAAAGAAGGTCACGTTCAATCCAAGATCGGTCAGCCAGTCATAGCGGACCTGAAACACTTCGCCGCCAATGACGGCGGGTGCCTTGGCGATAAGCAGGATCAAGGCAAGCAGCGTGACCGAGCCGGTAGCTGTGGCGCACGCATTGCGCCCGGCCCTGATCATGACGGCGGGTAACACCGCCCCAAGGAAGGGAAGCAAAACAATGAGGGTGAGACTCATGAAAGACCCTTATTTTTGGAAAACGCCGCAGCGCCCCCAATTTGCGCAACAGCAAGAAAATTCTGGCAGAAAGTAATATTTGTACTGAAAATGGTCAAGAAAACCCAACCGGCGCAGTTTTTTACCTTCCGGTTGTCAAGTGAAGCGGATCACCGCCCATTTTCATTGTTTCAGTTCAAAATTATCGCCGCCCCCCTGCCAGACGGATCGCTTCGGGCATGTTGCGCAACCGGCCCATGGCAATAAAACCCAGTAACGGCCCCACCGCCAGCATGGCAAACGCCCCCCACCAGCCAGACGCGTCGGCAATCACCGGCACCAGATGGATTGATCCCAGTGCAATGATAAAGCCAATGGCATTTTGCAGGGTCAACGCTGTTCCGACCTGATGGGGATCGGCCAGCTCGATCACGCAGGATGAAAATTGCGCAGAATCGGCAATCACCGAAATGCCCCAGACAATACAGACAACAATCAGGATCGGGATCGACGCATCGCCAAGCGCACCGGCAACAAGTGCGCAGATGCCACTGATGGCCATCGCCGCCATGGTCACCGTCGTCCGGCCGATCCGGTCGGCCAGCAACCCGCCCGCAAGGCTTCCGAACGCGCCGATCCCCACAATGGCAAAGGTCAAAAGTGCTGCCCAGATACCCGGATTATCAAATTCACGCCCGGAAAGGGCCCCATACAGGAACAACCCGATCCAGCCCCACATGGCATAAAGTTCCCACATATGCCCGAAATAGCCATAGCACGCATGACGCAATGGTTTGTTCGCCCAGATGTGCCCGACCATACGCGGATCAAAGCGCGGGGATTTTCCCGGTGTCCCGCCCAGTTTGACAAACAGGATCGCCACACCCGCGATATAGGCCGAAATACTTGCCGCCACGATCACCATGCGCCAATCGAGCGGCACCGCCACCGCAAACAGATGCGGCAGGGCCGACCCCATGGTCAATGCACCAACCAGCAAGCCGACCAGAAACCCGGTATCACCGCGAGACCAGGTCGCGACCATTTTCATGCCAATGGGGTAAATCCCTGCCATGCAGATACCGGTAATCAGGCGAAGCCCGATCACAACACCCCCGTCGACGGGCACGGCAAGGATCAGGATATTGGCCGTCGCGGCAATGAATGCCGATGCCGCCCAGAAATGCCGTGCCTCGACCCGGTCGGCCAGACCGAAAAAGGCGCTGATCAAAGTCCCCAGAACAAAGCCCAGCAAGACCGAACTGGTAAACAGGGATGATTGAATGGCACCAAGGTCAAACTCGGCGCGCAATTGCGGCAATACCGCCGTTGCCGAAAACCACAGCGAAAGCGCCATCAACTGGCAAATCGTAATCATGCCAACGGCAAATGGTTTGCCTGCCTGCGCCATGCTTTCCCCTGTAATCATTCAAATTTATGCGCCATCATACATTCCCGAAGGGCGATGAACAGTGGCCCCATGCACAAAACAAAAAAATGCCGCCCGAACCAAGCCGGACGGCATCAAGTTTCCCGAGCGGGAATGAAAAATATCGATACCCTCTTGACGGGCCCGGTCCCGTGACGGGACAGCGTCAAAAAGGGTTCTGGCGGCTGCTCAGGAATAGTCGCGCTGGTCGTCGATCACCTTGCCATCATTGGGCAGGCTGCCCGGTGTTGCAATTTCGACCTTGCCGCGCAGCTTGCAGATCGAATGCAGGCTATCCATCACCGCATCGGCACTGAACCCGGCGGCATCGGTTTCACAGGCCAGCGTCATGACATCGACATCATTTTCACGGGTCACGATCAGGCGCGCCTTGCCGATATCAGCATGTCGTTTGACGACCTCCGCAATCTGATGGGGATGAACAAACATGCCTTTGACCTTGGTCGTCTGATCGGCACGCCCCATCCAGCCTTTGATACGCATATTGGTCCGCCCGCACGGGCTTGGTCCGCGTGCAATCGCCGAAAGATCGCCGGTGGCAAACCGGATCAGCGGATAATCCATATTAAGGGTGGTGACGACAACCTCGCCCACCTCGCCCTCGGCCACCGGATCACCGGTGCCGGGACGCACGATTTCAAGGATGATGTCCTCGGCAACGATCATGCCGCTTTTGGCATCGCTTTCATAGGCAATCAGCCCCAGATCGGCACTGGCGTAACATTGCAGCATGGCAACACCGCGTTCTGAAAACCAGTCGCGCAATGACGGTGGCAATGCTTCGCCCGAAACAAGCGCACGGGTGATCGATGATACATCCCCGCCCAGTTCATCGGCCTTTTCCATCAGGATTTTCAGGAACGACGGCGTCCCGGAATAACCGGTCGGTTTCAGGTCGCTGATCGCCTTGATCTGGGCTTCGGTCTGGCCAACACCGGCCGGGATCACCGCACAGCCACACGCACGTGCGCCGCTGTCAAAAATGAAGCCCCCCGGCGTCAGATGATAGGACAGGCAGTTATGGATGATATCGCCCGGCCGGAACCCGGCGGCAAAGAACGCGCGCCCCATCCGCCACCAGTCATCCCCCTTGCCTTCAGGATCGTATATCGGGCCCGGACTTTGGAAAATACGGCCAAGGGCCGGCACCGGTGTTGCATTCAACCCGGCAAAGGGCGGATTTTTCGCCTGCATGGTGATCAGATCGGATTTGCGCGTCACCGGAAGTTTTGCCAGTGCCTCGCGACTGTTGACCGTTTGCGGATCAACGCCATCAAGGATACGGCCAAAGCCCGCTGCCTTGCTTTTTGCGTGATGAACAACCCGCGGCAATGCCGCCATCAAACCGGTTTCACGGTCTTTGGGGCTGCGGGTTTCACTGGCATCGAAGAAGGTATTGAGCATGATGGCCGGGTCCGTTTTCTGGTCATTGAAAGGCGGCAAACACGTGTTAAAGCCAGCGTTTGCGGCGCTTGTATGATTTGATGTTCTTAAAGCTTTTGCGTTCTTCCGAACCACCGCCAAGATAGAATTCCTTGACGTCTTCGTTGTTCAGAAGCTCGTCACGGGTACCATCCAGAACGACCTTGCCGCTTTCCATGATGTAACCGTAATCGGCAACCTTCAGCGCAAAATTGGCATTCTGTTCCACGATCAGCATGGTAATGCCCTGTTCGCGGTTGATCTTTTCGATGATCCCGAACACTTCCTTCACCAGCAAGGGTGACAGACCCATCGACGGTTCATCAAGCAAAATCATTTTCGGGCGTGCCATCAAGGCCCGGCCAATCGCCAGCATCTGCTGCTCCCCGCCCGACAGGTAACCTGCAAGCCCGGTACGTTCGCGCAGGCGCGGGAAATATTCAAACACCATGTCGATATCGTCCTTAACGCCCTTGTCCTTGCGGGTATAGGCGCCAAGCCGAAGGTTTTCGACACAGGTCATGTCTTCGATGATGCGGCGGCCCTCCATGACCTGAAACAGGCCGGAACGCACGATATCCTCGGGATTGCCGTTGGCAATCTGCTGCCCCATGAAATTGATATCGCCGCGGGTCACCTTGCCATCCTCGGTCTTGAGCAAACCGGAAATAGCCTTGAGCGTGGTCGATTTCCCCGCACCGTTCGGGCCCAGAAGGGTCACGATCTTGCCTTGCGGGACTTCAAGCGACACCCCGCGCAGGACAAGGATCACCTCGTCATACACGACTTCGATATTATTGACCGACAGCAACGATTCTGCGGTTTCGGTTTTGCGGGCCGGCTCTGCCATGGTGTCCCCTTCGATCACGTTCTGATTACATCCCCCGGTGCCGGGGCGGGCGCGCTTTTCGCCACCCCGCCCCGAACACCATCGGGAGACATCCGTCTTCTGACTACGACTTAATAGCCAAGCCAGTCGTCACGGCGCGGCAGGGTCACGGTTGCCGCCTTGGTTACGGTCGGCTCACCGCCTTTGGCACTGCCGTTATAGATATTAACGGTGTTGATGCCGCGATGGTCTTCGGCAGTCCAGGTTGCAGGCATGCAAACGCCTTCAAGACCGGCAGGCACCCAATCCGTGCGGGCATACATGCCGGCCTTGATGTTTTCGCCGGTGATGCCGCCATTGGCCTTGGCCCATTCCATGGCTTCTTTCATGTAATAGGCCGAGCAAATGCCGCGGATATAGTGATGGGTGCGGAACTGTTCGCCCGAACTATCGGACATTTTCGAAATTTCGCGCACAAGATCCATGCCCGGTACGCCCTCGTCGCTCCAGAAGCTGGTCATCGCCGGGAAGACATAGTTTTCAACATCACCGATGGTTTTCAGCGTTTCGTAGTCACCCGCCCAGATATTGGCCAGCCATTTCGGACTTGCACCAACCGTATCGCAGGATTTGACCAGCGAAACGACCGACGGGCCGAGGTTGCCAAGGTAACCATAATTGGTTCCGGCTTCCTTGATCGTCAGGCACTGCGCCTTGAAATCGCCCGGCTTCATCGAAACGACGACCGGCTCGGTCACGTCAAAGCCAAGTTCGGTTGCGTATTCCGCACAGGCTTCTTTCGGTGCATTCGGATAGGGATGGTTATCCCCGATATGCGAGAAGACCGGTTTGCCCGAACCACCCGATGCTTTCCAATCCTCGGCAGCCCACTGAACCAGTGCACGGCAGGCGTCGGAATAGGATGCGCCATAGAAGAAGTTATAAGGTGCCGGTTTCGCGGTTTTCGGGTTTTTGCCGGTCGGATCGGTCAGATGGCCGGAATAGGACGCGGAATAAACCGGGACCTTGTCCTGGGCCACAAAGCTGATCAGGGCTTCGGTGTCGCCCGTGCCCCAGCCCTGCATGGCGACCATGTTGTTGCGCGAACGCCATTTTTTGTAGTTCGCAATCGCCTGCGGAACCTTATAGGCGTAATCGACCGATTCTGAATCCAGAACCGTCCCGTCAATGCCACCGTGGGTATTGATATACATAAGCGCGTCACGGACACCATCGGCATAGAATTTGCCAATGAACCCGGTCGCCCCGGTGATGTCCATCAGATGGCCGACAAAAACCATGTCGTCATCTGCTTTGGCTGCCGAAACCGACAGGCCGGTTGCAACAATCGCTGTCGCAGCAATCAGTCTTTTCATCACGACGTCTCCCTTGGACGTTTTTCTAAACAAAGTAGCCTCCCGGCCTTCGCCGATTTTCGTCCCGATCTTTGTTTTTTAAGCGACCGGGTTTCGGCGATATTGATCAGTACGAGAAGGGATAAAGCTTCCAGTACGCCCTGATCTGCTGCCAGCGGTGCGCGAGCCCATCCGGTTCGAAGATCAGGAAAAGGATGATGGCCAGACCGATCGCCATCTCCTTGATATAGGCCAGCCCGTCGGTCACAGCCGTCGAATTGGCCCAGTCGAAAACACTTAAAAGCCCGACACCGTTTTCCATGACTTCGGGCAGCAGAACCATAAAGATGGTCCCCATCAGCGTGCCCTTGACCGAGCCAAGGCCGCCAATGATGATCATGCCCAGAAACTGGATCGACAGCAGGATAGTAAAGCCCTCGGCGGAGACGAAGCCAAGGTAATGGCCATACATCGCCCCACCGATCCCGGCATAGAAGGATGAAATCGCAAAGCTCATCAGACGGTATTTCGTCAGATTGATGCCCATGATTTCCGCCGACAGATAATGATCCCGTACCGCAACAAAGGCGCGCCCGTCACGGGTCCGCATCAGGTTGGTGCCCAGCAGATACATGATCACCAGGAAGAACAGGCAGACATAGAAGAAGCTGAAATCGTCGAGCACTTCATAGCCAAACACATTGACCGGATTTGCCGCCGCCCCGTATGAGCCGCCGGTAAACCAGTCAGCCCGGGCAAAGAAATCTTCCAGAATGAACTGGGCTGCCAATGTCGCAATCGCCAGATAAAGGCCCTTGATCCGGGCCGCAGGCAGACCGAACAAAAGCCCGACAGCCGCCGTCATCAGACCAGCCAGCGGGATCGACAGCAAAACCGGAATGCCGGTCGTGTTGTTGATCCAGGCCGATGCAAAGGCACCAAACCCAAAGAATGCCGCATGACCCAATGAAATCTGCCCGGTGAAGCCGACCAGAATATTCAGACCAAGGGCAGCAATGGCAAAGTACGAAATCTGAATGAACAGGTTGACGTAATAACCATCCAGAACAAACGGGATCAGCGCGGTTGCGATCACACCCAAAATCGCGGCATTGCGGACAAAGGTGGTATCAAAAATCCGCGTATCCTGTCGGTAGGTGGTGCGAAAATCACCGCAGGGACGCATCGAAAATCCAGCCATAACCTATTACTCCGCCCCTTAGATGCGTTCGATGTCTTTGGTGCCAAACAGACCGTATGGCTTGATGCAAAGAATGATGATCAGCACATAGAACGGTGCGATCGAAAACAGGTTGCCCCAGTGCAGATACTGACCATCGACAAACTCGGCGGTGTTTTCCAGCAGTCCGATGATCACACCCCCGACAATCGCGCCGATGATTGAATCAAGCCCGCCCAGAATAACCGCCGGGAACACCTTGATCCCGATGACCGAAAGCGCGGATGAAACCCCGTTGACCATCCCGATCACGATACCGGCAACCCCCGATACCAGGGCCGAAATCGCCCAGGACATCGCAAACACGGTTTTCACCGAAATACCAAGGCTTTGCGCGACCTGCTGGTCAAAGGCCGTGGCCCGCATCGCAAGGCCCAGCTTGGAATATTTGAAGAACCAGTAGAACGCCGCCATGATCACCAGCGAGATCACGAAACTCATGATATAGGCGGTTTCGATCTGCATCCCCATCAGGTTGACCGACCGTGTTTCAAACACCTGCGGATAGGTCGCCGTGGTCGCACCGAATATCCATTTGGTCGCCGCCTGGAAGAAAATCGAAAGCCCGATCGTCACCATGATCACCGAAATGATCGGCTCGCCGATCATCGGGCGCAGAACCACCATTTGCAAAATGATGCCAAACGCCATCATGAACAGTAATGTAAAGATAAAGCCCAGCCAGAACGGCATATGCATTTCGACAAGGAATGCGTAACAGACCCACGCCCCGATCAACAGGAACTCGCCCTGTGCGAAGTTCACGATCTGGGTCGATTTGTAGATCAGCACGAAACACATGGCGACGACGCCATACAATGTTCCGACAATCAGCCCGTTAAGCAGAAGCTGGAACAGAAGTTCGAAATTCATGTTGCCATCCCTGTAATGGCGGCCCCGCAACCTTGATGGCGTTTGGGGCGCACTGTTTTATCGCAGCCTTATTCGGCGGCTTTGGGGGCCGTCTGTGCGGCCTTGTCCCCGTCCAGATCGACCACCTTCACACTTGTCTGGATGCGGGTTTTCGACCCGTCCTGGAAGGTGATCATGGTGTCGATATCAACCTTGTCATTACCGGCATAAACCGCATCGATGATGTCGGCGTATTTTTCGGCGACCACACTGCGGCGGACCTTGCGCGTGCGCGTCAGTTCGCCGTCATCGGCATCCAGTTCCTTGTAAAGCAGCAGGAACCGCTTGATGCGCTGGGCTTCCGGCAGGGTTTCATTCACCTGACGGATTTCATCAACGATCATGTCATAGACCTGCGGCTGGGCCGACAGGTTGGTATAGTTGGTAAAGGCAATCCCGCGCTGCTCGGCCCATTTGGCCATGATCGAATACCGGATGCAGATCATGGTCGACAGGAACGGCAATCCCTTGCCAAGGATCACGGCCTCGGCGATGAAGGGCGAGAATTTCAGTTTGTTTTCAATAAACTGCGGCGAATACCGCACGCCTTTTGATGTTTCCGCCAGATCCTTCAGACGGTCGATCACCACAAGATGCTTGTTGTCTTCCTTGAAGTAACCGGCATCGCCCGTATGCATCCAGCCATCCCGGACATCCTCGTCATAGGCGGCCTGATTTTTATAGTAACTGGTAAACATCCCCGATGTGCGCGCGACAATTTCGCCAACACCGTTTTCATCGGTATTGATGATTTTGATTTCCGAATTGTCGAACGCGCGCCCGACCGTGTCGAAATCAATGTCATCGGGCTGATGGATCGTATAGGCTCCGCAAAGTTCGGTCTGGCCATAAAGCTGACGCAGCGGCACCCCCATGGCATGGAAGAACTTGAAGGTTTCCGGCCCCATCGCCGCCCCGCCGGTCGCAGCAGACCGCAAATTGGAAAAGCCCAACCGATCCTTTAACGCATTCATCAGCAGGATATCGGCAATCTTGGAATGCCCGCCACCATCAAGGGCGGTACGGGCCAAAGCCATGCCGAAATCATACATTTTCTGTTTGAACAGGGTGGCATCCATCATGCGGGCGCGGACATCGGCGGCAATCGCCTCCCAGACGCGCGGTGCCAGCAGAACGAAGTTCGGTCCGATCTCGCGAAGATCGGCCATCATCGTTTCCTGTTCTTCGACGAAATTGACGATCTGGCGGCTGATCAGCGACTGACCAACGACATAAACCTGTTCCATGATCCATGGCAGCGGCAGAACCGAAACATAATTATCCCCCGGATATTTCGGGTCGGCCCGCAGATAGGCGGCACAATGATCAAGGAAATCCCCGGCATTGAGCATCGCCATTTTCGGCTTGGACGTCGTACCCGACGTGGTGCACAGGATCGCGCATTCATCACCACGCGTATCGGCGACCATCACATCATAGGCACCGGGGTCTTTTGCCTCGATCTCGCGACCAAGTTCATAAAGCTTTTCGATATCCATCAGGCGCGGATCTTCGTATTTCCGCATTCCGCGCGGATCGCAATAAACAATGTGCTCAACCGTCGGAATCTGATCGGCCAGTTCCAGAAGCTTGTCACACTGTTCCTCGTCCTCGGCGATCAGAACCCGCGCACCGGAATAGGTGATCAGATAAGCGACTTCTTCATGAAGACTGTCCTGATACAGGCCGACCGACATCGCACGCAGCGCATGGGCGGCGATTTCACCCCAAACCCATTCCGGCCGGTTTTCGCCAATAATACCGATCACATCGCCGGGCGTGATGCCCATATCGCGCAGACCAAGCGCCATCCATTTGACGCGGTCGTTGTAATCTTTCCACGTGAATTCCTGCCAGATGCCGAATTCCTTTTCGCGCATGGCAATTTCGTCGCCCCAGTGGCGCGCATTATACGCCAGCACCTTCGGGAAGGTATCAAGTGCCTGCACATTTGCGTAATCGGGGGTATTGCTGCTCATGTTCAGGCCACCTGCTCGTCTTCGTCGGTTGCGTCATCGTCTTCGCCGAGATAGGCCTTTTTGACATGCTTGTTGGCCATGACTTCTTCGGGCAGGCCAGCGGCAATCTTGCGACCGAAATCAAGAACCATGACCCGGTTGGAGATATCCATCACCACCCCCATGTCATGTTCGATCATGACAACCGTCATGCCCCATTCTTCGTTCAGATCGATGATAAAGCGCGCCATGTCCTCTTTTTCTTCGAGGTTCATGCCCGCCATCGGCTCATCAAGCAGGATCAGATCGGGGCGCAACGCCACCGCACGCGCCAGTTCGACACGCTTGCGCAATCCATAGGACAGCGTCCCGGCGGTTGCCTTGCGGATGTGGGAAATTTCAAGGAAGTCGATCACGTCCTCGCAGAAGCGCCGATGTTCAAGCTCTTCCTTCTGCGCGCCGGAAAACCAGTAAAGCGGTCCGGTAAAGCAATTGTTTTTAAGCAGGTGGTGCCGCCCGACCATGATGTTGTCAAGGACACTCATATGACCAAAAAGGGCCAGGTTCTGGAAGGTACGCCCGATGCCAAGCTCGGCCCGGTCATTGGGCTTGAGCCCCGTGACATCCTGCCCCTTGAAGGACACTGACCCGGTGGTTGGCTGATACCGACCCGAAATGCAGTTCAGCATCGATGTCTTGCCGGCCCCGTTCGGACCAATGATTGAAAACAGCTCGCCGGGCTGGACGGAAAAGCTGACGTCGCTTAGCGCGCGCACGCCGCCAAACACAAGCGATACGTCGCTGATCTGCAAAATGGGACCCTGTGACGTCATAACGTCGCTTATCCTCCCTGACTTGGGCCGCAGGCACCCCTTCTTCCGGTTGACCGGATTTCAAGGTGGATACCCCGTGCCTCTTGTTCAGTTTCCCTGATGATGTGCCGGTTTTTATCTGACCCGGACCTTACGGAAACCGGGCTTGGCACATTTAATACGTATTTAAGTACCAATTTCAGCAAATGCCGTCAACGTGTTGCACAGCAACGCATTGAGACTTTTCACAAATTCGCATCGCACAATTTTTGCGTTCTGGTCTGATGAATGTACTTCTACCTATAATTCCGTAAGGTCATCACGACACAACCCGCATACTGAAAGGCTGAAAATTATTGCATCGCAACATTCAGGTTCCTGTTCGCGCTGCACCAACTGTGCTCTGACAAATGCCGAAATTGTCCCCTGTTGCATTCAGGCGATCACCCGATTCGTTCCCCTTCGGACAGGATTTCCCCCGATAGTACAGGCCATCCTCTACATTCGAGTCTTTCCAGATATGGCGGTGATCCTGTGGACTCGCGAATGATCTTCGGGCGGATTCACGGTGTTTTTCACCCGAATCAGATACCTTCTGATTGCCATTACACGCCAACCATTCACCAATTCGTTGTTATCGCAGGGATTTCAAGAATGACCCTTTTGCGGGTCTGGACTTTCAGGGGGAATTGTGGTGTAACCCCGTGGCACATACATATGTAGCCGTGACCCGCGTCACGAGATACAGATAGCCCACCGCTCGGCGCTCCGACGGTCGGGGTGTCTTGTCACGACAAGCCCTTTAACCACCTTGAGGAGGGTCTGATGTCCATTTGTGGCAAAGACAACCTGCAAACGCGCCGCACGCTGAATGTCGGGGACAAGTCCTACGACTATTACAGCCTTAAAGTTGCTTCCGAAAAAATCGGCGACGTTTCCAAGCTTCCGTTTACGCTGAAGGTCGTTCTGGAAAACCTTCTGCGCTACGAAGACGATTTCACTGTCAAAACCGACGATGTCAAAGCTGTTGTCGAGTGGCTCAAATCCCGTTCGAGCTCGCACGAGATCAACTATCGTCCGGCCCGCGTCCTGATGCAGGACTTCACCGGCGTTCCTGCCGTTGTTGACCTTGCCGCGATGCGCGATGCCGTCGTCAAGATGGGCGGCGACGCCCAGAAGGTGAACCCGCTTTCACCTGTTGACCTCGTCATTGACCACTCGGTCATGATCGACTTCTTTGGCACCGACGACGCACTCGACAAAAACATGGAAGTCGAGTTCGAACGTAACGGCGAACGCTACGAGTTCCTGCGCTGGGGCCAGAATGCGTTCAACAATTTCCGCATCGTTCCGCCGGGGGCTGGCATCTGCCACCAGGTGAACGTCGAACATCTCGCCAAGGTCGTCTGGACCGGCCAGGATGATAACGGCAAAACCGTTGCCTACCCCGATACGCTGGTTGGTACCGATTCCCACACCACCATGGTCAACGGCCTTGCCGTTCTGGGCTGGGGTGTTGGCGGTCTCGAAGCCGAAGCCGCAATGCTCGGCCAGCCGATCTCGATGCTGATCCCCGAAGTCGTCGGTTTCAAACTGACCGGCTCGATGAAAGAAGGCATCACCGCAACCGACCTCGTGCTGCGCGTCGTTCAGATGCTCCGCGAGAAGGGCGTTGTTGGCAAGTTCGTCGAATTCTATGGCGACGCGCTGGATCATATGAGCCTGCCGGATCGTGCGACCATCGGTAACATGGCACCGGAATACGGTGCGACCTGTGGCTTCTTCCCGATTGACGATGAAACGCTGAACTATATGCGTAACACCGGTCGTTCCGAAGAACAGATCGCACTGGTCGAAGCATATGCCAAAGAACAGGGCATGTGGCGCGACCCGAGCTTCGAAGCCGAATATACCTCGACCCTTGAACTCGACATCTCGACCGTTGAACCGGCTCTGTCCGGTCCGAAACGTCCGCAGGACCGCGTTCTGCTCAAAGATGCCGTTTCAAGCTTCACCAAGACCTTTGCCGACATGGCACCGGGTGTTGATGCGGATCGTTCTGTTCCGGTTTCGAACGAAAACTTCGCAATGAAAGACGGTAACGTCGTTATTGCCGCCATCACGTCCTGCACCAACACCTCGAACCCGAGCGTGCTGATCGCAGCCGGCCTGCTGGCGAAAAAAGCGGTTGAACTCGGCCTTAAAAGCAAACCGTGGGTGAAAACCTCGCTTGCACCGGGCTCGCTGGTTGTTGCCGACTATCTCGAAAAAGCCGGTCTTCAGACCTATCTCGACAAGCTCGGCTTTAACGTTGCCGGTTTCGGTTGCACCACCTGTATCGGGAACTCCGGTCCGCTGGCCGACCCGATCATCGAGGCAATTGACGGCAACGACATGCTCGTGACCGCCGTTCTGTCGGGCAACCGTAACTTCGAAGGTCGTATCAGCCCGCAGGTCAAGGCAAACTATCTTGCCTCCCCGCCGCTGGTTGTTGCCTATGCCCTTGCCGGTAACCTGAAGGTCGATCTGAACAAAGACCCGATCGGCACCGACAAAGATGGCAAAGACGTCTTCATGAAAGACATCTGGCCGACCAACAAGGAAATCGCGGACACCATCGCATCCTCGATCTCTGCTTCGATGTACAAAGATCGTTATGACAACATCTTTGCCGGCCCGAAACCGTGGCAGGAAATCGAAGTCACCGAAGGCGAAACCTTCGAATGGGATGGCAAATCGACCTACGTCCAGAACCCGCCCTACTTCGTCAATATGGCGAAAGAACCGGGTGCGTTCTCGGAAGTTCATGGTGCACGTCCGCTCCTGATCCTTGCTGACTCCGTGACCACCGACCACATTTCTCCGGCCGGTTCGATCAAGGAAGAAAGCCCGGCAGGTGAATACCTCAAGGCGCACGGCGTTGCGGTTCGTGACTTCAACTCCTATGGCGCACGCCGCGGGAACCACGAAGTCATGATGCGCGGCACCTTTGCCAACATCCGTATCCGCAACGAAATGGCACCGGGCACCGAAGGCGGTGTTTCGGTTCATTACCCGTCCGGCGAACAGGGCTGGGTCTATGATGTTGCCATGCGTTACCAGGCCGAGGGCACCCCGCTGGTTGTCATCGCCGGTAAGGAATACGGCACCGGTTCGTCCCGTGACTGGGCAGCCAAAGGCACCAACCTGCTTGGCGTCAAAGCTGTTCTGGCCGAAAGCTTCGAACGTATCCACCGCACCAACCTGGTCTGCATGGGCGTCCTGCCGTTGCAGTTCAAGAATGGTGAAGGTCGTGCGACTTACAAGCTCGACGGCACCGAAGTCTTCGACGTTCTGGGTATCGGCAACGGTATCAACCCGATGCAGGACGTTACGGTTCGTATCACGCGCAAGGATGGCTCCACCGAAGAGGTCATTGCCACCTGCCGTATCGATACCGAAAACGAAGTCCTTTACTACCAGAACGGCGGCATTCTGCAGTTCGTTCTGCGTAACATGATGAAAGCTGCCTGATTTCGCCTGAAATCAGAAGCCTGCTGAATGCGAAACACCCCCGTCTGTCAAGGACGGGGGTGTTTTTGCGTGGAACGCATCTTTAAATTGCGACAAACCCAAACCACATATATCCATTGATTTATAACAAGTCAGCCGTCCCGACGATTTGATAGGGATGGGTCCTGACTCTAACCAATAATGCCCGCAAACCGGGCACCTGACAGGATTTGGACAGCAACAGGTTATCATGACGCGCCCCAGTTTTGCCGATGGCAATACCACCCACCTGACTGTAGGTACGATTTCCCCCGGCATCGTGTTGCGTTGCGGGCCGGAAACCGCGATTGGTCAGGCCATCGACATGATGCGCGAAGCCAATTGCAGCTCCATCATCGTGACACAGGATCACCTGCCGATCGGAATCTGGACGGAAAAGGATTGCCTGTCCCTGCCCGCCGACTGCGAAGCCACCCTGAACGAGCCGATATCGAAATGGATGTCGGCCCCGGTTCACAGCATATCGGTCCATGCCACGCCCGAGGCCGCCATCATCCGTATGCGCGAACGCCATGTCCGTCATCTGGTCAGCGTGGATGCGGAAAACCGCCTTGCCGGAATCATCAGCCAGTCTGACCTGATCCGCCAACAGGGCAGTTGGCGCAAACTGGGCGATGGGGATGTCGGGGCCGCCATCCGCCGCACGACAATCTTTGTCGATGGCGATATCCCGATGTCGGAACTGCGCGCGCGCATGCATGATGCCAAATGCGATTGTGCGATTGTCTATGATCCGTCGGTCGCGACCGACCCGGTTTCGATGCTTGATCACACCGGGATCATTACCGAACGCGATATCCTGCGCAATCTTGCCAATGGCGATCACGCAACACCGGCCATCGAAATTGCCAGCCGTCCGCTGCGTGTCATTTCCGCCAAGTCCAGCCTGAACAACGCCCGCGACACGATGCTGGCCCAACATATCCGCCATCTTGCGGTCATTGATGAAACCGGCAATGTCATCGGTGTTCTGTCATTCGCCGATCTGCTGGAATTCATCGAACAGGATTACTTCGCCCATCTCAGGTCCGTGATGGAGGGCCGCGATGTCGAACTGACCAAGGCCCGCCGGTCGCTGTTTCTGGCAGACAAGATCATTGAAACATCGCCGGACGGGATCATGGTCTGTGCCGCCGATGGCACGATCGAACTGGTCAATCCGGCCTTCACCCGGGTCACGGGTTACAACGCATCGGACGTGATCGGCAAAAACCCCAATATCCTGCAATCGGGTCGTCAGTCTCGCGAATTTTACACCTCGATGTGGCGCGATATTCAACAGCACGGCAAATGGGAAGGCGAAATCTGGAACCGCCGCAAATCCGGCGAAATTTATCCCGAATGGCTGTCGATCATCGCGATCCGTGATGCCGATGGCCAGATCAGCCAGTATGCCTCGATCTTTACCGACATCAGCGAACGCAAGAAAAACCGCGAAGACATTCTGCGGCTTGCCCATATTGACGAACTGACCGGCTATCCCAATCGCCGCCGGTTCCTTGAACTGCTGGCCCACGGCATCGGCGAGTCCCGCCGCAAGGGAACCCGCCTGACGATCCTGCTGCTCGATATCGATAATTTCCAGCGGGTGAACAACACACTGGGACACAGTGACGGTGACGACGTTCTGGTCGAAGTTGCCCGTCGGCTGCATCGCCGTCTGGATCAGGGGGGTGTTCTGGCGCGTGTTGGTGCGGATGAATATGCCATTCTGCTTTCGGGGGGGACTTCCGCCGATGATGATGCCGCACTGGCCGATGATCTTTTAAAAGCGTTAAACCAACCGCACCTGACCAGCAAGGGACAGGAAATCTATATTTCGGCCAGCATCGGCATCGCATCCTTCCCGCACGACGCCAACGATACCGCCAATCTTTTGCGCAATGCCGAAATTGCGATGATGCATTCCAAGGAACAGGGCCGAAACCGGTTCAGCCGCTATAACCGCGCCAGTCATTCACGCAGCGATGCCGACCTTGCCCTTGAAAGTGCCCTGCGTCAGGCGCTGGATCGCGATGAATTTCATCTGGTCTATCAACCGCAATTCGAAGCCCGCACCGGCAACCTGCACGGCGTCGAAGCCCTGTTGCGCTGGAACCATCCGCAACGGGGGGCGATCCCCCCCTCGGTCTTTGTTCCGGTAGCCGAGGAAATGGGCGTGATCGGCGAACTGGGGCGCTGGGTATTGCGCCACGCCTGCCGTCAGGCGGTCGCATGGCGTGAAAAGGGCCTGCACAACGTCACGATGGCGGTGAATGTCTCGGTCCAGCAATTCTATGGCACCGTCGATCTTGCCGAACAGATCAGAACCATTCTGGTCGAAAAGGGCATGGCGGCAGACCGGCTGGAAATCGAAATCACCGAAAGCCTGTTCATGCAGAATATCGAAGAAATGCGCGCCAACATGCAGCGCATTCGCGATCTGGGCGTCAAAATCGCACTTGATGATTTTGGTACCGGTTTTTCCAGTCTCAGCTACCTGCGCAAACTGCCGTTTGACACGATCAAGATGGATCGCAGTTTTGTCGACGACATCAATCAGGGACGCGAAGGCAGTGCGCTTGCGATCACCATCCTGAATATGGCGCAGAACCTGCACAAAAAATGCGTCGCCGAAGGTGTCGAAACCAACGCGCAGCTCAAACTGCTGCGCGATGCCGGATGCGATTACATACAGGGATACCTTCTGGGCAAACCGATGTGCGCTGATGAAATCCTCACCCTGTCTCAGCAAAGACCGGCCGAAGCCTCCTGATCCGGTTTGATCCCCAGCAAAAAGGGCGGGGAAATTCCCCGCCCTTCGCATGTCGTCTGCTGTGAAAAAAGCGGCCTAAAGCACGCCAAGTCCCTTGAGCAGAATGAAGGCAATCGCAAGCGGTGCGATGAACTTCACGATAATGCCCCAGCCATTGATCCAGAACGGCACCACGCCATTATGGGCGGCAATATCTTCCTTGGCCTTGCCCCAGACAACCCAGCCAACAAACAGCGAGATGAACAGGCCACCAATCGGCAGCAGCAATTTCGAGCTGACATAATCCATCAGATCAAAGAAGCCGAGGCCAAAGATCTTGAACTCGCCCATAAGCCCCATCGACAGCGAGGACGGAATCCCCAGCAGGAAGATGATCACCCCCACCGTGATCGATGCCCATTTGCGGCTGATGCCACGGTCATCAACGAAATAGGCAACAACCACCTCAAGGATCGAAACCGCCGACGTCAATGCCGCAATCCCCAGCAACAGGAAGAACATGAACGCAAAGATCGACCCCATCGGCATATGCGCAAACACCGCTGGCAACGTAATAAAGGTCAGGCCCGGACCGGCACTTGGATCAAAGCCGAATGCAAACACGGCTGGCAGGATCAGAAGACCGGCCATGACCGCAACCGACGTATCAAGCAGCGTCACCCAACCGGCCGAACTGGCGATATTTTCCTTTTTGCTCAGATACGAGCCATAGGTAATCATCGCCCCCATCCCAAGCGAAAGCGAGAAGAACGCCTGCGAAAGCGCTTCCGATACCGTTGCCCATGTCACTTTGGAAAAGTCCGGCGACAGCAGGAAGGCAATGCCTTCACCTGCACCCGGCAGGGTCACGGAACGCACGATAAGCACCAGCAACAACGCAAACAGGGCCGGCATCAAAATCTTTGACGCACGTTCAATACCCGAACCAACACCCGCCAGGACGACAAAAACCGTCAACGCCATGAAGATCGCATGATAGATCAGCGGCGAAACCGGATCGGCAATGAACCCGCCAAAGATGCTGCCCAATGCGGCCGGGTCTTCAATCGCCAGCGCCCCGGTGATCGATTTGACCATATAGGAAATCGTCCAGCCGGCGACGACACTGTAAAATGACAGGATGATAAAGGCAGCCGCAACACCACAAAGCCCCACCAGCGGCCATGCACCGCCCTTGAGCTTTGCAAACGCGCCAATGGCGTTCTTTGCCGTCATCCGGCCAATGACCATTTCAGCCAGCATGACCGACAGGCCAATGGTGAAAACCAGCGCCAGATAAATCAGCAAGAAGGCACCACCGCCATTCTCGCCCGCCATATAGGGAAACTTCCAGATGTTGCCCAGCCCCACCGCCGACCCGGCAGCCGCCAGGATAAAGCCGAGGCGTGACCCCCAATGCTCTCGTTTAATCATTGCCTGCAAACCTTTCTTGGACTGGCATCCGCGGTAAGTCGCTCCCGCCGCAGTGCCGGTTCCTCATTTTTCTCTATAAACGCAAAGGTGATTTCACCTCACGCATTCCGTGAAGACCTTTTGCCTCCTTTCGGAATTGACCGGAGCTAATAACACCGATCTCCCGAAATCTCCTGTCTAAATTGCCGTGTTTTGCGCAAAAATCGGTCGTTTTGGCGCAAACGGACCTTTCAACGCCTTGTGATTGGTGGTTGATAGGCATTTTGGGGCATCATCCATCCATGAAACAGCTTCGCCCCATTATCTTCATGCTTGGAACCGCGTTCATGGGTGGTTTATCGCTGGCACATGCTGGCGAGTCCACGTCACCCCGCGCCGTGATCGAGCTTTACACATCCGAAGGATGCAATTCCTGCCCTCCGGCGGATCGTGTTCTTTACGAATTAAATCAGGAACATGGTGACCTTCTTGCCCTGTCGTTTCATGTCGATTACTGGAACTATCTGGGCTGGGAAGATCCGTTTTCCAGTGCGGCCAATACCGAACGGCAACGCGACTATGCTGGTCGCATGCGTGAACGCTATGTCTACACCCCGCAGGTCGTGATCAACGGCGATCAGGTCGTTCGCGCCACCGACAAAGGCCGAATCGTCACCACCAGCAATGAAACGACCCCGCTTCGGGAATGGGCGGAACTGGCCCTGCTATCAGATAATCGAACCAGCCCCGCCAGTGGCAAATTAAAGCTCGGCATGCTCAATACCCCGCCTGCCGGGCAGTCCTATCAGCTTTGGCTGATCGGGTTTGATCGCGAACAGGCACGCGATGTCCGGTCTGGCGAAAATGCCGGGCGGCGTCTGGTTCATGCCAATGTCGTGCGCGAAATGATCGATCTTGGGCAGTGGGACGGCATGCAGCGCGAACTTGATTTCGCCCTGAACCAGCCTTGCGACGGCGGTGTCGCGGTCCTTGTTCAGGAAGGCCGCGGCGGGCCGGTTCGAAGTGCCTCGGTCATCCGTTTCTGATCTGCTATCGCTTTGCCCGCGCCGCAGCCGATTTTTGATCGCTGCGGCGTTTCACGTCTTTTTGGATTGATTTGAAACAATGTCATCACATCCAATGTCGGATAAAGCATGATTAATAACGTCGGGCGCGGTATAGAAAAAGCGCATCCGGCATGAATTCCGACAGTCAAACGAGTTAGATGACAGTTTTTACCGGTTCTGATCTGACCTGTCTGCGTGGCGAACGTCTGGTCTTTGGCGATCTTTCCTTTAGCGCCAATACCGGCGATGCCGTGATGCTGCGCGGTCGCAATGGTGCAGGAAAATCAAGCCTTTTGCGCCTGATGGCGGGCCTCATGGCCCCGCGCCGCGGCACCATCCGCTGGCAGGGGGATGATATCGACGATGATAAAATCGGCCATCGCGCGCGCCTGCATTACCTTGGTCATCAGGACGCGATCAAACCGGTCCTGACCGTTCGCGATAATCTGCGCCTGTGGGCCGAACTGCGCGGTATTTCCGATATTGATGCCGAAATCGATCAGGCGCTTCGCGCCCTTGATATTCATCACCTTGGCAAAACCGCCGGGCGATATCTTTCAAGTGGTCAAAAACGCCGCACCGCCCTTGCCCGTATCCTGCTGGGTCAAAGCGACCTTTGGCTGCTCGACGAGCCGACCGTTGGCCTTGATCGCGAAAGCTGTGCCGAACTGGCGCGTCTGATCGCCGAATTCCGGGCCAAAGGCGGCATCGTGATTTATTCCACCCATGTCGATCTGGATATCGCGGCACCGATCATCCTTGATCTTGATCCGTTTGCCATCCCGATGATGGAATGGCTGATCGAACATGATGATGAAGATGCCAACCAGCATCTCTCACTCGACATGGATCAAGGCAGAACGACGGAGGCCGCGATATGAATGCCTTTGTCGCCATCCTGCGTCGTGATTTGCGATTGGCCCTGCGTCAGGGTGCGGATTCCGTGATGGTGGTTGCCTTCTTTATCGTAACCACCACCCTGTTTCCGTTCGGTGTCGGCCCCGAAGCCAATATTCTGGCGCGCATTGCATCGGGTGTGATCTGGGTCTCGGCCCTGCTGGCGGCCATGCTGTCACTCGAACGTGTCTTTCAGACCGATTACGAGGATGGCACGCTGGAATTGCTGACCCTGTCGCCTGCACCGCTGGAATTGCTGGTTCTGGGCAAGGTGTGCGCCCATTGGCTGACGACCGGCCTGCCGCTGATTATTGCGGCACCCGTGATGGCCGTGATGCTCAATATGGATCAGGATGGCTTTGGCACCCTGATGATCGCCATGCTGATCGGCACACCGGCACTCAGCCTGATCGGGGCGATTGGTGCGGCACTGATTTTGGGGGCACGACGCGGCGGTGTGCTGGTGTCATTGCTGGTCCTGCCACTATATATACCGGTACTGATTTTCGGTGCCGGTGCGGTCGAGGCCGCATTGCTTGGCATTTCCGCCCAGGCACAGTTACAGATCATGGGGGCGATCCTGTTACTGTCTTTGGCTGCCGCCCCGTTTGCCACGGCCCACGCCATCCGGCAGGCCGTGGAATAACTTAAAACAGACGACCTTCGGCGGCATCGCCGCAAACGGACGAGAGAAAATGCATCGTTTCGCCAAACCAAGCGTGTTTCTGAAACTGACCGGGGCCATGATGCCCTGGGTGGTCGCGCTGACCGTCATTCTGACCGCCGCCGGGCTTTATCTGGCCCTGATCGGATCGCCGGTTGACTATCAGCAGGGCAACACCGTCCGCATCATGTATATCCACGTGCCCGCGGCATGGATGGGACTGTTCTGTTATGTCGGCATGGCTCTTTGCGGGGCCATGAGCCTGATCTGGAAACATCCGCTTGCCGATATCTGCGCGCGCGCCACCGCACCGGTTGGCGCAACATTCACCGCCCTTACGCTTGTTACCGGGTCGCTTTGGGGCGAACCGATGTGGGGAACATGGTGGGTGTGGGATGCGCGTCTGACATCAATGCTGATCCTGCTGTTCCTCTATCTTGGCTATATCGCACTTGTGAATGCCTTTGACGATCCCGAACGCGGATCAAAGGCCGGATCGGCCCTGGCACTGGTCGGCGCGATCAATGTGCCGATCGTCAAATTTTCCGTCGACTGGTGGAATACCCTGCATCAACCGGCATCGGTTGCCCGCATGGGCGGGCCCAGCATCGATCCCAGCATGCTCGCCCCGCTTCTGATCATGGCCTTTGCCTTCACCGGTTATTATTTCATCGTTCTGGTGCTGCGCGTTCGCCTTGAACTCAACCAGCGGCGCATCCGTGCGCTTCAACTCAGCGGCCTGTTTGACGAACGCCCCGTTGCCAGCGGCGATCATGACGAACTCGCCTATGATCAGGGTCACAACGCCGGAGCCAGCAAATGAACGAGTTCTTCTCAATGGGCGGCTATGGCAGCTATATCTGGGCCAGTTACGGTATCGCAGCCCTTGCGATGATCATTCTTCTGATCATGACCCTGCGTGGCCTTCGTCAGAGCCAGACCGAACTTGATCAGCTTGAAACTGTTCTGAAAGCCCGACGTCCCAGACGTGCCCGCACAACAGACCAGTCCCCGACTTCCTGAGCCCAAGCCTTCCTGAGCGGAGAATATCAAAGTGTCTCTTTCGCGTGCCAAATCCCGCAAACGTCAACGCATGTATATCGTCATGGCTGCCCTTCTGGCGGTCGGGGCGGCGGCTGCCTTGGCCCTTACGGCATTTGAAGATTCGGTTGTGTTCTTCTTCAGCCCGACCGAAATCGCCGAAAAATCGCCGATTGATCCCGATCAGCGCCTGCGCGTCGGCGGCCTCGTCGAAGAAGGATCGCTTAAAAAACTCGGCGGCGGTGAAACCGTCACCTTTATCGTCACCGACATGGCAAATGCGGTCACCATTTCCTATACCGGCATCCTTCCCGACCTGTTCCGCGAAGGTCAGGGCGTCGTCGCCGAGGGCCATATGGGTTCCGAGGGCCAGTTCATCGCATCCGAAGTTCTGGCCAAGCATGATGAAAACTACATGCCGCCCGAGGTCGCTGACTCATTGAAAAAAAGCGGTTATTGGGAAGAAATCGAAGCCCGCAACGCCGAACAGATGCGTAATTAAGCCACATTCTGCCATCATAAAAACCTCATATTGAAGCCATCAAAGCGGCATTAAACTGGGTGGATGCCTTGCTGTTTGACAGCAGGGGCTGAGTGGTGTTCGTTTGGTGAACACCACATATCGGGGAAATCTGAAGAACGCATGATCGCAGAGTTTGGACATTTTGCCCTTATCCTGATTCTTGCATTGGGAACCTGTCAGGCCGTCCTGTTCTGTCCGGCCCTGTTTCGCGCAAGCTATCGCGCGCTCGGCCCGACAACGACAATGACACCGACAATGACACCGGCAATTGCTGGCGGAACCTTGCCAGATGGACTGACCGGCAATACCAGGACTTCCGAAAATGTCGGTTTCGGTGTCTGGCCCCTGCCCTTTGCCATGTGCGTTCTGGCAATCATTGCCGAAGCTGCCCTGATCCATTCCTTTATTGTCAGTGATTTTACCCTGCCCGTGGTCGCCGATTACAGTCATTCATCTACCCCGATGATTTACCGTATCGGTGCCTCCGTCATCTCCGATAGCGGCGCCATGCTGTTCTGGGTTGCGACCAGCACACTGGCGACACTGATATACGCCCTGCAAAGCATTGCGCGCGGCGTTACCGAACAGGATCGTGTCGCCCTTGGTATCCTTGGCATCATTGTCGCCCTTCTGGCGGCGGTAACAATCATTGACGCCGATCCGTTTATCCGGTCGGGCATCGCACCGCTTGACGGCAACGGTCTTGATCCGGAATTGCAGGACCTTGCCGGTATGGCACGCGGGCCGATCCTGTATGCCGGTCTTGCCGGATTATCGGTGATTTTCGCGGTGACCTTTGCCGCACTGCCGGGTGCGAAGCTTGACCGTGCATGGTCGGAACAACTGCGCCCGTGGACGATGGTTTCCTGGACATTGCTGGGCGGTGCCATCGCCATCAACGCCTACCGTGCTTATACCGAACAGGCTTGGGGCAACTGGTGGTACTGGGATACATCCGAAAATGCATTATTGCTACCGTGGCTGTTGACCACGGCATTCCTGCATTGTCGGGCCGTTCTTGAAAAAACCGAAACCCTGAAACCCTGGACGGCTCTTTTGGCGCTGTCGGCCTTTGCTGCTGGCTGGTTCGGGACATTCCTCGTACGCTCCGATCTATTGGGTCCGTTGCCAACCGCCCTGCTCAGCAGTGGCGACGCTGTTGCCCTTCTGGTTGCCTTCTGCGTTCTGTTTGGCGGGGCCTATTTCATGTTCTGGCGGTGTGCGACCGACATGATCGATGACAAGGACTTCTCGCTGGTATCGCGCGAAAGCGGCATGTTCCTCAACAGTGTGATGCTCTCGGTTGCGGCGGCCACCGTCCTGATCGGCACCATTTATCCGCTGTTCCTGCGCTGGCTGGGCGGCGATATCATCACGGTTGGCCCACCGTTCTTTGTTCAGGCCCTGATCCCCATCGGTTTGCCACTTCTGTTTCTGATGGGCTTTGCCCCGACGCTGCGCTGGCGCAAGGACGAAACATGGCAGATCGGGCGGCGGATGAAGCTGGCCGCCATGATGTCGCTGATCGTGATCCTGTTTGTCTGGATGCGCTTTATCGATGCCTCCCCGCTGCCGTTGCTGGGGATCGGTCTTGCGGCCTGGGTCTTTACCGCTGCCCTTGGTGATCTTTGGGAACGCCTGTGGCGTCAACCCGACCACGGCGAAGGCAAATACCGCAATCTGCAGCTTCTTGGCCCCCGCTATCTCAGCATGACCTTTGCCCATATCGGGATCGCCATCCTGATCGCCGGGGGATCAGCCAGTGCCATCTGGGAACAGCAGATCTCGCTTTCGGCGCGCACCGGACAAAGTATTCAGATCGGCCCCTATAACCTGCAATACGAAGGTGTGGCGCTGCTGCCCGGTGAAAACTTCGCCACCCGCAAGGCGACCTTCATCATCTATCGCAACGCCCAGCCGGTCGCCGAACTGTTCCCCGAAGTCCGCTATTATCCGATCCGCGGCATCGAAACCAAGGAAGCCGATATCTGGCACGGACGCGATGGGGATTTGCATGTTTCCGTTGGCGAACGGGCCGAAGATGGCGGGCGTGTCGTAACCGTCCGGTTCCTGCCAATGATGCCCTGGGTTTGGGGCGGAATGCTACTGATGCTGATCGGCGGTGCTATCAGTATCTGTACGCGCATTATCCTGCGCTATAAGAAAAACGGAGTTCCCGCTTCATGAGATTCTGGATCGCAGTCATCCCGCTGGTACTCTTTGCTGCTCTTGCCGGTGTCTTTCTGACGAATATTGGTAAAGATACATCTGTTGTGCCGTCGGCCTTGCTGGGTAAACCGGCACCCGATTTCCAGTTGCCCCCATTGCCAGGCCGTGACCGCGGATTGTCACGCGCCGATATATCCAAGGGCGAGGTTTCGGTTCTGAACGTGTTCGCCAGCTGGTGCATTCCATGTCGTGCGGAACATCCGCTCATCAAGCGCCTCGCGCGTGAGGCTGACGTTCCGGTTTATGGCCTGAACTACAAGGAAAAAGACCCGCAGGACGGTGTCAACTGGCTGGATGAACTTGGCGATCCCTATGCCGCGGTCGGGATGGATTTATCCGGGCGGACCGGTATTGATTTCGGGGTCTATGGCGTGCCGGAAACCTTTATTATCGATGGCACCGGTCAGATCCGGTACAAACATGTCGGGCCCATCTCAAATCAGGTTCTTGAAGAAGTCTTGCTGCCAAAGATTGCGGAGTTAAAAGGATGATCCGTCGAAATTGTTCACTGTTCGCGGCCCTTGTCATTCTGCTGGGCCTGCATACGGCCCCGGCTTTTGCCGTCAATCCCGACGAGATGCTGACCAATCCCAAGCTTGAAGAACGCGCGCGCGACATCAGTCAGGGCTTGCGCTGTCTGGTCTGTCAAAACCAGTCGATTGACGATTCCGATGCCGATCTGGCCCGTGATCTGCGCATTCTGGTGCGCGAACGTCTGGTTGCTGGCGACACCAACGAAGAAGTCGTTGATTACATCGTCGAACGCTATGGCGATTATGTTCTGCTGAACCCGCCGCTGAAACCCGAAACCTACATCCTGTGGATCAGCCCGGCCGTTCTGGCATTTCTGGCCCTGATTGCGGTGATCGCCTTTTACCGCCGCAAACAGCGCGAAGACGGTGCAGGACCGAAATCGCTTTCCAATCAGGAACAGAAGCGGCTTGATGAAATCCTTGGCACGTCACAGGATCGCTCGTAACGATGCAGTTTGGCCGCCCCGCATATAGTATTCTCCCGTCGCGAGGTTCCCTGTGATCTGGCTTGGCCTTGTCATACTTGCCGCGTTTGGCGGGCTTGCAATCTATGCCAGCCTGCCGCGTCGGCCTGCGGGGGGGGATAACCACAATACACCCGATGCCCGCCGCGCCTTTGGCCCGATGGCGCGGATCGGATTTTCAACCCTGCCCGTGATTGCCGCAGTTATTTTGTATAGCGCGATCGGCATGCCACAAATTCCGTCGCGCCCCTATTCCGAACGGGCGGGCGAACGCAATCTTGCCGCCGCTGCGGCCGCGGCAAACGATGTGACTGATCCCGACTTTCAGACCGATCAGCAGATCCGCCGTCTGCTCAGCCAGATCGTCCTGTCGCTTGAAGCCAATCCCCGCAATTTGCAGGGCTGGGTCGTTCTGGCGCGTGGGTCATTGCGTCTGGGCGATATCGAGCGGGCGGTTGCCGCCTTTGCGCGTGCCTATGCGCTTTCCGGTCATAATCCGTTACTCGCTATCGAATATGCCGATACACGCATTACCGCCCAACAAGGCCAGATTGACAAGGTGTCACGCGATCTGATCCTGCATGCGCTTGGCCAGATGCCAAACCATCAGCTCAGCCGCTATTACTATGGCATGATGCTCAAACAGCAGGACAAGTATCAGCAGGCCCTGAATGTCTTTACCGATCTCTATCGTGACATTCCAAAGGACGATCCGCTCAGCGGTGCGACCGAGGCGGAAATACAATTGCTGAACGCAGAAATCGCCGACGCAACACAGGCCGAACCGAACTAGCCCAATCTAAAGCCCTTGATGCCCTTCGCTATTGCGTAATCAGGGGACAACCGGTTTTGGTTGCCAGTTCCGGATCGCATTTCGGATCGGTACAGATCATGTCAAACTGCTCCAGCTTGGCAAAAAGCATCGGCTTGATGACATTGAACTTTGTTGAATCGACAACAAGGATCTTGTTGGCCGCGGTCTCAAGAACCGCCTGTTTGATATCAACCTCATGGGGGTTGGAACAACTGACACCCCGGCTGATATTGACCCCGCCCGCCGACATGAAGGCGGTATTGATATTCAGGTTCAGAATGGCATTCACGCTGTTGCTATCGGCAAAGGATGCCGAAGACGCGTGATACATCCCGCCCAGCATGATGACCCGAAGGCCCGGCTTTTTGCACAGGATTTCGGCAACATTGATCGAATAGCAGATCGCCGTGATATCCCGATTTTCTGGTAACGCATTGGCGAGATAGGGAATGGTCGTCCCGCAATCAAGAAATATGGTATCGCCCGGTTTGACATAACGCGCGGCAATCTGACAGGCTGTGCGCTTGAGATCGGTATGCGAACCGCGTTCACGGTCCAAGATGTATCCAAGGCCACCGGCTGCTGGTGACTTGAGCGTGATGTACCCCCCCATATATGTGAAAATATTTTCACAATTGGCGACATCACGGCGGACCGTCATTTCCGAAACGCCCAGCAGATCGGCGGCATCCTTCAACCGAATGACATTGCTGACCTCCAGATTGCGGGTCAGGGCTTCTATCCGGTCCTGCGATTTGATCGACATTCAGACTCCGTTCACTGCCGATATACTGGCTGACAGGCCACAGACACACCTGAAATGATGTCGGCAACCGCTCAGCACAACCATAAATTTCATCCTAAAACCCCTGATTATAGCGAGACGGGCAGCAACTCAATCAAGTTCTGTTCTGATATGTTTTTGGCTTGACCGGATGTTAACCCGATGACAGGATCATTTCAATAAATGTTAAAAATTTAACAAAACGGCGATAGCAACCCGTTATCGTCGAGGGAAACGTTACATGTCGAATGCTCCACTTCCCGCCGTTGCAGGCGATCTTGCCGCTTATATTGATCACACCCTTCTGGCGGCGGACGCCACCCCCGATCAGATTGTGTCGCTGTGCGCCGATGCGCGAAAACACGCTTTCAAGGCGGTCTGTGTCAATCCGATCTATATCCCGCTGGTCGTGCGCGAACTGGCCGATACCAATGTTCTGGCATGCTCGGTGGTGTGTTTCCCGTTCGGGGCCGATCCGGTTTCCGCCAAGGTTTCCGAAACCCGCTGGGTGGTTGAACAGGGTGCCCGCGAAGTCGATATGGTCATAGCACTTGGCCTGCTCAAGGCTGGTGATACCGATGCCGTTCGCGCCGATATTGCCGCGGTAAAAGAAGCCTGCGGCGATGCCACCCTCAAGGTCATCATCGAAACAGCATTGCTGACAGACGAACAGAAAGTCCTTGCCTGCGAACTGTCCAGACAGGCAGGTGCCGATTTCGTCAAAACCTCGACCGGTTTCGCCGGCGGTGGTGCCACTGCCGAAGACATCGCCCTGATGCGCAAAACCGTTGGCCCGGATATCGGGGTCAAGGCGTCGGGCGGGGTTCGCACCACCGAAGACGCATTCAAGATGATTGCAGCCGGGGCATCCCGCATCGGTGCCAGCGCCAGCATTAAGATTATCGGTCAGTAAACGGTGCCGGTGGCCGCATCCCGGCCACCGGAAAATTGCTGTTTTCGGAACGAACCGCGTGAAAAGCCTTGGCTTTCATGCCAATAAGACGCAGAAAACTGCCAGCTATAAAAACGATTTCAATTTGGAGGTAACAATGAACAAGCTTCTTTCATCGCTTGTCGTCGCCGGTTCCCTGCTTGCAGGTGCGGCCCATGCAGACGAAGCGGTCAAAACGCCGGACATCATTTCGAAATTCACATCCGAAACCACCGGCAAGGAATATTCCATCGCCACCGTGGTCAAGGTTGACGGCATCGCATGGTTTGACCGTATGCGCGAAGGTGTCGAACAGTTCGGCGCAGACACCGGTCACGATACCTGGATGGTCGGACCGAGTGCCGCGGACGCCGCCGCACAGGTGCAGCTGATTGAAAACCTGATCGCACAGGGCGTTGATGCCATCAACATCGTGCCGTTCTCGGTCGAAGCCGTCGAACCGGTTCTGAAAAAGGCCCGTGACCGCGGTATCATCGTGATCGCCCACGAAGCATCAAACCTGAAAAACGCCGACTACATCCTCGAAGCGTTTGATAACAAGGCATATGGCGCGAAGCTGATGGAAGTCCTCGGGACCTCCATGGGTGGCAAAGGTAAATATGCCGCCACCGTCGGCAGCCTGACCTCCAAATCCCAGAATGAATGGATCGACGGTGCCGTCGAATACCAGAAAAAGCATTTCCCGGACATGGAACTGGCGACCGAGCGTCTCGAAACCTATGACGACGCCAACACCGACTACACCAAACTCAAAGAAACCCTGACCACCTACCCGGACCTTCAGGGTATCGTTGGCGGCCCGATGCCGACCTCGGCAGGTGCCGGTCGTCTGATCGCTGAACGCGGTCTTCAGGGTAAACTGCACTTCGCAGGGACCGGTCTGGTGTCGGTTGCCGGTGAATATCTGGCAAATGGCGACATCGAATACATCCAGTTCTGGGATCCGGCGGTTGCGGGCTATGCCATGAACATGCTGGCCATTATGGCGCTCGACGGCAAAGGCGACCAGATCAAGGCTGGTCTCGACCTTGGCCTTCCGGGTTACACCAATCTCAGCACCCCGGAAGGCAGCAATGCCAACCTGGTTTATGGCCAGGGCTGGGTCGGTGTGACCAAGGAAAACATGGACAAGTATAACTTCTGATTTCATCCTTTGGTGAAGGCGTCCATTAAGGACGCCTTCATTTTATTATGAGATCAGGCCCTTTGTTTCACGTTGACGGGCTTGTCATGTCTGAAAATTTCATTGAATTGCGAAACGTCCGGAAAGAATTTGCCGGCGTTGTTGCGCTTAAGGATCTTTCGCTGACGATCCGAAAAGGCGAAATCCACTGTCTTGCCGGTGAAAACGGTTCGGGCAAATCGACCCTGATCAAGATCATGTCCGGTGTATATCAGCCAAATGCCGGCGAGATTTACATTGATGGCAACAAGGTTGAAAGCCTGTCTCCCATGGCCTCCATCGAACATGGGGTTCAGGTGATCTATCAGGACTTCTCCCTGTTCGGGAACCTGACCGTGGCCGAAAACCTTGCCATGAATGTGCAGCTTCGCGAACAGCGTCAGGTTCTGAACTGGCGCAAGGTCCGCGAGATTGCCAAGGAAGCGGTCAAACGTCTCGGGGTTGATCTTGACCTTGATACCGATGTCGAAAAACTGTCCACGGCGGGCAAACAGCTTGTCGCGATTGCCCGTGCGCTGATGTCAGATGCCCGTCTGATCATCATGGACGAACCGACAACCGCCCTGACCGGCAAGGAAATCGAAACGCTTTTTCGCATCGTCAAGGATATCCAGTCGCGCGGGATTGCCATTTTGTTTGTCAGTCACAAAATGCGCGAAATGCTGGAAATCAGCGAACATATCACCGTCATCCGTAACGGTCAGAAAGTGGCCGACGGCCCGACCGGTGATTTTGACGAAGCCCTGATCACCCGTCACATGACCGGGTCTGATATCATTTCCGAACCCTATATCTGGGACCAGCAGAAATATGGTTCGATGCCGCCGCGCATTGAAACCAAAAACCTGACCCACGGAAACGATCTCGACAATATCAACCTCGCGATCAAACCGGGCGAGATTGTCGGTGTTTCCGGCCTGCTTGGATCGGGTCGTACCGAACTGGCCCTGTCCCTGTTTGGCATGATGCCCGGTTACAGCGGCACCATTTCGATCAACGGCACGCAAACCGTGCTCGATACGCCGCAAAAGGCGATCAGGGCCGGGGTTGCCTATGTTCCCGAAGACCGTCTCAGCGAAGGACTGTTTCTAACCCAGGGCATTGATCGCAACATGCTTGCGACCAGTTACGAAAAACTGGCCCCCGGCCTGCTGATTGATCATAACAAGGCCGAACAATGGGTTGAAACCATGATCCGCGACATGCAGATCGCAACCCCCACCGGCAAAAAGCTGGTCAAGGAACTCTCTGGCGGCAACCAGCAACGTGTGGTGATTGCCCGCTGGCTTCTGACCAATGCCAAATTCCTGATCCTGAACGGCCCGACCGTCGGGGTGGATGTCGGATCGAAGGCGGAAATTCACCGGATCATTCGCGAACTGGCCCAAAAAGAAGGGCTGGCCGTGCTGATGATTTCCGACGACGTGCCGGAACTGGTCCATAACTGTAACCGTATTATCCTGATGCATCGCGGAGCCTTTGTCGAGGAAATGGCATCTGCCGATACCTCCGAAGACCAGATCAGCGACAAGCTCAAGAATTTAACGTAAGGAAAAACTCGATGGCCTGGTTTCAAAAATCAGAGGTGGTCATCGCGGGCATTCTTGTGCTTGCCATGATCCTGATCGGGCTGGTCAACCCCGCCTTCTGGAGCCTGGACAACATGTTCAGTCTTCTGCGTAGCAACGTGATCATCGGCATCATGGCGCTTGGCGTTTTGCTGGTGATGATTTCCGGCGGGATTGATGTTTCGTTCCCGGCATTCGCTGTTGCCGCGATGTATCTGACCATCAAGGGCATGCTGTATTTCAATTATGACGGTGTTGTCCTGCCCTTCGTTGCCGCGGCGACGATGGGGGCGCTGTTTGGCTGCCTGAATGCGTTCTTTGTTTATAAATTCCGCATGATCCCGCTGATCGTGACCTTGGGTACGGGCAGCATGGTGCGCGGGTTCCTGCTGGGTGTTGTTGGCACCAGCATGATCAACATCAACAAAATGCCCGATGCCCTGATTGATTTCGGAAAGTCCGATATCATCAGCATGGTCAAACCCGATGGCACAACCTATGGCCTGACCGCGATGGTTGCTGTCTATGTCGTTCTGGCCGTGGCCCTGCATATTGTGCTGCGTTATACCATGATCGGCCGCGGGGTTTATGCCATGGGCGGCGATCCCGAAGCCGCCAGCCGCGTTGGCTTCAACATCCGCAAGATCACCTTCTTCATCTATTGTGTGGCCGGGGCCCTGGCCGGGTTTGCCGGCCTCCTGCACAGCGGCATGATCTGGCTTGCCAACCCGCGTGATTTCGTCGGTCTTGAACTGGACGTCATCGCGGCTGTGGTTCTGGGCGGTGCTTCCATCTTTGGGGGGCGCGGTTCCGTTCTGGGAACCATGCTGGGTGTGTTCATGCTGGTGATGGTGAAAAACAGCCTGATCATCATGAAGATCGACACGACGTGGCAGCGCGTTGTTGTCGGCGTCATCATTGTAATTGCCACCGCCATTACGGCATGGCGTGACCGCCGTGCGAATGCGTGAGGGGGCCGATATGAAACGTGAACTCGATTTCCGCAACCTTCTGAACAAGGACAACAATATCGTTCAGCTGATCGCCATGACGATCCTGATCTTTGTTGTCATGACCGCCCTTAGCCCGGATAAATTCCTGCGCTATTACAATTTTGAATCCATCACCTACACCTTCCCGGAACTCGGCCTTCTGTCGATTGCGATGATGATTGCCATGCTGACCGGCGGCATTGACCTTTCGGTGATCGGCATTGCCAACCTGTCGGGGATCTTTGCCGGGGTGATGTTCAAGAAATTCGCCACCGACGCCGGTGTTGCCGATACCGGTTTTGGCATTGTTCTGCTGGGTGGCGTTGTCGCCCTTGGCACCGGGCTTGTCGCCGGGGCTTTGAACGGTCTGTTGATTACCCGGTTAAAAATCACGCCCATTCTGGCCACCCTTGGCACCGGACAGGTCTTTACCGGCCTTGCCATCGTCATGACCGGCGGTCCGGCAATTGTCGGCTTCCCCGAAGCCTGGGCCTTTATCGGCAATGGCAAGATCTTTGGTCTGGCAACGCCGTTTGTCCTGTTCGTGGTTCTGGCCTGCCTGATCGCCTTCATGTTGCGCCGCACGACCTTTGGCATCAATCTGATGCTGATCGGTACCAACCCGAAGGCCGCCCTGTTTGCCGGTCTGAAACGCGAAAAGATGGTCCTGCTCAGCTACATGCTGACCGGGGTGATGGCGTCCATCGCCGGAATCATTCTTTCGGGGCGCACCAATGCGGCAAAGTCGGATTACGGCACATCCTATCTGCTTCAGGCGGTTCTGATTGCGGTTCTGGGCGGCACCAACCCGGCCGGTGGCCGTGGCACGGTGCTCGGTGTGTCGATCGCGGTTGCGGCCCTGATGCTGCTGTCAAGCGGCTTCCAGATTCTGCGGTTTTCCAACCATCTGATCGATTTTATCTGGGGCGTGTTCCTTCTGCTGGTGATTGCGCTCAACGCCTATAAAAACCGTTCGCGTTAAACGAGGTGACTTCATGACTGCGTCAACCAAGGTTAACCTGCGCAAAACCTTCTTCGGCGACGCCGAACATGTCATCGCATCGCACGGTGGCATGTCGGCCAGCCTGTTTCGATATGAAACCGGCATCGAAGCCGTCCGGCTGAAAAACGAACGCGGCTATCTGGTCATTCTGCCCTTCATGGGGCAGATGATCTGGGATGCGGTTTTTGATGGCGTGGATCTGACCATGGAAAACATGTTCAGCATGCCGCGCCCGGCCAACGTCATTGTCGAAACCTATGGCTGTTTTGCGTTCCATTCGGGGCTGCTGACCAATGGCTGCCCCGGTCCGACCGATACCCATCCGCTGCATGGTGAAATGCCCTGTGCCGAAATGGACAGTGCCGCCATTGAATTTGGCCATGACGACGACGGTGCCTTTATGGCGATCAGTGGCACCCGCGAATATGTCATGGGCTTCGGGGCGCATTACATGGCGCGACCCCGTGTGGTTCTGCGCCCGGATGCGACGCTTTTCGATATTCAGATGAATGTCGAAAACCTGTCGGGTGCAGCAATGGACCTGATGTATATGTGCCACGTCAATTTCGCGTTCTGTGACGGCGCACAAATCATCCAGCCCGCCGGTTTCACTCCCACCGACACCATCGTTCGCACCGAAGTCCCGGCCCATGTGCCGCGCAACCCGGATTACGATGCGTTTCTTGAAACGCTGGCGCAAAATCCGGCGGCGATGGAAACCCTCGACGAACCGCATCGCTATGATCCCGAACAGGTGTTTTACATCCGCAACGCCAAAACCGATGCGCATGGCAACACCGCCTGTATGATGCGCCGCGTCGAAGGCGATGCGTTTCACATTGCCTATAACACCAATGATTTTCCCAAAACGGTCCGCTGGATACTGGCAAATCAGGATCAGAAGGTCGCGGCCTTTGCCCTGCCATCAACCTGCGAACCCGAAGGCTTCAACGCCGAAAAAGCCAAGGGACATGTCATTTCCCTGCGATCTGGCGAAAGCCGGAATTTCTCGGTAAGGCTGGGCTATATGACGCAGGCCGAAAGTGACACGGCCGAACAGGCGATCCGTTCGCTGTAAATCAGGAGAATGAATATGGCAGGCAAAATTGCCATTGTCGGAAGCAACATGGTCGATCTGATCACCTATACGGATCGTATGCCGTTGCCCGGCGAAACCATCGAAGCACCACGTTTCGAAATGGGATGTGGCGGCAAGGGTGCCAATCAGGCCATTGCGGCTGCACGTCTTGGCGCCGATGTCATGATGGTCACCAAGGTCGGCGACGATATCTTTGCCGATAACACCATCCGCAATTTCGAAACATCGGGCATTGATACCCGCTTTGTCGAACGGGTACCGGGCACCTCAAGCGGCGTCGCCCCGATCTTTGTCGAACCGTCAGGCGAAAACTGCATCCTGATTGTCAAAGGGGCCAATGCACAGCTGTCCCCGGCTGATGTCGACCGTGCTGCCGATGCGCTCAAGGAATGCGACCTGATTTTGATGCAGCTCGAAATTCCGCTGGAAACGGTGTATCACACCGTCGCCTTTGGTGCCGAACATGGCATTGAAACGCTGGTTAATCCGGCCCCGGCCCCGGCTGACCTCGACAGCACCAAAATCGAAAAGGCCACCTTCCTCGTCCCGAACCAGACGGAACTTGCGACGATTTCGGGTATGGCCGTGAATTCACTGGCCGATGCCGAAGCCGCCGCAAGAAGCCTGATCGCCCGTGGTGTCAAAACCGTAATTGTGACACTGGGCGGCGATGGCGCGCTTCTGATCAATGGGAACGATGCGGCAGTCCATATTGATCCTGTATCGGTCAAACCGGTTGATACGACCGGTGCTGGCGATGCTTTTATCGGCAGCTTTGCGCGCTACTATGCCGAAAACCGTGACGTCAAAGCCGCCCTTGAAATGGCCGTGCGGTATGCGGCTGACAGCATCACCCGTCCGGGTACCCAGAAATCATATGCAACCGTGCAGGATTTCGAAAAGTTCTGCCAGTCGCTGTAACCCGGTCTGATCTTCGGACAACAAAAAACGGGCGCAGTCATCTGTGCCCGTTTTTTTATGTGGTCCGACGACACGCTACAGACTGCACCGTCCCCTAGGAACCAATCAGATACAGCACACCCAGCAAAACCGCGACAATCAGGACAAAAGTGCTCGCGACCGCCGCAAATCGCATCACCGGATGCAGTTTGGCAAGTTCCGTGGTTTCATCGCTCTGTGATTTATGGCCGCCTGCTTCGCGGTCTTTGTGGAACCGGCGAAGCGCCTCATCGCCACTCATCGGTGGCATCTGCATCCGGTCCAGAACCGTTCCCTGATCACGACGATCAGATGCCGGTTCACCATTGCGATTATTGTCTGCGGTCATCAATCCCGATCAGCGTTCGGCGGTCAGGCCGTCATCACCAGCACCAAGGTCCTGCGACTGGTAAACCGGCCACTGCCCCGCGGCAAGACGATCAAGCGACGGGCTGTCCTGCCCCAGACGCGACCGATACATCCAAAGGTTCGCCATCACACGCTCGATAAACAGGCGCGTTTCACGCGACGGAATGCTTTCGATGAAATAAAGCGGATCTTCGTTATCCTTCAGCGCCTTCTGCCAGCGCCCCAGATTGCCGATCCCGCCATTATAAGCCGCCATCAACTGCAAGAAGCCGTTATCGACCCCGTTCTGCCCCAGAAGATGATCGACATATTTCTGACCCAGCGACAGGTTGACTTCCGGCTCGTACAGTTCTGCACGCTTTTCACCGCGATAACGGGTATTGCCGATATAGCTTGCGGTTGCGGGCATCAGCTGCATCAAACCACGCGCCCCGGCGTGGCTCCGCGCCTCGGCATTGAAGCCGGATTCCTGACGCATCAACGCATAAATCAGCGCCCGGTCGACTTCATAACCGCCTTGCGGCGCCCATGGCGGAACCGGATAAAGCGCATTGACGATGACCTCGCCGGTTTTCTGCGCGATATAACCGCCAAGCCGCATGGTCAGCGACGCAAAATTTGCACTATCGGCAAGCGCCAGGGCCGCACGGCGCAGCTTGGCATCGTCGCTGGCTGCGGCCTTGCGCAATTCCTGTTCGGCCTCTTCACGCCTGTCGATCTGGATCAGGGCAAGGGCACGACGGCCATGCGGATCAAGCTTCAGCTTGTTGGCGCGATTTTCATCAAGCGCCAGACTGTCCCAGTCAAAAACGTCATCCCGGCCAAGCGACCGCAACGCCAGAAGCCCATAAAACGACCGCGGATATTCCGCGGCCTTCTGCAACATCTTGTCGGCTTCAACAAAACGTCCCGCCGCCAGATCAATCCTTGCGGCCCAGAACGCCCCGGCCGACCGCGTCCAGCTTGACGCATAGTCGTTCTTGGTCAGGGCCACAAAATGGTCATGCGCCTGATCCATCTTGCCCAGCCGCCACGCCGTCAGGCCCGCCGTCCAATGCGCCTGCGGCAGGTATTTGCCCGACCGCTTTGCGGCTTCCGCGGCATGGCGCAAAGCCAGATCGGGCTTGCCAAAATAATAATATCCCGATGCAATCGACGTCCGCGCTTCGTCCTGCTCATAGGCATCAAACAAACGCTTGGTTTCCAGTGCCTCAAGCACCTCAAGCGCGCCGGTAGGCCAACCGCCGCCGATCCGCTGGCGAATGCGGCGTTTCAGAACCGAAGCGCGCGAACGCTGTGCCGATGAAAGGCTTTTGGTCGATTTGTGGTAATAGGGACGGATATCTTCGTAATCATATCCGGCACCGTTGACATACCCGCCAACCGGTTTCTTCGGATAGGTGGCATTGCCACGGCGCTGCAACGCCAGTTTGTAGATGGTCGGCGCTTCGGGCAGATCGGCATAAAGTGCCAGCCAATCCTTGAGTTCCTTGTAGCGCGACCGATACGCCGTCGGATGCAGATAGCGCTGTGCTTGGACATGCCCCATCAGCAGGTCATCGGACAGACGCGAAATCAGGTTGTCCGCATCTTTCCAGCGGCCCTGCTCCTGCACGGCAAAAATCTGTTCGTAAAGTTCCGCATCACGCTTGGACAGCACAGTCGGTGTTTTGACCGAGCCCGCATCATCACTGGCCGCAGGCGCACTAAGGGCGGCCTGTTCCTTGGTCGCCTGGGCGTCCGTTACAGGCAGCGCCAATGCAATGGCACCCAGTGCGGTAATGAAAACGGTGCGCCGAAATGCCGATATGGCACGCGGCAGCCTTGTTTGTAGTGCTTCGATCAAAACCAGTCTTTCCCCTACGAGACTCCGGCAAAGCCGTGTTTGTATCCCGAAGCAGTTTCTCGTCGCAACCTGTAGAGTGCGGTGTCCCCCCGCATTTGGCAGAGATATATACCAGCAAAAGCCGGTGCCGCGAAATGATTTCTCCGAAATCAACCACTTGGCGGGGGTGGCCGTACATTGCCTGCCCGCTGCATATCGGCCATGCATCGTGCGTTTCGTAAGGTAATTTACGACAATTTCTGCGCCACGGCCCGCAAATCGCGCCACGCCATCCGTTTCTGTTCCGGTGTCCGAAGCAGATAGGCCGGGTGGAACATCGCCGTCACATCGGCAACACTGGCAGCCCCCAGCGGAATTTCTTTCCACGTACCGCGCAACCGGGTGATGCCGCGGTCTTCTTCCATCAGGGTCTTGGCCGCACTGCCGCCAAGGCAGATAACAACCTTTGGCCCGATCAGTTCAAGATGACGGCGGACAAATGGTTCGCACACCGCGATTTCGGCGGTGGTCGGCTGCCGGTTTCCCGGCGGACGCCAGGGCAGGATATTGGTGATATAGACTTCCTCGCGCGCAAAGCCGATGGATCGCAACATCGCATCAAGCAACTTGCCGCTCGGTCCGACAAAGGGTTCGCCCTGCCGGTCCTCTTCCGCACCCGGTGCCTCACCGACCAGCACCAAACGTGCTTCGGGGTTCCCCACGCCAAAGACGGTATTGCTGGCCGATTTCTTAAGTGCGCAGCCTTCGAACTTTTCGACCGCTTCCTTAAGATCGGCCAGATTTGTTGCCGCCGCGGCAAGGTCACGGGCCGATTGCCGGGCTTCGTGTGGCGTATCGGATAACAGGAACCCCGCCCCCGGTGGCATGGGCGGCGGTGGGGTCATCGGGGTTGCACCACCGGCGGGCCGTGGCATCGCCGGGCGGGCAGCCGCGCCACCATTGGGCGGCAATGAAGCACGGCCGGGCTGGCCTGCTGCCTGTCGGCTCAGGCTTTCGGATGCCTTGAAACGGTCCAGCGGCTCGTCGGCAATCGCCTCGTCCGCGCCCATTTCAAACTGCCAGATCAATGCCTGCAGCGGGTCCAGGTTATTTACATCAAAATCTGTAATTGGTTTGCTCATCTACACAGGAACGGTGTATGTTGCGGCGCATTCTTTGGAATGGCGCATGGATTTCAATCGACTTTAACGATTTTGGATCACTTGCACCATATACAAACGTGACTCAAATCGGTACACCTATACCGATTAAACAATGAATGTGAGAAATCAGGGCTTGGGCGAGACTCTGATCGGTGAATACCGGCTTGTGACCCATACGGACGAAAACAGTCCGAAACGGTCGGCAGCCAAAGGAGAGAGGCCATATGGAACGCGAATCCATGGAATTTGACGTGGTTGTCGTCGGTGCCGGTGTATCCGGTCTGTCGGCTGCCATTCGACTGATGCAACTCGCCCAGGAACATGAAAAAGAAATCACCGTATGTGTGGTGGAAAAAGGTTCCGAGGTCGGCGCGCATACGCTTTCGGGTGCGGTGATGGAACCG
The DNA here is from genome assembly GCF_000714555.1 of Thalassospira permensis NBRC 106175. Classification (NCBI taxonomy): domain Bacteria; kingdom Pseudomonadati; phylum Pseudomonadota; class Alphaproteobacteria; order Rhodospirillales; family Thalassospiraceae; genus Thalassospira; species Thalassospira permensis. Next base: position 215,074 of record NZ_AUNC01000001.1, on the reverse strand, counting down.
CGTTCGATGAACGAACTTTTCCCCGACTGGAAAGAACGCGGCGCACCGCTGAATGTCCCCGCTGGCAAGGACGAGTTCCTGATGCTGAGCGAAACCGGCGGTATCAAGCTCCCCACCCCGCCCCAGATGCATAACAAGGGCAACTATATCGTCAGCCTCGGCAATGTGTGTCGCTGGCTTGGCGAACAGGCCGAAGCCATGGGGATCGAAGTTTATCCCGGCTTTGCCGCCGCCGAAGTCCTGTTTAACGAGGACGGTTCGGTCAAGGGGATCGCGACCGGCGATATGGGCATCCAGCGCGATGGCACGCCCGGCCCGAACCACGAACCGGGCATGGAACTGCATGCGAAATACACCTTCTTTGCCGAAGGTTGCCGTGGATCGCTGTCCGAACAGCTGATCAAAAAGTTTGATCTGCGCAAAAATTCCGATCCGCAAACCTATGGCATCGGCATCAAGGAACTGTGGGAAGTTGATCCCGAAGTTCACGAAGAAGGCAAAATCACCCACACCACCGGCTGGCCGCTTGATAAAAACACCTATGGCGGGTCGTTCCTGTATCACCTTGATAACAATCAGGTGGTGGTCGGCTTCGTGATCGGGCTTGATTACGAAAACCCGCATCTCAGCCCGTTTGACGAGTTCCAGCGGTTCAAAACCCATCCGAAAGTCCGCAAGATTTTCGAAAAGGGCCGCCGCATTTCTTACGGCGCACGTGCGCTGAACGAAGGCGGTTTTCAATCGATCCCCGATCTGGTCTTCCCCGGTGGCTGTCTGATCGGCTGTTCGGCCGGTTTCATGAATGTCCCGAAAATCAAGGGATCGCACACCGCGATGAAGACCGGCATGCTCGCCGCCGAGGCCGCGTTCGAGGCACTAACTGCCGAAACACCACCCGCCTCGATGGAAAGCTACCCGGAAAAGCTTAAAAACAGCTGGGTCTATCCCGAACTGCACAAGGTCCGCAACATCCGCCCAAGCTTCGCCAAATGGGGCTTCTGGGGCGGCATGGCCTATAGTGCGGTCGATACCTATCTGTTGGGCGGCAAGGCCCCCTGGACCTTCAAGAACCATGCGGACCATGCCTGCCTGAAACCGGCGGCCGACATGCCGAAAATCGACTATCCGAAACCGGATGGCGTGGTCAGCTTCGACAAACTGTCTTCGGTGTTCCTGTCAAACACCAACCACGAAGAAGATCAGCCGATCCACCTGACGCTCAAGGATGCCAGCGTGCCAGTGAACGTCAACCTTGCGGTCTATGACGGGCCCGAAGCCCGCTTCTGCCCGGCTGGCGTTTACGAATTTGTCGCGGACGAGGACAAAGGCGGCAAACGTCTGCAAATCAACGCGCAGAACTGCGTGCATTGCAAGACGTGTGACATCAAGGACCCGACCCAGAACATCGTCTGGGTCGTACCCGAAGGGGGCGGCGGCCCGAACTATCCCAATATGTAATGCTTGAAAAAGGGCCGCGTCATGCGGCCCTTTTTCGTGATCCTGATGATCGATATGCGCCTATTCCGGCGCATATCCGAATGCGGCCGGCGGATTGGCCGCCGTTTCGGTCCAGACACTTTTGGGCTGCATATATTCCATCAACCCTTCCTTGCCGCTCGACCTTCCATAGCCACTGGCGCCAAATCCGCCAAACGGCGACATGACATTGATCGTCTTGTAACTGTTGATCCAGAACGTCCCGGCACGGACATTCGCCGCCACCCGGTGCGCCCGATCCACCGATTGCGTCCACACCGCCCCGGCCAGACCAAACTTGCTGTCATTGGCAATCGCAACCGCCTCGGCTTCATCCTCGAACGGGATGACGGAAACCACCGGGCCAAAGATTTCCTCGCGCGCAATCGCCATCTCATTGCGCACATTGCCCAACACCGTCGGACGCAGGAAATAACCCTCCTGACACGCGGCCCCTTCCGGGCGGATACCCCCGGCCAGCAATTCCGCACCTTCTTTCTGGCCTGCTGCCACCAACCGGCGCACCGTCTGATATTGCGCGTCATTGTTGATCGGGCCGATCTGGGTTGCGCTATCCATCGGATCACCGACCGGAATGCGATTGGCCCCATCGACCAGCATATCAAGGAAACGGTCAACCACATTGCGCTGCACCAGCAACCGCGATCCCGCGACACAGCTTTGCCCCGCCCCGCTGAATATTGCGGCCTGCGCGCCCAGCACCGCCCGTTTAAGATCGGCATCGCCAAACACGATATTGGCCGATTTCCCGCCAAGCTCCAGCACGCAGGGCACGATATTCTGTGCGGCTTGGGACGCAATAATCGCCCCTGTGCGCGGCGATCCAACGAAAACAACCTTGCGCGTCACGTCATGGGTGGTCGCCGCCACCCCGGTCGTGGTGCCAAGCCCGGTCAGAACCGTAATCACCCCATCGGGCAATCCGGCCTTCTTGGATAAAACCCCAAGTGCTAGCGAGGTCAAAGGCGTCATTTCCGATGGTTTCAGAACCGCCGCATTGCCGGTACAAAGGGCCGGGGCCAACTGCCATCCGGCGGTAAAGATCGGTGCATTCCACGGCGTAATCTGTGTTACCACGCCATACGGCTCGGGCCGGGTATAGTTCAGATGGCTGGTCGGCACCGGAATGACATCACCATGCAGCTTGTCGGCCCAACCGGCGTAATATTCAAACATCTCGGCGACTTTAAGCACCTCGACCTTTGTATCGCGGATCGGCTTGCCCGCGCTCACGGTTTCCAGCAACGCCAACTGATCAAGGTGATCACGCACCTGCTGCCCGATCCGCCACATGATCCGGCCACGTTCGGCTGCCGTCATACCCCACCAGACTTTCTGCCCGGCACTGGCCGCCTGCATTGCCGCATCGACAACCTCCGCCCCGGCATCCTTAAGCGTCAAAAACGCCTTGCCGGTCGCCGGATCGATCAGGTCGAACATATCACCGCGTCCGGGCATCATCGCCCCATTGACCCAGCTTCCGATCTCATCACTGCCAAAAAACGGCGCCATCGCCTTGTGATAGTCACGCGCCATCATTTTGCTATCGCTGCTCATGATTTGGCTCCTTTGTGGGTCGGGTCGCATTCGGTGATACGGTTGAAATCGGCATTGTCAGACAGCAATTCCTCGCTCGCCGCCCAGATCTGCCCCGCCAGTTCCGAAACCGGCATCGCAACCTTCTTGTCCTTGGCCAACGCCATGGCAAGACGCACGTCCTTTCGCATCAATCCCATGGTAAAGCCGCTGTCAAAGGCCCCGTTCATCACCCATTTCGGATAATTGACCTCGCTGATCGCACTGCGCCCCGATCCGGCATTCAGCGCCGCAATCAGGTTTTCGGTGGTTACCCCCGCCGCATTGCCAAGCCGCACCGCCTCGCTCATGGTCAGAAGGTGGCTTGCCACCAGCATGTTATTGACGATCTTGACAGCATGACCCGCACCGACCGGCCCGACATGGGTGATCTTCCCGCCCAGTGAATTCAGAACCGGCATCGCACGCGCCACATCGGCATCCCCGCCGCCAACCATCATGGTCAGATTGCCGCTATTGGCACCGGCCGGGCCGCCGCTGACCGGCGCATCAATCAGGATATGCCCCTGCATGCGCAGCACCGCATCAAGTTCGCGGGTCACATCGGGCTCGGACGTGGTGGTATCAATCACCAATCGCGGATCGATATCGCGTCCGCCAAGGCCCTCATCACCGCCAAGAACCTTGCGCACATGGTTTGCCGTCGGCAATGACAGGATGATCGTCGGGCACGCCTCAAACAATTCGGACAGTCCGGCGACAATCGTCACCCCCGATGCGGCGGCCTTGGCTTGGCATTCCATCGAAACATCAAACCCGATGACCGAAAAACCATCCCGCAACAGGGTGCGCGCCATGCCCAACCCCATATTGCCAAGACCAACGACACCAGTGGTGCCGGTTTCTGGATTACTCACGATATTTGCCTCTTTGCTTTCAGACAGCCGGGCACAGCCGGTCAAGGCACGCGCCTTCCCGTCACGGCACCGATGCGGTCCGATGTGATTTTTTGATTTTGCCCCCGAACTTTCCGGTGGATACCCGGCGAACTCAAGATCAATTGCCGGAACATGTTGTTGCCGAAACAGCAACACATGTGGTCTGATTAGGTGATCAGGCACACCGCCCGAAACATCGACCACCATTGTCATGCAGTAACATCATGAAGATCGACGACAAGCCGCTGCGTTATTTCCTTGCCGTGTTCGAGGCCGGATCCATCCGAACCGCGGCCGAAAATCTGCGCATCGCCCCATCCGCGATCAGCCGCCAGATCGCATCCCTCGAAGCCCATCTTGAAACGCTTCTGATGGAACGCACCAAACGCGGCATCATTTTCACGGAATCGGGCCATATGGTCGCTGCCCATGCCAGACGCCGCTTTGAAATGGACGAAGCCTTTTCGGTCGATCTGGCGGCTGCGCGCGGTGCCATCGCCGGAACCGTCCGCATTGCGACCGGCGAGGGATTTGTGGTCGATCTGGTCAATCACGTTGTCCGCCCGCTTCGCGATGAATTCCCCGATATCCGCCTTGAAATCGATGTCGCGGGCACCGAAAAAATCACCCACGGCATCCTGCGTGATGATTACGATATGGGGCTTGTTTTCAACCCGCCGCGTAATCCCGATCTGGAACTGCTGGCCGAGGATCACGCACCGCTTTGCGCCCTTGTCCCGCCGGGATTTGATCTGGCGAAAAAGGAAAGCTGCACGCTTTCCGATACGCTGAATTACCCGGCGGCCTTGCTTAACCCGCATTTTGGCGTTGCCAAACTTCTGGCCAATGTCGATCACGGCAACCGGCTGGCACGCGATGCGTTCCTGACCGCCGATTCGATCAATGTCGCGGTGCATTTCGTGCTGTCAGGCGGCGGCATCACCTTTCTTCCGGCCTTTGCCGTATCGCGACAATTACGCAGGGGCGAGGTGGTCGCGATCCCGATGACCGACCCTTTTCTCGCCCGTGTTCCATCCCATCTTCTGGTGCGCAAGGGACGCCCGAAAACCGCCGCTGTTCGGGCGGTTACCGGCATGATCCGCGACCGGATGGAAGCCTTCGGCTCCGCCTGGTATCCCGAAGAACACGCATAGCATCAAGGCACCTGTTGCCGTTCTGGCAACACAAGCATCCCAAAATGGCACTTGCTCCACCCCGGTCGAGTTTTCATTGTCGGACAAAATCCCCGGCGCCAAAAATGGCAGAATTGTGAAATCTGCCAATGCCGGGATACCGCAGGGATGATGCAACAGTTCTGGCCTTTTTTGACCGTGGCCATGGTTGCGTCGAACACGCCACGTCAAGGAGACTGGGAAATGAACGCGCTTCGGGGACAATTGGAGCTCTGGCGGCTCCACCTCGCCGTTATCGTACTCGGCGCCATCGCCGAACTGATCGGCATTCAGAAAATTCCATTTGGCATCGGCGCGATTTTGCTGCTGCCGCTGCTTTACGCCTTCGTCATGGCGGCATTGATGAACCCCAATATCATGCCGAAATTCGGGAAATTCATCCGCCAGAAGGAAGTCAAGGCCGCATCGCCGCTGATCGTAATTGCGATCATGCCGTTTATTGCGAAATTCGGCACCACCATCGGCCCGGCAATCAATACCATCATCGATGCCGGTCCGGCCCTTCTGTTGCAGGAACTGGGCAACCTTGGCACCATCGTTCTGGCCTTCCCGCTGGCGGTCTGGGGCCTGAAAATGGGCCGCGAGGCGATTGGTGCGACCTTCTCGATTGCACGTGAACCCAACCTTGCGATCATCGCTGACCGCTATACCCTCAAAAGCCCCGAGGGCACGGGTGTGATGGGCGTTTACGTGATCGGCACCCTGTTCGGGACCTTCATCTTTGCCATTCTGGCGTCCCTTTTCGCCAGTGCGGACATCTTTGATCCGCGCGCCCTTGCCATGGCATGTGGCATCGGCAGTGGCTCGATGATGGCGGCCTGCACAGGCGCGCTGACCGAAGTCATTCCGTCCATGAAGGACGAAATCCTTGCCCTTGCCGGGGCCAGCAACCTGCTGACCTATGCGACCGGGCTTTATGCCGGCCTGTTCATCGCCCTTCCGATTGTTGAAAAACTCTATAACGCGACGGCTGGCAAAAACGATATCGCCACCGCAAACAAGAAGGAGGCCTGATCATGTCCGAGAACGCAATTGCAATGGAACGTACCCGTCCGAACATTGATCTGACAGATCACGCCGTCACCCTTGTCATCGTCTGCCTTGTCGGGCTGGTGATGAATACGGTCGGCCCGGCCATTCCGCTTGCCGATGGCTTTGTCGGCATGGTGGTGATCTATCTGATCACCATGGTCGGCCTGCTTCTGACCCGCTTTGCACCGTTCTATCTGCCAAGTGTCGCATGGATTTCGCTGGTCGGTATTCTTGCAACCCTGCCCTGGACCCCGGGGTCGGAATGGATCGTCGCACAGGCCAAATCGGTCAATTTCCTGGCCCTTGCCACCCCGGCCCTTGCCTATGCCGGTTTTGCGATTGCCAAAAAGGAAATTGAAGTCGCCAAACATTCCGGCTGGAAACTGGCACTGGTTGCCTGCCTTGTCTTCCTTGGCACCTATGCCGGGTCGGTTCTGGTTGCCGAACTGATCCTCCGCCTGCAAGGCGTCTGATCCAACACCATATAAACGGGGGCCATCACGCCCCCGTTCTTTATGACACGCAACAGAGTATGCAGATGACTGTCACCCAATCCTCCCTTCATCCTCGCGCCACCGAACTCGTTGATGAATTCACCCAATGGCGACACCATCTGCATGCCCATCCCGAAACCGCGTTCGAGGAAAAGCTGACCAGCGCCTTTATCGCGCAAAAGCTTCAATCCTTCGGGCTCGATGTCAAAACCGGCATCGCCAGAACCGGCGTTGTCGCCACCCTTCACGGCAAAAAGGGTTCAGGTAAACGCATCGGCCTTCGCGCCGACATGGATGCGCTTGATATCCACGAAACCACCAATCTGCCCTATGCCTCGAAACATCCGGGCAAAATGCATGCCTGTGGCCATGATGGCCATATGACGATGCTGCTGGGGGCTGCCAAAATCCTCGCCGAAAATCCCGATTTCACCGGCACGGTCGATTTCATCTTTCAGCCTGCCGAAGAAAACGAAGGCGGCGGGCGCGAAATGGTCGAAGAAGGCCTGTTTGACAGCCACCCGGCCGATGCGGTTTACGGCATGCATAACTGGCCCGGCCGCGATGTCGGCACGATGGCGATGAAGCCAGGCCCGATGATGGCCAGCTACGATATTTTTGAAATCATTGTGGATGGCCGCGGCTGCCATGCCGCCATGCCCCATCTGGGCCGCGATCCGATTACCGCTGCCGGTCAGGTACTGCTGGCCCTGCAAACCATTACCGCGCGCAATGTCAATCCGCTGCAAAGTGCGGTGATCTCGCCGACCCAGATTTTTGCGGGCGACACATGGAACGTCATCCCCGACACCGCCACCATCCGCGGCACGGTGCGCACCTTCGCACCCGACATTCAGGATCTGGTCGAAGACCGCCTTAAAACCGTGGCCGATGCCACCGCGCGCGCATTTGATTGCACCGCACGCGTGATGTATCAGCGCCGCTACCCCGCCACGATCAACAGCGAAGCCGAAACCGCCATCGCCTTTACCGCCGCATCACGCGTCGTCGGGGCCGATCAGATCGACCAGAACCCCGAACCCTCGATGGCGAGCGAGGATTTCGCCTTCATGCTCAATGCCAAACCCGGAAGCTATGTCTGGCTTGGCAATGGCCCGACCGACGGCAACTGCCTTTTGCATAACGCCGCCTATGATTTCAATGACGCTGCCATCCCCTATGGTGTCAGTTACTGGATATCACTGGTCGAGGAATGCCTTTCCGCATGATTTTCTGCATGATTTTCTGACCGAAATCTCGCATTTTTCTTGTCTAATCTCCAATCTGCGCGTTCAATGTCCGCCCTTTTTTGACTGGCGATGGATGTGTGATGGAAATCGCGATTGTAACGCTTGATGGTTTTAACGAGATCGACAGCTTTGTCGCGCTCTCGATCCTGAACCGGGCCAGGGGCAATGGCCTGCGTGCCGTCATTACCGGGCCGGGCCCATCCGTAACCTCGATGAACGGGGTCGAAGTCAGGATACAGGAACCGTTATCCTTCACCGCGACGGCCGATGTCGTCCTGTTTGGCAGTGGTATCCACACCCGCGATCATATCAATGATCCCGATCTGATGGCGCAAATCCAACTTGATCCGTCGCGCCAGATGATCGGCGCGCAATGTTCGGGTGTGCTGTTCCTGCACAAACTGGGCCTTCTGCCCGCGACCATCACGACCGATACCAAAACCCGATCCCTTCTGGTGCGCACCGATACCGTGCTTGAAGACCGCCCGCTGGTCGCACAGGGCAATATCGTCACCAGTGGCGGCTGCCTGTCATCGCACTATCTGGCGGGGTGGGTTCTCGCACGTGCGCTTGGCACCGACAGGGCAATGTCCATTCTGGAATATGTCGCCCCGGTCGGTCAGAAATCACATTTTGCCAAACAGGCGCGTGACATCATCGTGCCCCAGCTTGATGTTCCCGCCAAACGCCCGCTTTACTGCTAGCGATATCCTCATCACGGGAACGTTTTTGGCTTTGCGCAACCACCTGTGGGAAGTTGCCGTACAATCACATATGCTGCGCCCGGTAGATACCAAGCCAAATGGCAAATGCTTTGCCTTATATTTGCCGACTGGTTAGGGTTAGCTCCATAAAAGTTAGTGGCCCGCATTGAGCGCAGAAAATGCGGCCGGTTGGGAATTGCAGACGCAGGACAAGTTTTTGAAACGCCATCTGTTAAACATCGTCATTCCGATGACGGCTCTTGCCCTTTCGGCCTGCGGCACCATGTCGCAGTCCGCTGATCGTGCCAAGTTCGAATATCCGCAAAGCAACAGCTTCTCGGGCAATTTCCTTGCCGGCAAGGCCGCCCAGATCGAAAACCGCACCGATTATGCCGCGCGCTATCTGTTGCGCGCCCATGAAATCGACCCGGAAAATGATGATTTGCGCCGCCGCGCCTTTCTGGCCCTGATCGCCGAAGGCCGCATTGCCGATGCCGAACCGGTTGCGCGCGTGCTCGTCGATGAAAATCCCGAAGACCTGTTTGCCATCATGACGGTGATGGATGCCGAAATCCGCGATCAGGATTATCAGGCCGCCCTTGATGCCGTATCGACCCTGCCGCAACGCGGGATCACCGCCCTGATCGTGCCGCTGGCCAAGGCATGGATCTATACCGGCCTTGATCAGCCGCAAAACGCCATGGCCGCCCTTGACGAATTGCAGGGCAACGGCTCGCTCAATCCGCTGTCGGAATATCATCGCGGTCTGATTCTGGCCTATTTCGATGACCTGAACGCCGCCGAAGTCGCCCTTGCCAGCGCCTATGGCGATCCGGCCGATGCGCCGCTGCGCGCGGCCGAAGCATTGGGGTCGGTCTATGAACGCAAAGGCCAGACGCAAAAGGCTTCGCTTCTGTATGAAAGCTATATGGACCGCCACCCGCAATCCCTTGCGATGCCCTATCACCTTGACCGTCTGGCAAAGGGGGAGCCCCCCACCAGCGTCATCCTGACCCCGGCATCGGGTCTGGCCGAGGCCTATCTTGATATCGCGACCCTGCTTAGCCAGGAAAACGCGGTTGATCCGGCCTTGCTCATGGCGCGCTATTCGCTGTCACTGCGTCCCGGTGATGACATCACCCGCCTTCTGGTCGGCGAGATCATGGAAATCCAGGAACGCTTTGACGCAGCCGTCATTGTGTATGAATCTATCCCCAAAGACTCCCCGCATAGCTGGAACGCGCGCCTGCGCGCCGCGTCAAGCTATGAACAGCTTGGCAAGACCGACGATGCGATTGCCCTGCTCGAAACCATGGTCAATGAACGCAGCGACCGCCCCGATGCCCTGATCCAGCTTGGCGATATCCTGCGCATCGATCAGGACTTTGCCGGGGCGGCCAATGCCTATGACCGGGCGATTGAACGTCTGGGCGGCACGGATGCTGTCGGCTGGCGTCTGCTCTATCGGCGCGGCATTGCCTATGAACGCGCCGGAAACTGGCCAAAGGCCGAGGCCGACTTCCTCAAGGCGCTCGAACTTGAACCCGATCAGCCCTATGTCATGAACTATCTTGGCTATAGCTGGGTCGATATGGGCAAAAACTTCGATCAGGCCGAAAACATGCTCAAACGTGCCGTCGAACTGCAACCTGATGACGGTTACATCATCGATAGCCTTGGCTGGGTCTATTACAAGCTCGGCCGTTATGATGATGCGGTCGAGCAACTCGAAAAGGCGGTTGAACTCAAACCCGATGATCCGACCATCAATGATCATCTCGGCGATGCCTACTGGCAGATCGGCCGCTTCCACGAGGCCCGCTTCCAGTGGCACCGTGCGCTCTCGTTCAACCCGACCGACGAACTGCGCGCCGATGTCGAGGCCAAGCTTGACGGCAAAACACCCCATGCCGGTGACGTTGCCGCAAACTGATTGATCGGGGATAAAGGGCATCCGCATCATGTCTTCGACCCATACCGAACCGGCCCCGGCCAAGCTCAACCTGTTCCTGCATGTCACCGGCAGGCGCGATGACGGCTATCATCTGCTTGATAGCCTCGTCTGCTTTGCCGATTGCGGCGATGTGATTACCGCAACCGCACGCGATGATGCCGAACTGACCCTTGCGATCACCGGCCCGATGGCGGGTGATCTTGGCCATGGCAATATCGAAGACAACCTGATCCTGCGTGCCGCCCGCCTGCTCCGGGCGGAGGCGAATGTGACACAGGGCGCTGACCTCACGCTTGAAAAAAACCTGCCCGTCGCATCGGGCATCGGCGGCGGATCGGCCGATGCGGCCGCCACCCTTCGGGTACTCTGCCGGGTGTGGCAGCTTGATATCCCGACCCCGGAACTTGAAAAACTCGCCCTTAAACTCGGGGCCGATGTGCCGGTGTGCCTGCATGGCAAGACCGTCCTGATGCAGGGGATCGGCGAAAAACTGATTGATCTGCCGGAATTGCCCAGCCTGTCACTGGTGCTGGTCAATCCGGGCAAGGCGGTTTCAACACCCGAAATCTTTGCCGCGCGCGATGCCGGTTTTACTGATGAAAACCTGTGGGATCGCACGGCACGGTTTCAAAGTGCCGCCACCCTTGCCGCCGCCCTTCAGGACTGCCGCAACGACCTCACCCTTCCGGCATCGGGCATTTTGCCCGAAATCTGTGACGTACTGAATGCGCTGGCCCGCGAAGACGGCTGTTTACTTGCGCGCATGTCGGGCAGCGGGGCGACCTGCCTTGCGATTTACGACACCGAAAATCAGGCGGAACGTGCCGCAAACGCGATTGCCGAAAGCCAGCCCGACTGGTGGGTACAGGCCACCGGAATTCAAACAATGCAGGATCGCGCCCGCGCGCAGATCGGCGCATCCTTCCCGGCCTAAATCCCCGGCAAAAAAAGGTTCAAATAGAGGGTTGCACTCCGGCGCGGGGAACGCTATTTTCCGCGCCACACACGCTGATGGGGCGTGGCCAAGTGGTAAGGCATCGGTTTTTGGTATCGTGTACCGTAGGTTCGAATCCTACCGCCCCAGCCAAGACAAACCGCTTTGAGGTTTTCCTCAAAGCGGTTTTCTTTTATCCGCTCATCCCCACCTTAAGCCCCCGCACAATCTCCCCATCGGTCTCCACCCGTCCGGCGGCGTAACCGCCCCCCGCCGGGTTCGCTTTCTTGCACGATGCATGCAGTTCCGTGGCCCCGGTTGTGCGCAGCAATTTTGCCGCATTTTCCGGCGTGATGCCCGATCCGGGCAGGATCGTGATCCATCCGTCTGCCTGCGTGATCAGGCGCGCAATCATGTCCGCCCCCTGTTCGGCGGTTGGCTGCTGGCCTGATGTCAGGATGCGGTCAAAGCCAAGATCGACGGCACCTTCAAGCGCCTCAAACGGATCGGGCACCGCGTCAAACACCCGATGCAATGTCGCGCCAAGCCCGCCCGCCACGGACAGAAGATCGGCCAGCATGTCGCGATCAAGCCGCCCGTCTGGCGTCGCCGCGCCAATCACGATCCCCTCTGCCCCGTGGTCGCGGGCAAGGGCGATGTCGCGTTTCATGATCGCCACGTCAGACGCGCCATAGATGAAATCACCGGGCCTTGGCCGGATCATCACCCGGCAGGGTACGGGAATATCGCGCAAACGGGCCAGCGCCCCGGCACTTGGCGTCACCCCGCCGACGGCAAGGGCCGCGCAATATTCAATCCGGTCCGCCCCGGCGCGCGCGGCCACCATCGCATCGTCAAAACTTTCAACACAGATTTCCAGAAGCGGTTTGATCCCGGCTGTCATACACCCGCCCCGCCATCCAGAAGATGCAGCATCGCCGCCCCGCGAAGCCCGCCATCGCGGCTATACTGCCCCGGCACCACCAGGGGCGCGTCATAGCGGCCCAGAACCCGTTTCCGCACCGCGTCATCGATCATCGCAATCAGGCGGCTTTCGGATGCCAGCCCGCCGCCGACCGGCACGCAATCGGGGTCAAGCACATTGACCATCAATGCAAGCTCCCCCGCGATCAGATCAACAAAGATGTCCACCGCGCGGGTCGCCAGTGCATCCCCAGCCTGCCAGCCATCGGTGATCTCGTAACTCGGGCGTTCCTGTCCGGGGGAAAGCCCGGCAATCTGCGCGTAAATCCGTTCAAGCCCCCGCGCCCCGCCCCAGGCATCAAGGCACCCGGTCCGGCCACAGCCGCACACCACCGGCGCAAGCCCATGACGGATCAGCGCACCCGAAACATCATTGCCATGCCCCCATTCGCCGCGAATGCCGCTGCGCCCGCCAATGAACTGCCCATCCACCACAATGCCGCCGCCCACCCCGGTGCCAAGGATGATGGCAAAAACCGTCCGTGCGCCCTTGGCCGCCCCGCCGCGTGCTTCGGCAAGTGCAAAGCAATCGGCATCATTGGCAACCCGCACATCGCGGGTAAGGATTCTGGAAAGTTCCGGGCCAAACGGCCATCCCTTGATCGCCGGAATATTGGCCGAAATCACCGCCCCGGTCTTGGGATCAAGCCCCCCGGCAAAGCTGATGCCGATATCGGCATCCTCGCCAAATTCACGGTCGGCATCGGCAATCAGCCCGGCAATCGCCGCAACAAAGGCATCGCGATCCTGCGTGGGTGTCGGCACCTTGATCTGGGACCGGATGTCGCCACTGGCGTCAAACGCCCCGAATTCGATTTTCGATCCGCCAATATCAAATGCGTACTGCATGCCAGCCTGCCCAAAACCCCGTGATCTTTCCTATCGGATATACCACAGGACCGCCGCCCGCAAAAACAAACGGCGTCCGCCACATGTGCGAACGCCGTTCCATATCGATTATCAGATTGATCAGGCGCGCAGCCGTGCCGCCAGATCATCATAACCCGGCATGCCCTTGACCGGCCCAAGGGCCGTCACCGTCGGCGTCCCGCCCAGAAGCGATTTGCCCGCCGCACGCACCCGTTCAAGGTCAACGGCCTCGACCTTGGCAATGATTTCTTCCATGGTCTGCGGACCACCAAAAATCTGGATCTGGCGCGCAAGCGTTTCGCAACGACCGGAATTGCTTTCCATGCCCATCACGACCGATGCCTTAAGCTGTGCGCGCGCCCGGTTCACTTCTTCCTCGGTCAAATCGACCGTGGCGCGGACCAGCTCGTCACACATCACCGGCATCAATTCGCCAATGTCGTTCGGCCCGGTTCCGGCATAAATCGAAAACAGCCCGCCATCGACATAATGTGACGAGAAGCTATAGACCGAATAGACAAGCCCGCGCTTTTCACGGATTTCCTGAAACAGCCGCGAAGACATGCCGCCACCCAGAAGCGTGTTGAACACCTGCAAATCATAGAAACTGTCATCGGTATAGGACACCGTCGGCAGACCGAAAATCACATGCACCTGTTCAAGGTCGCGCTGCTCGATCCGGCTGCCACCTTCGTAACGAAGGGCTTCCATTTCATGATCTTCATGCGCCGGAAGGTTATCGAACTTTTCCGACACCAGATCGACAATCTGCTGATGATCAACCTTGCCCGATGCCGAAAACACCATGCGTTTCGGGCTATAGCGGCGTGACATGAAATCAAACAGATCATCACGCGTCAGCGACGAAACATTTTCCGGGCTGCCAAGGATCGACCGCCCCAACGCCTGATCCGGCAGGGCCGTTTCCTGGAAATAATCGAAAACAATGTCATCGGGCGTATCATTGGCCTGCCCGATTTCCTGCAAAATCACCTGACGTTCGCGTTCAAGTTCCTTCGCATCCAGCGTCGAGTTCTGCAAAATATCGGCAATCACATCAATCGCCAGTTCCTGATCTTCATGCAGGACCTTGCAGTAATAGGCCGTATTCTCGCGCGAGGTATAGGCATTCATCTGCCCGCCAACATTCTCGATTTCCTCGGAAATCTGAAGCGCGGAACGACGCCGCGTTCCCTTGAACGCCATATGTTCAAGCATATGGGAAATGCCGTTGATATCGGGCGTTTCGTTGCGCGCACCCACATCAACCCACGCGCCAAGCGCTACGGATTGCACATGTTCAAGGCGGTCGGTCGCAACGATCATCCCGTTGTCAAGCCGGGTGAGCTCGACTGTCATATAGCTTTACTCCTGTGTTTCATTTCATGCCCTCGTATTACTGTATTTCAGGCCGCACGTCGCTTGCCGCGAACATGCGCCATCAATGCACCAACATCATTGGACATGGGCTCGACCTTCTCAGGCCGGTCATATAGGTCAGACAGCCGTTCGGGCAAGTCCGGATAAATCCCCGATGCCTGTTTGACCGCATCCGGGAACTTCGCCGGGTGTGCTGTCGCCAGCGCCACCATCGGCACCGATTTATCGCGATTGCATTTGCGCCCGGCGACAATACCGATCACCGAATGCGGATCAACAAGCTCGCCACTGGTCGAAAGCACATCCCGGATCGCCGCCCTTGTTTCATCATCGCTAAGCCGATAGCCGTCAAAATGTTCGCATGCGCGGGCAAACTGCCCCTGCGACATTTCCATGATCCCGGTTTCACGGAACTTCGTCAGCATCCCGGCAATCGCCAGACCATCGCGATCATAAAGATCAAACATCAGACGTTCAAAGTTCGAACTGACCTGAATATCCATCGACGGGCTGATGGACGGCTCGACACCTTCCATCTTCATCACACCACTTTCGAAAAAGCGTGCCAGAATGTCATTGCGGTTGGCCCCGACCACAAACTGCTTGATCGGAAGCCCCATCTGCATCGCGGCATATCCGGCATAGACATTGCCGAAATTGCCAGACGGCACGGAAAACGATATTTCGCGTTCCGGCGATCCAAGCTGCACCCCCGCCCAGAAATAATAGGCGATCTGGCACATGATGCGCGCCCAGTTGATCGAATTGACCGCCGAAAGACCGACCTCGTCGCGGAAAGCATGATCATTGAACAATGCCTTCACAAGGTCCTGACAATCATCAAACGATCCCTCGACCGCGATGTTATGCACATTGTCCGACAGGATCGTCGTCATCTGGCGACGCTGAACCTCGGAAACGCGCCCCTTCGGATGCAGGATGAAAATATCGATATTTTCCCGGTCCCGGCAGGCTTCAATCGCGGCTGACCCGGTATCGCCCGACGTCGCCCCGACAATCGTGATCCGTTCGCCGCGCTTGGCCAGAACATGGTCAAACAGCCGCCCGACCACCTGCAACGCATAATCCTTGAACGCCAGTGTCGGCCCATGGAAAAGCTCCATCACCCAGTCATTGGCACCAAGCTGTTTAAGCGGTGCAACCGCTTCGTGATCAAACCCGGCATAGGTTTCTTCAAGGATGGTTTTAAGCGCCGCGTCATCGACCGATCCGGTCGTGAAAGGCTGTATCACCTTATAGGCAACCTCGGCATAAGTCAGGGTCCGCAGCGCACGAATGTCATCGGCAGTAAAAGTCGGCCAGGTTTCCGGCACATACAATCCACCATCACGGGCCAGACCGGCCAAAAGGACATCATCAAACTGCAAAACCGGCGCGGTTCCCCGCGTGCTGACATAACGCAACGACCTATGCTCCTGAACTGGGCTTTCACAACATTCAGGCACCCCTGCCCCAAACGGGCAAAGACACTCCAAACCGAAAGTTAGTGAGGGGAACAGCCGCCATAGTCAAGGGTCAATCCGGCAGATCAGGCGTGCTTTGCGCAATATCGCGTAACGCCGCGTGATCGCTGCCTATTTATCAAGCTCGATCCCATGTTCCTTGAGCTTGGCTTCCGCCACCGCGGCACGGCGCACCACCGTGCGGTAGTTATTCA
Source organism: Thalassospira permensis NBRC 106175 (assembly GCF_000714555.1). Taxonomy (NCBI): domain Bacteria; kingdom Pseudomonadati; phylum Pseudomonadota; class Alphaproteobacteria; order Rhodospirillales; family Thalassospiraceae; genus Thalassospira; species Thalassospira permensis. The sequence goes on along the minus strand of NZ_AUNC01000001.1, from coordinate 198,630 downwards.
GCAGAATCCGCAGGATCGCCTTGATGAAGCGATCCGACGCCGCCATTTTCTGCTCAAACGTCTGGCGATTGATCGCAATCAGGACCGTGCGTTCACGCGCCCGCGCCGATGCCATCCGCGGCTGGTTGTCCACCAATGCCAGTTCACCAAAAAGCCCCCCGGCTTCGATGGTGCCAAGGATGACTTCTTCGTTGCCATTCATGGTCTTGAAGATTTCAACCCGGCCTTCCTGCACGACAAAGGCCGTACTGCCGGGTTTTCCTTCCCGGAAGATCACCTGATCGGCGGCATAAACATGCCGATCCATCACATTCTTGTTGCCATCGGTTATTCCCATGACACATCCGGGAAAATGGGCGTTAAATCAGAATATCGTGATGTGGGTCTATTTGCCTGCCGTCACCTGTGCCGGAAGGACGAGTGATGCTATCAGATAAGCATCGCCAATCAATCAGTTTCACCCGCCATATCTGTTTTCCATATGCGCCTTGAAGGCAGAAACGCCAAGCGGTTGACCGGTTGCCTCAATCAGAATCTCGTCGGTTGATTTGCTCGATGCCTTGCCATGGATATTTTCGCCAAGCCACCCCATCAACGGGCTGAAATCACCGCGCGACAGTGCTGCGGGGATTTCCGGCTTGGCCTTTTTCGCTGCGGCAAAAATCTGGGCCGCTGCCATCGCGCCCAGCGTATAGGTCGGGAAATATCCCCACGCCCCCGACGGCCAATGAATATCCTGCAGGCAGCCATCCCTGTCATCGGGCGGCGTAATGCCCAGCAATTTGCCCATCATTTCGTTCCACGCCCCCGGCAGATCGGCAAGCTTCATGTCGCCTTCGATCAGGGCGCGCTCCAGCCGATAGCGCAGGATCACATGCGCCGGATACGTCACCTCGTCGGCATCAACGCGGATCAGGCCCGGCTCGACCCGTGTATAAAGCCGATGCAGGTTGCCTGCATTCCATGCCGCGTCATCGCCACCAAACGCCGCCTTGAAGACCGGCCCGGCATAGGTCAGGAATTCTTCCGACCGGCTGGCCTGCATTTCCACCAGAAGCGACTGGCTTTCATGCAGGGTCATGCCGCGCGCCTTGCCTACCGGCTGATTGCGCCACGTGCCGGGCAATCCGCGTTCATACATCGCATGGCCGGTTTCATGCAGAACCCCCATGATCGCCGATGTGAAATCATTCTCGTCATAGCGCGTCGTAATGCGCACATCATCGGGAATGCCGCCACAGAACGGATGATGCGAAATATCCAGACGGCCATGCTCGAAATCAAAACCGACCGCCTGCATCAGATCAAGGCCGACCTTGTTCTGAACCGAAACCGGGAACGGCCCGGTCGGGCTGATCGGGGCCGCTTCGGACTTCTGGCGTTCAATCACCTCGGCGGTGAAAGACGGCAGGAACGATTCCAGTTCGGCAAACAGGCTATCGATCCGATCAGACCGCATCATCGGGTCATACTGATCGAGAAGCGCGTCATAGACCGACGTGCCAAGCGCCTCGGCCTTGGCTTTGCCCGCCTCTATCGACAGGTCAAGAACGGTCTGAAGTTTCGGCAGCAGTCCGGCAAAATCATTATCGGCCCGCGCCCCGCGCCATGCGACCTCGCAACTGGTCGCCGCCAGCGACATTTTCTCCACCAGATCAGACGGCACCGCCGTGCCATGCACCCAATTGCGTTTCATTTCCGCCAGATTGGCTTTCTGCCACGCATCAAGGTTTTCACCCCCGGCCGCTTCGATCAGATCCCCCATATCGGGTGCGGTGATCAGTTCATTGGCCATGACATCAAGGGTCGCCAGTTGCTCGGACCGGGCATTGGCCCCGCCATTGGGCATCATTGCCGCCATATCCCAATGCAGCATGCCGCCGATATCGGACAGAACATTGATGCGGCGAAAACGGGCTTCAAGCGATTTATAGGCGTCAGTCATGGAAACTCCTGTTCGGCGGAACCGGAAAACGGGGCAAAAAAAGCACGGCCAACATGCCGCACAATGGCGGCATCCGGCAATCAAAGGGCTGGACCACAGGCAGCCAGATCAGCTGTCTGTGCCATCCTTCTGCGGGCGGCGGTGATACAGAATAAAGATCACAATCAGCGAAAGCGCAAGGCTGTACCATGTGATCGCATATTGAAGATGATTGTTCGGAAGATCGATTTTGGCCTGACCACCAATCGGCAACCCGCCGGGGATTTCCGTTTCGTCAAGTTCAAGATAATAGCGACTGGCAAGATCCGCCCCGCTATCCTCGGCCATCGCATCGACATCGACAAAGAACCACTGATTTTCCAGCGGTTCGTTTTCCGGCTGAACCCAGTGTCGGGTCTGCGGCAGGCGCAACACGCCGGTCACCCGGACATTGCCTTCAATCAGGCTGTCAGGCCGGGTTGACGGATCGCGATAATCCTGCGGCACCCAGCCGCGATTGACCAGAATGATCCGGCCATCTTCCTGTTCCAGCGGCGTGATCAGATGAAACCCGATATTGCCCCGGCGTGTGCGCGCCATCAGATACATTTCCTGATCGTTCAGGAAATGGCCGTCGGCATAGGCGGCCCGGAATGCCATCGCCGGGTCCGGTGCCACATCGGTTGGCACGGCAATCGGCGGCTCGGACGCATGCTCCTGACGTTCCGCGATCAGGTTCTGTTTCCAGAACAGACGATCCACCTGCCAGGACCCAAGTCCCAGAAGGATCACAAGGGCAAGACCGGCACAGATTTTGATCGCAGGGCTGGGGCGTGTCGTCAGAAGGGGCATCTATTGGGTTCAATCCTGTTCGGAAGTCGACCGATGGCGATATTGCAGCGCCACCATGAGGCCTTTTAACGGTCGCAGCAAGGCCAGTGTTACCCCGATGATGGTCGGAAACCATAACACCGCATGCAACCACAAAGGCGGCATATAGGTCATCTCGACCCAAAGCGCCAGCGGCACCACGACAAAACCAAGGATGAAAATGATGAAAATCGCCGGGCCATCACCGGCATCATGACCACGAAGGTCAAGACCGCACTGATCACAGCTTTCGCGGACTGTCAGAAAGCCCGAAAACAGCTTTCCCCCACCGCAGCGGGGGCATTTGCATGCCAGCCCGGTGCGTATGGGGGAAAGTGCTGGATAATAATCCATGGTCATTGGGTGACCGGTATCCTTTATTCGCCGCCCCAGATGTAAACGGCAAAGAACAGGAACAGCCAGACAACGTCAACGAAATGCCAGTACCAGGCTGCGGCTTCCAGACCGAAATGATGATCGGGTTTGAAGCCGTCCTTGATCGCACGGCCAAGGCACACCGCCAGGAACACTGTACCGACAAACACATGGAAACCGTGGAAACCGGTCGCCATATAGAAGGTCGATGAATAAATGCCATCGGCAAAACCGAATGCGGCATGGCTGTATTCATAAGCCTGAAGACACAGGAAGATAACGCCAAGGGCAACCGTAATCGCCAGCCCCTGCACCATATCCTTTTTCTTGCCTTCAAGGCAGCCATGATGCGCCCAGGTCAGCGTGCAGCCCGACAAAAGCAGGATCAGCGTATTGAGGAACGGCAAATCCCACGGATCAAGGACTTCAACGCCTGCGGGCGGCCATTCGGTCACGCCGGGGCTGAAAATCACAAACGCGTTGTGGAAGAAGGCCCAGAAGAAGGCGACAAAGAACATCACCTCGGACGCGATAAACAGCGACATGCCATACCGCAAGCCGATCTGCACCACCTTGTTGTGGTAGATGCTGGACTCGCTGATCACGTTGCTCCACCAGCGGAACATCACAAAAAGAATGCCCGCCAAACCAAGTGCTGCCAGCCAGAAATCTGTCGGCGCACGATCCGAATGCATGAACATGACCATGCCACCGGTAAACAGCCCTGCCGACATCGCAGCCACCAACGGCCACGGGCTCGGGTCTACCAGATGGAACGGATGTTTCTGAGCGTGATCACTCATTCCTCGCCCCCCTCAATCCTCACAAATGAAACCTTTAAAGCTCTCTTCATTGGAAACCGGGATACCTGCACAATCATCAGGCCCTAGCCTCCATTTTCTTCGTCCCCGTCCGGCCCTTCGACCGATGCCTCGGCCTTATAGAAGGTATAGGACAGGGTAATGGTCTTCACGTCTCGGGTATTCGGGTCTTCTGCAATCGCCGGATCGACATAGAAACTGACCGGCATATCCACGCGCTGGCCGGGTTCAAGCGTCTGTTCGTCAAAACAGAAACAGGCGATCTTGCTGAAATACTGTCCGGCCTTAAGCGGCGTTACATTGTAAACCGCCTGACCGGTAACCGGTTTGACCGACATGTTTTCGGCCATGTAATGGGCAAGGTTATCTTCGCCCAGTTTCACGGTCATTTCGCGCTGCTCGGGCTTGAACTGCCACGGCAGACGGGAATTCACATCGGCATTGAACCGGATTTTGATGGTCTGTTCCGAAACATCGCGCGGCGCATCGGTGCCAACCTGTGTTGTGCCACCATATCCCGTCACCTGACAGAACAGCGCATAAAGCGGGACCGAAGCATAAGACAGGCCAATCATGCCGCCAACAACGGCAACACAACCAAGCATAACGCGCTTGTTGCGCGCCTTTGTTTTGTCCGCATGCTTCTGATCAGCCATATATGCCCTAGCTCATCTTAAGAATGGTGATGGCGAAAAACAGAACCGCCAGCCCGCCAAGAATGACAAGAAACGCCCAGTTCTTTTTGCGCCGTTTGGCGTAAAACGCGTCGAGTTCGGCTTTGCTCATTTTGGGCTCGGTCATGCCAGATATCCTTTGATCCAGACATCGGCGACCATCGCCCCGAACAGAACGAACAGATACAGGATCGAATATCCGAACATCTTGTGCGGTGCTTTTTCTTCCGCATTGCGCAACACGCGAACCGCATGACGCAGGAACCACAAACCGGTCAGTCCCGCCGTCACACCGTAAAACACGCCAAGCAACCCGGTCGCGACCGGCACAAACGTGATCGGCAGCAACAGGATCGTATAGATCAGCATCTGTTTTTTGGTTGCGGCCTCCCCGGCCACAACCGGCATCATCGGAACCCCGACCTTGGCATAATCACCACACCGGAACAGGGCCAGCGCCCAGAAATGCGGCGGCGTCCACATAAAGATAATCAGAAACAGCGCAATCGAATTGATATCGATCCCGCCGGTCACCGACGCCCAGCCGATCATCGGGGGGAATGCCCCGGCGGCACCGCCAATGACGATATTCTGCGGTGTGCTGCGCTTAAGCCACATGGTGTAAACGAACACGTAAAACGCAATCGACACCGCCAGAAGGGCGGCGGCGGCAAAATTGATCGCAACCGCCATGACGGTCACCGAAAGAATGGATAACGCAATCCCCAGCGAAAGCGCCTCGTCGGCGGGCACACGCCCCGCCGGGATCGGACGGTTCTGGGTGCGTTTCATGTGGATATCAATGTCGCGGTCGTACCACATGTTGATCGATGCCGCCGCACCGCTGGCAACGGCAATGCAGGCAATCGCAACCAGTGCCAGGAACGGATGCATTGTTCCCGGTGCAATCAAAAGACCCACGGCACCGGTAAACACCACAAGGGTCATCACACCGGGTTTAAGCAACGCAATATAGTCGCGCACTTCCGATACCGGTAATGCGGCGATGTTATCGATTGCAAGGGTCTGCTGGGCGGCCTGCTTGGTCATGTAATTCTGGTCTTCTTTTCTCGGGGCGGTCGTATGTTCCCCGCCGGGAACCCATGGTCACCGGCGGGGAACGCAAGATCGGATCAATTACTTGATGCGCGGCAGTTCGTCAAAGGTATGGAACGGCGGCGGCGAGCTGACGGTCCATTCCAGTGTATCCGCACCTTCGCCATATGGGTTGGCTTCGGCCTTTTTGCCACGGATGAAGGCATGCGCCACCACCCCGACAAAGAAGATCGTCGCTGCGAATGAAAGATACGCACCATAGGACGAAACAAGGTTCCAGCCCGCAAACGCATCCGGGTAATCGGCATAACGGCGCGGCATGCCTGCCAGCCCCAGGAAGTGCTGCGGGAAGAAGGTCAGGTTGACACCGATAAAGAACAGCCAGAAATGAATCTTGGCGCCCAGATCGGAAATCTCGTAACCCGACATTTTGCTGAACCAGTAATAGAAGCCCGCAAAGATCGAGAACACCGCCCCCAGCGACAGCACATAATGGAAATGCGCCACCACGAAATAGGTATCATGCAGCGGAAGATCCATGCCGGAGTTCGCCAGGATAACCCCCGTCACACCACCAACCGTGAACAGGAAGATAAAGCCAATCGCCCACAGCATCGGTGCGCGAAGCTCGATCGAGCCGCCCCACATCGTTGCAATCCACGAAAAGATCTTAACCCCGGTCGGCACCGCAATCACCATCGTTGCCGCAGTGAAATAGGCACGCGTATCAACATCAAGGCCGACGGTATACATGTGGTGTGCCCACACGATGAAACCGACAACACCGATTGCGACCATGGCATAAGCCATCCCGAGATAGCCGAAAATCGGCTTGCGCGAGAAGGTCGAAATGATGTGGCTGATGATGCCAAAGCCCGGCAGGATCATGATGTAAACTTCGGGATGACCAAAGAACCAGAACAGGTGCTGATACAGGATCGGGTCACCGCCACCGGCCGGATTGAAGAAATCCGTGCCAAAGTTGCGGTCGGTCAGAAGCATGGTGATCGCACCACCCAGCACCGGCACCGCCAGAAGCAGCAGGAACGCGGTCACCAGCATCGCCCACGCAAACAGCGGCATCTTGTGAAGCGTCATGCCCGGCGCACGCATGTTGAAAATGGTGGTGATGAAGTTCACCGCCCCCAGGATCGAGCTTGCACCGGCAAGGTGCAGGGCAAAGATCGCCAGATCAACCGATGCATCGGGATGGCCAAGCGAGGCCGACAGCGGCGGATAAACCGTCCAGCCGGTCCCGGCACCGCTACCGACCACCGCCGACAGCATCAAAAGCGCAAAGGCCGGCACAAGCAGCCAGAACGAAATATTGTTCAGTCGCGGGAACGCCATGTCGGGCGCACCGATCATGATCGGTACGAACCAGTTGCCAAAACCGCCAATCATGGCGGGCATGACAACAAAGAACACCATGATCATGCCATGTGCGGTGACCAGAACGTTAAAGAACTGGTGATCTTCGATGATCTGGGTGCCCGGATGGGCCAGTTCCATACGGAACCAGACCGAAAACGCACCACCGATCAGACCGGCAACCAGCGAGAATGCAAGATAGAGCGTGCCGATATCCTTGTGGTTGGTCGAAAGGAACCAACGGGTAAAGAAACCGGGCATGTGATCATCATGCGAATGTGTGTCAGCGTGAGCCATAAATCTCTCCCTCACTCTGCCGAAGCCACAGAAACCGGCGACGGCAGATCAACCGACGCGAATTTCTCCTGGGCCTGTGCGACCCATGCTTCGTATTCTTCCATGGTCACGGCTTTCACCGCGATCGGCATGTAGGCGTGGTTCACGCCACACAGTTCCGAACACTGACCATAGAAGGTGGTGCCTGCATATTCGCCCGGAATGCGGGTCCAGGTTTCGTTCAGGCGGCCCGGCACGGCATCCAGCTTGATGAACAGCGACGGCATGGCCCAGTTATGGATCACATCGTCCGATGTCATGATCAGGCGGATATTGGTGTCAACCGGCAGAACGACGGGGTTGTCCACATCCAGAAGGCGCATCTTGCCCTCTGCAACGGCGGTTTCCTCGTCGATCATCAGGGAATCGAACGTGAAATTGCCGCTGTCGGGATATTCATACGTCCAGTACCACTGCTTGCCGATGATCTTCAGCGTCATATCGGCGTCTTCGACGCGGTCTGCGAAATACAGCAGACGGAACGACGGGATCGCAATAATCAGAAGGATCAGGACCGGCGCCACGGTCCATACGATTTCAAGAAGCGTATGGTGGGTGGTCTTGGACGGGATGGGATTCCGTTTCCGGCTAAAGCGGAAAAGAACATAAAGCAACAACAGCAGGACGATCACCGTAACGGCGGTCATCAGCCATGTCAGAAGAATAAAGAAATCATGGCCCTGTACAGCCACCGGCGAAACCGGGTGCTGAAGACCCAGTTGCCATGGCTCAGGCTGACCAACCGCGGCAAGCGCGGCACTATCCAGTCCGGTCAGAACTGCCAATCCCAGCAAAAGAATGGGAAACAGCATCTTGATCGACATGCGAATCTGCCCCCTCGCATTACATCTCAAGGCAATTTGTCCAAAGGAAAGCCACATCGTGACCCTCGATATATACGAACATAACGGGTTGTTCGTTCATCGAAAAGGCATGCCGTGATGACTCAACCATAAATCGGCATAGCCACCAGGATCGCGACGTAACATCAGACAAACCTGATTTTCAAACCCGCATGCACTGCGGCACAACGGTATGGAAGGCGAATAGCCTATCTTAACAGCCTGTTCCAGAAAAAACCTCGCTGCGTTGCACAAAAATATTACTTTTCCTTTCAGGAATTTAGCGCATGGGTTCAATTTTTTTCTAAATCCAATCGCCTACCCTTGCGATAGAAATGGTGCCATTCCTCATCGCGCCGGACCATCATAGCCCGCTTTGCTGCCACGCAACAGACAGGGCAAAATTATCCTTTAGGCGATACAAACCGCAGGTAAAATCCTTATTTAAGTACGGATTTATCGGCATCCCCCGAACGACGCGTGTTTTACCGCCAGAATCACCTCCGTTTGCCCACTTTATCCACAGGCAAAACCATCACAATCAATCATTTACCCTGTTCCGAGTCGTAAAATCATCACTCCCCGTTTCAACACCGGGCCCGGCATGCCCCGACCGCACGCATGAAGTTTTTCGAATGCACCGCACAAAGGTTGATAAACGCCGCGATCTCTGTGATTGTAATCACAAGGAAATCACCGGAAAAAAGCGCACCGGCTTCCGTATTTCGGGACACGAAACCTACATAAAAACGCGCAGATGCCTTTAATTGAGGGAATCTTCCCCAATATCAGGGGAATGGTCTTGCCAAACTGATCGTTTGGCTGAAACCATTCTATGCAAAAGTATTATATTTTTCTGTTCCGGGATGATTTGTCGATTATCATCGGAACAGGATTACCGTGACGTTTCAGATCGAGGTTCGCTCATGTCCCGCCAAGGAAGCAAAAAGCTTTTCACCGCAGAGCTCCGGCTGCTCAACAAGCTGGAAAGTATGAGTGATATCGTCTCCCTGCCGCTACCGGCCCCGTCCCCTGATGGCGGCGGCGCAGTGGGTGGCACGGATATGTCGACACTCCATAATGCGATCGAGGATCTGAAGGCAGAACTTCTGTCCGACATCCGCATCATGATGGAAGAACAGAAGAAGCTGAATGCGCGCGCCGATGATGATGATCAGGACGACGCCCGCAAAGAGCTTCGCATGCTCAAGACCGAAATTCGCGCCCTTGCCAATTCCATTCAGGAAACCAAGCGCGAAATCGCCGCCCTCTATACCGCGCCGGACGACAGCAGCGGCACGCGGATCAACATCGTCAAGGGCGAGCTTGATTCCGTCGTCGCCGCGACCGAGGATGCCACCGCCAACATCCTTGAAACCGTCGAAAAAATCGATGCGGTTGCCCATAATATCCGCTCTGCCGCCCCCGATGACTATACCCAGGGGCTTGCCGACGACATCGTTGATCTGGTGGTCAAGGTGTTTGAATCCTGCAACTTCCAGGATCTGACCGGGCAGCGCATCACCAAAGTCGTCAACACCATGAAATATATCGAGGAACGCGTCACCCGCGTGATCGAAATCTGGGGCGAGGATGACTTTGGCGAATTCGATCTGCCCGCCGACCCCAAAGGTCAGGACAATCTCGATAAAACCGTCACCCGCGCGCCGCAAAACGTCGAACGCGTCAGTCAGGACGAAATCGATCAGATCTTCTCGCAGGAAGAAATCGACGCCCTGTTTGACTGATCCGTTTACTGGCCTGAAACGTCACCAAAACACCAAAGCCTGCCGGAAACGGCAGGCTTTTTCACGTGCAGGGTTTGGTCCCGTGGCCTTAGGCGTGGCCCGCTTCGCCCGAAAGAAGTTCCGGGGCAAAGCCCAGCTTGGCAAAGGCCTGTTCCCATTTGTCTTCGCAATCAACACCAAACAGAAGGTCGGCATCGGCATCGACATGCAGCCAGCCATTGGCAAGAATCTCGTTTTCAAGCTGCCCGCTGCGCCATCCGGCATAACCAAGGGCCAGAATACTGCTTTTCGGACCCTCGCCAAGCGCAATCTGTTCAAGAATATCGACCGTTGCCGTCACCGAAACACCCGGATCGACATGCAATGTCGCCTCGTTCTCAAAATCGGTGCTGTGCAGAACAAAGCCCCGCCCGCTTTCGACCGGTCCGCCGAAATGCACCTGAATATCTTCAATCGTCGGTGCCGGGCGCGCAATGCCAAGCTGTTCAAGCAATTCCGGGAAGGTGATGCTGTCAATCAGCCGGTTGATCACCAGCCCCATCGCCCCATCCTCGTTATGGGCACAGATATAAACCACGCTTTGCGAAAAACGCGGGTCGCGCATGCCCGGCATCGCCACAAGCAGCTTCCCTTCAAGATATTCGCCAGTGTGATCTCTAATTCCCATTCCCGAACTTTTCCTGTGCTGTTCACTCAAGCCTAGCGCGATCCGTCACACATTACCATCGAAAGCCACCCTTGGCGTCAAAACGGGTAAAAATGACATTGATCAAAGACGCAACGCGCCACTGCGTTACATGTAGGTAGCCTGACACGCAATCGACAGCAACACCGGCATAAAAATATGGTGTTTAAGATCACATCGATGGGCACACTGACCGGCACACCAACCGGCACACGTCCCGGTAACGCAGTCGTGCCTTGCCATGAACATCAACAGCTATTAGCCATCGCCACATGGCACAAGGCAGCCGTTTGTGCCATATCCATGAAATGGAACATCATCGTTCCTGCCGCGCCCCGAAAGATGTAAAAAGACTTCACGACCAGAAGGAAGCCACCGTGATCCGATCTTTGTTCCTAGCCCTTGGCCTTGTGATTGCGACTATCCCCCCGTTTGGTGCGGGTGCAAGCGCGCAGACAGCGGCCAGCAACTGGGTTGACGAGGATTTTGCATCACTCCGCCTGATCAGCGCACGCGATGCCATCAATGGCCGCGATGAAATCCGTCTTGGTCTTGAATTCGAACTTAAGCCCGACTGGAAAATCTATTGGCGCAGTGCCGGGGATGCCGGTTTCCCGCCGCAACTCGACTGGACCGGATCAACCAATATCGGCGACGGTCAAATCCGCTGGCCCGCCCCGCATCGTTTCTCGATCTTTGGGCTGGAAACCTTCGGCTACAAGGATCACATCATCCTGCCGATTGATGTCCCGGTGACCGATCCCGCACAGGCCGCCCATATCGAGCTTGATGTCGATTATCTGGTCTGTAGCGACGTCTGCATCCCGGCACAGGCAAACTTCACCCTCGATATCCCCGCCAGCCTTTCGGATGGCGCAAACGGCGATACAGCAGGCATCAGCCGCTTTGCCCACGATATCGAAAAATTCGCATCCCGTGTGCCGCTTCGCGGGGACAATCTGCCGATGTCGGTCACCGATATCTGGCAGTCGACCGCACAATCAGGCGAAAATGACCAGACCGTCCTGAATGTCGCGATCACCGGCCTTGATCAGACCGCATCCGACCCGGTCGAAATCCTGATCGAAGGCAATGTCCGCCTTGGCTTTGGCGTGCCGGTCCCGACCGCAACCGATGACGCAACCGGCACACAGCAGTTCCGGATTCCGATCTATGGCCTGAAAGACGATCAGACCACGATTGGCGATGACGTGATCGTCACCGTTATCGCCGGCCCCCTTGCCATCGAACAGGACCGTCAGATTGCCGCCGCGCCGTCTGGCACAAGCAGCACAAGCAGCACCACCAGCAGCAGCAGCAGCAACGCGACGTCCAGCCCCAGCATCGCCACCACCAGCCTGTGGTTGCTGGGCGCGCTGGCCCTTCTGGGCGGGTTTATCCTTAATTTCATGCCCTGCGTCCTGCCGGTCCTGTCGCTCAAGGTGATGTCGGCGATGAAGGCCCAAGGTTCTGAGCGCAGTGCGACGCGCCGCGGCTTCCTTGCCAGTGCGGCGGGCATCATCACCTCCTTCTGGCTGATCGCGGCCGTCCTGATCGCCATCAAGCTTGCCGGTGGCACGATTGGCTGGGGCATTCAGTTCCAGCAACCCCTGTTCCTGACCGTGATGACGATCATCGTGGCCCTGTTTGCCTTCAATATGTGGGGCCTGTTTGAAATCAATGGCCCGGCCGAACTCGGCAATGCCGCCAACGATACCATCACCGCGCGCGAAAAATCCGGTCACCATCTTGGCGGTCACTTCCTGACCGGCATGTTCGCAACCCTGCTGGCAACGCCGTGCTCCGCCCCGTTCCTTGGCACGGCGGTCGGTTTCGCACTGGCCGGAAGCAGCTTTGACATCTTCTGGATATTCACCCTGCTCGGCATCGGGCTGGCCGTGCCCTATCTGGCGATTGCCGCCCGTCCCGAAATCGCCCGCCTTCTGCCCAAACCGGGCCGCTGGATGGGCTTTGTCAAAGGCATTCTGGGCGTGGCCCTTGCTGGCACCGCCATCTGGTTGCTGTCGGTTCTGGCCGTGCAGATCGGGATGGCCGGGGCGATTGCGGTTGGCATCGCCCTTGTCATGGCCGGTATTCTTTTGTTTGCCCGCCATCGCTCGACGGTGCAGAAACGCAAATATGTCTTTACCGCACTCGCCACCCTTGGCGTGCTGGCCGCCCTGTTCGCACCGGGCTTTTCCAAGGCCCCGCTCAAGAACACCACATCGCGCACCAGCACCGAAACCCTGCCGTGGCGGCCCTTCGCCCCGGATGAAATCGCCCGCCATGTTGCCGATGGCAAAACCGTGCTGGTCGATATTACCGCCGAATGGTGCGTAACCTGTCAGGTCAATAAAAAGCTGGTCCTTGAAACCGACGATATGACCGCTGCCCTGACCGCCGATGACGTCATCCTGATGCAGGGCGACTGGACCCGTCCCGATCCGGTGATTTCGCAATATCTGGCGGGTTATGGCCGCTATGGCATTCCGTTCAATGCCGTATTCGGGCCCAAGGCACCGGACGGTGTTCTGCTGTCCGAACTGCTTGGCAAACAGGAAGTCCTTGATGCCATCGCCCGCGCATCTGGTGGTACCGACCTTGTGAAAAAGTGATGTGATGCACATCTTTTCGGGATCACGATAAACCGTGACAAAGATTTGAAACCATCGAAACCCCAACGGATATGATTGAAGATCAACCCGTTTTGCTGTTTGATGGCCCTAGAGCCTTTTCCGTTGGGTTTGGCGAACAAAATCGCTTCAATCCCAACGGAAAAGGCTCTACCCAATCACCAGAACAAGGGCGGCAATCAAGCCCCCCGCATGACGGAGAAAACCCCATGACCATCGAAGTCGGCAGCAAACTTCCCGAAGTCACACTTTTCCGCGCCACCGCCGACGGCCCCGAAGCCGTCAACACCAACGAATTTTTCGCCGGTCGCAAGGTCGTTGTCTTTGCCGTGCCGGGCGCTTTCACCCCGACCTGCTCGGCCAAACATCTGCCGGGCTTCGTTGCCAATGCCGATGCCATCAAGGCAAAGGGTGTTGATGAAATCGTCTGCCTGGCATCGAACGATGCCTTTGTTCTGAACGCCTGGGCAAAGGCCGAAAATGCCGGTGAAAACATCACCATGCTGTCCGATGGCGACCTCGCCTTTGTCAGCAAGACCGGCCTTGAACTGGACCTGACCGGTCGCGGTCTTGGCAAACGCGCCAACCGCTTTGCCATGATTGTCGATGACGGCAAGGTCACTGATCTTGCGGTCGAAGAACCCGGTGCCTTTGACGTGTCGAGTGCCGAAACCGTGCTGGGCAAACTCTAAGCCCGAAACACCTGCAAAAAGCAAAAAGCTCCGCCTGATCCGCGGAGCTTTTTATTTTGATGCCGCATCCTTGGGGGCAGGCCCCTAACGCGGCAGCAAAACCGGTATTGGTTCTGACCGGCTGTCAAAATCGCATTCAAAAGTCGGGTCGGTGTGTTTGGCAATGAAATGCACCACACCTTCGCGGAAATCTTCCTTGATCGGCGACCAGCTCATGAAGACACCGCCGCGATTGTCATATTCGCGAATGTCACGGTCATGGGACAGTTCAACAAAACTGTGGCCCAGATCTTCGGTGGCCCCGGCGACCAGCCATGACGGTTTGATCCCGCCATGCCACAGCAGATAGACACCGCCAACATTGTCAAGTTTCAGCTCGCTGAAATCATCGATCATGAACAGGCGATAATACTCGCCACGCGGGCTTTTCCGCCATTTGATATCTTGTGCCTTTGGCTGGCGCAAAGTGCCAAGCGACCAGAATCCCATTTCATCCTCCAAGCGCACCAAAACGCGCGCAACTGCACGTCACACGCATCCCAACGCTGCTTTTGTTTTTATGAATTCCACTATATCGGAAAACCGTAAACTTTTGGTTGACCGATTACAAATCGCGATATCGCAAAATCCTGTTCTTAAACAAGACTTATTCTGGGTTTCAACCCTGAATATAAGACGCGTACCCCGATTTGGAAATACTCAGTCGAACAATTTGTCGATGTCGTCCTGACTGATCCCCTCGCCTTCCAACTGCGGACCATTCAGAAGATCGTCATCCTCGTTCTTCGGCGTCCCGTCATCATTTTCGGGAACCGGCAGATCGGTAAAGGCATCCTCGCCCCAGATCAGGATCATGTTGTGAACCCGTTCTTCAACGAATTCAAGGGTCCGAACCACCTTGTTGATGCGCTGGCCGGTGATGTCCTGGAAGTTACAGGACTCGAAAACCTTGGTGACCAGAAACGCGATCTGTTCGACATGTTCGGCCACAAAGTCGGATGGTGCCGAATTTTTAAGCGTCATCGCCAGATCGTCGATCTGTTCGGCGGATTCAAGGATCGTATGCGTTGCCATTTCCGTATCCTTGATGATCGCATCAAGTTCGGTGGTCGCACTGACAAGGCGGTCATCCTCGGCCTTCGGATGACGCAGCGACGCGATCTGCATCTTCGCCCTGTGAATATGTTCGTTCATTTCCTCGATCTGCTTGCGGATCAGTTCAAGGTCGTCTTTGTCCGGTTCCGACGCACCCGGACGATTGCTATGGGTAAAATTGCTGCTGACCGGATCGGGCAATACATCCATCGCATCGCCATCCGATCCCGGTGCGATATGGGCGGCATCAATACTGCCCCCGGCACGCACCGCATCGCGCAGTTGGGCGACTTCCGACCTCAGGGCACGAATTTCATCAAGTACAGCCTGATTGATCCCGGATGCCTCAACGGTCGCAGCCAGTTTCGGCGCTGGCAATGGCGCACCTGCACCCATACCGGTTTCAAGCGTCGGATCGAAAAAGGAATCCGACCAATCTTCCACCACACCACCCGAACGTTCTTTTAAACGGCGTTCTGCGGTGAAAACCTTCTGCACGCGACGTGTCATGGCTGACTTCAATCCTCCGGCAACGGGCTTGACCCGATCCCTGTTCCCCCGATCACCCACCCCCGTGGTCAGATGATCACATTAAAACGAGTATAAGGGTCCAGATTGCTACAAGTCCAATGGGTTTCAAGAACAAGCCTTTGAAAAAGAACACCCCGGCCAGATGACCGGGGTGCGCAAAAAGGTTATGTTGCGTTGCAAATCAAGCAGTTTCAGGCATCCAGCGCAAAACCGGCTTTCTTGCCGCCGCCGTTTCGTCAAGACGACGACGCGGTGTCAGATACGGCGCATTTTTAAAGAATTCCGCATCGCCCGATTCTGCCTTGGCCACCAATGCCAGCACCGCATCGCAGAACTGATCAATCGATTCCTTGGTTTCGGTTTCCGTCGGCTCGATCAAAAGCGCACCATGCACCACCAGCGGGAAATACATGGTCATCGGGTGGAAGCCCTCATCAATGATCGCCTTGGCAAGATCCAGCGTCGAAACACCGGTATCTTTCAGGAAATCATCGTCAAACAGCGCTTCATGCATGCAATAGCCGGGGAATGCCACGCTCAGCTTGTCTTTCAGACGCGCCAGCAGATAGTTGGCATTCAGCACCGCATCGCCCGATGCCTGACGCAATCCATCCGCACCGTGGCTTTTCATATAAGCCAGCGCACGAATGAACATGCCCATCTGGCCGTGGAACCCTTTCAGGCGACCGAACGGCTTGTTGCCATCCTTCTCGTCTGCGGTTTCCACCAGATGGAATGTCTCGCCCTTGCGCACGACATAGGGGATCGGTGCAAACGGGGCCAGTGCCTCGGAAAACACAACCGGACCCGAACCCGGTCCACCGCCGCCATGCGGGGTCGAAAAGGTCTTGTGCAGGTTGATATGCATCGCATCAATGCCAAGATCGGCCGGGCGTACCCGTCCGACAATCGCGTTGAAGTTCGCCCCGTCGCAATAGAAATACCCACCGGCCGCATGGACCAGATCGGCAATCTTGCGAACGTCGCGTTCAAACAGGCCACAGGTATTCGGGTTGGTCAGCATGATCCCCGCAACATCGTCGCCAAGCTTGGCTTCGAACGCCGCAAGGTCGACACGGCCATCTTCGGTGGCCGGGATCGAATCAACCGTGAAACCGCACGCTGCGGCCGTTGCCGGGTTGGTCCCGTGGGCCGATTCCGGCACCAGAACACGACGACGGTTTTCACCGCGCGCATCAAGGGCCGCCCGGATCGCCATCATGCCGCAAAGTTCGCCCTGTGCGCCCGCTGCTGGCGACATGGCAACCGCTGGCATACCGGTCAGAACCAGCAACCAGTGTGCGCAACTGTCAATCAGTTCAAGCGCGCCCTGCACCGTGCTTTCGGGCTGCATCGGATGCAGGTCGGCAAGACCGGGCATCCGCGCAACCTTTTCATTCAGGCGCGGGTTATGTTTCATCGTGCACGAACCCAGCGGGAAGAAGCCGGAATCGATGCCAAAGTTTTTCTGCGACAGGCGCGTGAAATGACGCACAACCTGCGGCTCGGACAGGCCCGGAAGACCGACATCGCTATCGCGATCAAGGCCGCCAAGGCGTGATTTGATGCCCGCTGGCTTCGGAAGGTCAACACCGGTACGCCCCGGTTCGCCCATCTCGAAAATCAGCTTTTCCTCAAGCACAAGGCCACGGTTACCGGTATGGGTGGTAAAGCTCATGCCAGCACCTCCTTCAATGCAGACGCAAGGTCCGCGATGTCTTCGTCGGTGTTGGTTTCGGTCGCCGCCACCAGCATGTAATGGTCCAGATCGTCCCGGTTCGGATACAGGCGCGACAACGGAACCCCGCCAAGGACACCCTTGCCAACCAGGGCCTCGACCACCTCGGCTGCCGGTTTGGCAAGCTTGACGGTGAACTCGTTAAAGAAGCTGTCATTGACAACTTCCGCACCCGGCACCGCATTGATCGCATCGGCGGTCTTGCACGCGGTTTCATGGTTAAGCGTTGCCACACCACGATACCCGTCTTCACCCAGAAGGCTCATATGCACCGTAAAGGCCAACGAACACAGACCGGAATTGGTGCAGATGTTCGATGTCGCCTTTTCGCGGCGGATATGCTGTTCACGCGTCGAAAGTGTTAGAACAAAACCGCGTTTGCCGTCCTGATCGACCGTCTCGCCACACAAACGACCCGGCATCTGGCGTACCAGTTTGCTGGTCGTGGCAAAAAGCCCGACATATGGCCCGCCATAGTTCAGGTTGTTACCAATCGACTGGCCTTCGCCGCAAACGATATCCGCGCCAAAGCTGCCCGGCGATTTGATCGCGCCAAATGCCATGGCCTCGGTAAAGACCACGATCAGAAGCGCCCCCTTGGCATGGCACGCATCCGCAAGCTTGGTGTGATCCTGAATGCGTCCGAAAACGTCCGGGTACTGCACCACCACACACGCCGTCTGATCATCAATCAGATCGTCAAGCTCGTCGGCGGTTGCCTGCTTTTCCGGGTGCCCGTCACGACCGGCAACTTCGGTATCGCTATACTGGCAATAGGTTTCGGTGACTTCACGGTAATGCGGATGCAAGCCACCCGACAGAACCGCTTTCTTGCGGCGCGTGGCCCGGCACGCCATCAGAACGGCCTCCGCGCACGACGTTGCCCCGTCCCACATCGATGCGTTGGCCACATCCATGCCGGTGATCGATGCCACCTGGGTCTGGAATTCGAACAGATACTGCAACGTCCCTTGCGCGATTTCCGGCTGATACGGGGTATAGGCCGTCAGAAACTCACCGCGCTGGATGATGTAATCGACCGTGGCCGGGACATGGTGGCGATACGCCCCCGCCCCCAGGAAACTTGGCACGCTGGCCGTGCCCATGTTTTTGGCGGCCAGTTTCGCCATGTCGCGCTCGACCTGCAATTCACCAAGATGATATGGCAGATCGACCGGCTCGGACAGCAACGCGCCGTCGGGCACGTCGCTATATAACTCGTCAACGGACCCGGCCCCGATGGTTTCAAGCATCGAGGCGCGATCCGCACTGGTTAGCGGAAGATAACGCATATCTTAAAGGCCTTCGACAAAGTCTTTATACGCAGCTTCGTCCATCAGCTCATCAAGCTGGGACTCATCGGAAAGTTCCATGCGGAAGAACCAGCCATCGCTTTCCGGGGCTTCGTTCACCAGTGCCGGATTGTCATCAAGCTCTTCGTTGGCTTCGACAACGACACCATCAAGCGGCGCATAAACGTCGCTGGCGGCCTTGACCGATTCGACAACCGCCGCATCGCCATCCTTGGTCAGCTTTTTGCCAACTTCCGGCAGCTCGACATAAACGATATCGCCAAGCGACTGCTGGGCGTAATCGGTAATGCCAACGGTCGCGACACCGTCTTCATATTCAACCCATTCATGTTCCTGCGAGAATTTTTTAGCCATGGTAATTCGTCCCTGTAAGATCAGTTGTCTCTAAAATCTCGGTATCTTTTGCGGGCCGCAAACGCTGCCCGAACTCTTTTTTTTCTGATGATCAGCCGCGATAGTAACGATGTGCCGCAAACGGCAGCTCGACGATTTCCGCCGGGCGTGCCTTGCCGCGCACCATCAGATCGACTTTGGTACCCGGGGCGGCAAATTCAATTGCGACATATCCCATCGCAATCGGGCCATCCACGGTCGGGCCGAAACCACCGCTGGTGATTTCGCCAATTTCTTCGCCGTCACTGTTCAAGACCGGCGTATGTTCACGCGCCGGGGCCTTGCCTTCGGGTTTGATCCCGACACGTTTGCGATCCGCGCCATTGGCAAGCTGATCAAGGATGACATCCGCCCCCTTGAACCCGCCTTCTTCGCGACGACGCTTGTTGATGATCCAGTTAAGGTCGCCTTCGACCGGGGTGGTCGTGGTATCGATATCGTTGCCATACAGGCAAAGACCGGCTTCAAGACGCAGCGAATCGCGCGCGCCAAGGCCAATCGCCTCGACCTCGTCCTCTGCCAACAACTTGCGCGCCAGATCTTCGGCGCGCTCGTTCGGCACGGAAATCTCATACCCGTCTTCGCCGGTATAGCCCGACCGAGTGACAAAGCACGCGATACCGGCAATATCGATCTCGGCAAAGCTCATGAATTTCATCTCGGCAACCGAGGGTGCAAACCGCGCCAGCACGCGGGCGGCATCCGGGCCCTGCAATGCCATCAATGCGCGGTCATCAATCTCGATCAGCTCCACACCGTTATCCAGATTGGCCCGCATATGGACAATGTCATCATCCTTGCATGCGGCATTGATCACCAGAAACAGGCTGTCGCCCGCATTGGTGATCATCAGATCATCCAAAATCGTGCCATCGTCATTGGTGAAGGCGGAATAACGGGTGCGGCCGGGTTTGAGGATCGCGATGTCACCGGGTACGAGCTTTTCAAGCTCGGCGACGCGATGTTCGCCGGTCAGGCGGACCTGCCCCATATGCGAAACATCAAACAGACCGGCCTTCGCACGGGTATGCAGATGTTCGCCCTTCACCCCCAGCGGATATTGCACCGGCATGTCATAACCGGCAAACGGCACCATCTTGGCACCCAGTTCCACATGCAAATCATAAAGGGCGGTTTTCAGCAGTTCGGTTTGATGATCGGCCATCAAGGTCTCCAGACAGGCGTTGCGAAACATAGCCGACCAGTGGCCAACCACGTCCCCCTCTGTCTTGGAGCCTGAAAGAATCACAGCCGGTTTGAATACCGGTCTGCTTACATCTTCGGCGAGGCGCACATCCATGTTCGATGCCGCCTGCTTTCCAGAGTCCCATCTCCCCGCGGTCCGTTTGCCTGAGAGTTTCCGGGGTGGTTGCTCCTTCGGCGTCCGCGCAATCCCTATCGATGTAATCACGCACATCAATCAAGACCGTGGCACTCTCCCACGGGGATCATTTGGGTATGCCTCCTTATACGGATTTGAATCCGACCAGACCAGCCCCAAAAATCATATCCTCTCCACCCCATCCATTGGTATGAGGATTAAAAGCCCTTTTTTGCCCCTCCGGCAAATGTCCATTATTTTGTATGAGGATTACCGAAAACGAACTTTTGTTCAGAAACGAAAATCCCGCCACGCGAGGCGGGCGGGATTTGATTACTCACTAAAAATGAATAATAGGCCGGATTATTAATTTTTTCCGAAGCGTCGATTGTAATCAAGCTGATCGGCACTCAGCTGGAAACCAAGGTAAATTTCATAGTCCGGACCGGCCCAGATATCGTCCAGCGGCACGTTCAAAGTCACCTGCTCGTCGCGATACCGCGCCAGGTTCAAATTGCTCGGAAACGCCATGTCGACATCAAACAGATTCTTCTGGATAAACTCGCCAGACGGGTCCTTAAGGGCTACGAAATACTGGAGTTTTGCGTTGCGGCCCTGTGCGGCCGGGCCCAGTTCGGCATTGATCACCGGGCTGATCACGACGTTCAGGATCTTGTCATCAAGGTCATAACCGCAATCACCCAGATAACCGCCAAATTCGGCTTCAAGGATCACATCGGTCAGGTCCTTGCCCTGACCGCTGAACTGCACCAGTCGGGCGGTATCATTGGGCAGGAAGGCCCGCGGACATGCCGGAACCGGCTGCTCTTCGAACGGGTTGCTGCTGCACGCCGCCAGAAAACCGGCAAACGACACCAAACCCAATGCACAAACACGCCGCAGTCCGTTCGCAATCGTCATCCAAGCCTCTATAGAACTGGTCAAATTCGCGGTCATCCCCCACCATGGGCACAACCGCGCGCAGTCTATTCGCTCCGATATGGCGACACAACCCGCTTCCGTTTCAAATCGCGGTATGGGGCGTAAATACATGGCCGGACATAGCTGAACATGCATCTTTACACGGTGTCTGTCATTGCGTGCACGGTGCTGGCGGGTTATGTAACGAAGACATTTGAATAATCGCGGCGATATGCCGCGCATCATGAACATTCGGACCCGTATCATGTCTGACAAAGCCGACCTTCGGATCATCCTTGCCAACCCGCGCGGTTTCTGTGCGGGGGTGGATCGTGCGATCGAGATCGTCGAAAAGGCGCTGGTAAAGTATGGCGCGCCAGTCTATGTCCGCCACGAAATCGTCCACAACAAATTCGTGGTCGACCGCCTGCGCGATATGGGCGCTGTTTTTGTCGATGAACTCGATAGCGTCCCGGATGGCGTGCCAGTAATCTTTTCCGCGCACGGTGTGCCGAAATCGGTCCCCGAAGCCGCCGAAAGCCGCCAGCTTGAATATCTTGATGCGACCTGCCCGCTGGTGTCCAAGGTCCATCGTGGGGCTGAACGCCACCATGCAGATGGCAAACATATCCTTCTGATCGGCCATGCCGGTCATCCCGAAGTCATCGGCACCATGGGGCAGTTGCCACCGGGCAGCATGACCCTGATCGAGACCGAAGAAGACGCCGAAAACCTTCAGGTCGAAAACCCCGAAAACCTTGCGTTTGTGACCCAGACCACCCTGTCGCTGGACGATACGGCCAAGATCATCTCGATCCTGCAACGCCGCTTCCCGGCGATCGAGGTCCCGAAAAAAGAAGACATCTGCTATGCGACCACCAACCGCCAGCACGCGGTCAAGCTGATCGCGACCGATGCCGATGCCATTCTGGTTCTGGGCGCGCCAAACTCGTCAAACTCGAACCGTCTGGTCGAAGTCGCCAAACGCGAAGGATGTGACCGTTCGGTTCTGGTCGAACGCGCCAAGGATATCGACTGGTCCAAGCTTGACGGTATTTCGACGCTTGGCATTACCGCGGGCGCATCCGCCCCGGAAATCCTGGTCGAGGAAGTCATCGATGCCTGCCGTGAACGTTATAACGTCACGGTCGAAACCCTGACTTTGACCAATGAAAACGTCACCTTCAAGCTGCCCCGCCAGCTTGCCAGCTAACCCCGCCCTGATGCAGGAAATCCGGATATCCCATGGCCGTCTATACCGACGTTTCTGACGAAGATATCGCCCGTTTTGTTGCCGAATACGATATCGGCACCGTGATTTCGTTCAAGGGAATCGCCGAGGGTGTCGAAAATACCAACTTCCTGCTTCAGACCGATCAGGCATCCTTCATCCTGACCCTGTATGAAAAGCGTGTGAACCCGGATGACCTGCCGTTTTATCTGGGCCTGATGGATCATCTGTCGGCCAAGGGGCTGAATTGCCCGACACCGATCCACGGCAAGGACGGGGTTGCGTTACGCCGTTTGTGCGGACGTCCGGCCGCCATCACATCCTTCCTGAACGGCATGTCGCCACGCCGGATCATGCCCCATCACTGCACCGGGCTTGGTGCAGCACTGGCGCAACTGCACACCGCCGGTCAGGATTTCGACATGTATCTTGGCAATGCGCTAAGCGTTACGGGCTGGCGCCCGCTGTTTGAAAGCTGCCGTGCCGATGCCAACGGCGTTCAGCCCGGCCTTGAAAAACTGATCGAGGATGAACTGGCCTTTCTTGAAGCCAACTGGCCCCATCAGTTGCCTGCGGGCGTGATCCATGCCGACCTTTTCCCCGATAACGTGTTTTTCTTCCCGGGCAAGGATGACGTATCGGGCCTGATCGATTTCTATTTCGCGTGCAATGACCTTCTGGCCTATGACATTGCGATCTGCATGAATGCCTGGTGTTTCGAACCTGATAACAGTTTCAACGTCACCAAGGCCCGCAACCTTCTGTCAAGCTATGGCAAGGTGCGTGCATTGTCAGATGACGAACTGGCCGCCCTTCCGATCCTTGCACGCGGGGCGTCTTTGCGGTTCCTGCTGACCCGTCTTTATGACTGGATCAACACGCCCAAGGACGCGCTGGTTACGCCGAAAAACCCGCGCGAATACATCAATAAACTGCGTTTCCATCAACGGATCGACAGTGCCAGTGCCTATGGCCTGGGCGAGGAATAGAATTACATGACCGGAACGGACAATAAACGCGTCGAAATTTATACCGACGGCGCGTGCAGCGGCAATCCCGGCCCCGGTGGCTGGGGCGCGATCCTGCGATTTAATGGCGTGGAAAAGGAAATGTCGGGCGGCGATCCGGAAACCACCAACAACCGCATGGAAATGATGGCCGCCATCAGCGCGCTTGAAGCGTTAAAGCGTCCCTGTGTTGTCGATATCTACACCGACAGCAGCTATGTCCGCGACGGAATTACCAAATGGATTTTCGGCTGGCAGAAACGCGGCTGGAAAACGGCGGATAAAAAGCCCGTCAAAAATGTCGAGCTTTGGCAAAGGCTTCTGGAAGCTCTTAAAACGCATAAAGTTGAATGGCACTGGGTCAAAGGACACGCCGGACACCCGGAAAACGAACGGTGCGACGAACTCGCCCGTCAGGCCGTGCCGAAATAAACCCGCCCTAAATAAGAAATCCGAAATAAACTGGCATACAAGTGCTTGAAGCTGCTGCACTTCGATCCAAAATAGATGGATCGGATTGCTTTTTGTGAACGCTATATGAAAAAAATGAAATCAAACTTGCTTTTGGGCTGACTTCCAGATTGAGTAACGTCAGTGTCAGGGGTGTTGGACCCCATCCTAAGGTCGGGTATGGTTGCCATTAACTAGTCGATAGTGGGTGCCGAGGAGAAATACGCTTGTCGCGCGGATCGTACGGCTTTTTACAACGGAAGTCGCTTAGCAGCCGATTGCTTTTTATCGCGCTGCCGCTGGTTTCCTTGTTCTCCCTCGCGCTGTTCGTTGTCTTCGGATACGTCAGTTACACGGTTCTGCGTGACGACCTGACTGAAAAAATCGAACAGACCGCCGACATCAATGCCCGCGTTCTGGCGACACCGTTCTGGTATCTGGATGTCGACAATATCGAATCCGCCCTGAATGCCATGAGCCGGGATCGCGATATTGTCGCCGTGCTGGCACTGGGTGCTGACGGCACCGAATTTGCCCATACCGGCGTGTCACAATCCGAACTGAACGACACCCTGCGTCTGTCACGGCGCGTGTTCTTTGAACGCAATAATGTGCGTCATGACGTCGGCGAACTTGTGATTTACTTCACAGAAGCCCGTGTTCAGGATTTGCTGTTCCGCCGGATGGTGATCGACATGATCCTGTTCGGTCTGCTGATTGCGGTTGTCGCCGCCAGCCTTCTGATCGCCAACAAACGGTCGATCAAGGAACCGCTGAACCGGCTTTTGCATTCCATCCGCATGACCAAGCATGGCCGCCTGCGCCGTCCGGTGGAATGGAACAGTTCCGATGAACTGGGTCTTCTGATTCGCGAATATAATGAAATGGTGACCCTGCAAGGGCAGGCACAGGAAGAAGCCCAGCGCAAACAGGCCCTTCTCGAAGCAACCCTTCACAATATCGGCCAAGGCATCTGCCTGTTCGATCAGGACCTGAACCTGATGGTCTGGAACGAACGCTATATCGAATTGCTGAACCTGCCGCGCGATCTGGTCAAGGAAGGCACACCGCTTTCCGATATCCTGCGTTACAACGCCGAACGCGGCGAATATGGCGATGTCAGCATTCAGGCCCTGATTTCCGACCGGGTGGCGATTGCGCGCCGTCGCGAACCGTACCGCATGGAACGCACCCGCCCGAATGGCCGGGTCGTTCAGGTGGACCACAACCCGATGCCCGGCGGCGGTTACGTTGCGACCTATACCGACATTACCGAACGCAAACAGACCGAAGCCCGCATGCGCCATCTCGCCGTGCATGACGTCCTGACCAGCCTGCCGAACCGCACCCTGTTCCTTGACCGTCTGCGTCAGGCATTGCTATCCGCCCGCCGGTTCCAGCGCGGGGTCACGGTGCTGTTTGTCGATCTGGACCGATTCAAGGACATCAACGATCACTTTGGCCATGATGTCGGCGATCTGATGATCCAGGAAATGGGGCAGCGCCTGTCACGGATCATCCGTGATTCCGATACCGCCGCCCGCCTTGGCGGCGATGAATTTGCCATCATCCAGACCGATGTGCAGAATATCGAAGACACCATCGCCCTTGCCCAGCGCATCATCGATGAACTTTGCCAACCATTCGATTGCCGTGGCATCCGCCTGCATTCAACCGCCAGTGTCGGCATCACCCTGTTCCCCGAAGACGGCGAGAATCCCGAACAGCTGGTCAAAAACGCCGATATGGCGATGTATGCCGCCAAGGCCGAAGGGCGCAACAATTACCGGTTCTTCCTGCCGTCGATGCACGAGAGGGTCAAGGAACGCAAAACCATCGAAGAAGATCTGCGCAACGCGCTCGAATATGATCAGCTTGAACTTTACTATCAGCCGAAAATCGACTGCCGCACCGAACGGGTTGTCGGCGCGGAGGCACTGGTGCGCTGGCACCACCCGGATCGTGGTCTGATCCTGCCGGGCGAATTCATTTCGGTGGCCGAGGAATGCGGCCTGATCAACCGGCTGGGCGCATGGGTTATGAACAAGGCCTGCCAACAGACGCAAATCTGGCGGGAAACCACATTGCCGGGCCTTCGGATCGCGGTGAACCTGTCACCGGCACAGTTCCAGGATGCCGAACTGGTCCGTTCTGTTACCAAAATCATGGATCAGACCCGCCTGCCCGATGGCACGCTGGAACTGGAAATCACCGAATCGATCCTGATGAACAACCCGGAAAAGGCCGTTTCCACCTTGAACGAGCTTAAGGCCCTTGGCGTGCGGATCGCGATTGACGATTTTGGCACCGGTTATTCATCGCTGAACTATCTGAAACGTTTCCCGGTTTCGTCGATCAAGATCGACCGGTCGTTTGTCAACGACATCCATGTCGATATGGATGACAAGGCAATTGTCGATGCGGTGATCGGCCTGGGCCACAGCCTTAATCTTGAAGTCGTCGCCGAAGGTGTCGAAGAAGTCGAACAGCACGAATATCTGCGCGACAAGGGATGCGACTTCATTCAGGGCTTCCTGTTTGCCAAACCTCTGCCCGCCGCAACCTTTGAAAGCTGGGTTCTTGAACGCCACGGCACTGAACAGGCACGGGTTGCCGTCAAGAGCTGAGCAAATCCGCAAAACCGCCGCAATCAATAAATCGCCGTTCCGGCTCCTTCCGGCTTGCCTTCGATGTTACGCGGTGCCGGATGTTCGGTTGATTTGCGATCCACCAGATCGACAATTTCGGAAATCACCCGGACCAGTTGGTAATCCTTGGGCGTGTAAACCGCCGATACCCCCATCTGGCGCAGGACAAGCATATCCGCATCCGGGATGATGCCGCCAACAACGACCGGGATATGCCCCGCCCCGTGGGCACGCAACCCATTCACGACTTCGCGCACCAGCGGCACATGCGACCCTGACAGGATCGAAAGCCCGATCACATGCGCGCCTTCGTCGATAGCATTGCGCACCAGTTCATCAGGTGTCCAGCGAATGCCATCATAAAGCACGTCGATCCCGGCATCGCCCGCCTTGACCGCGATCTGTTCCGCCCCGTTGGAATGGCCGTCCAGCCCCGGCTTGCCGACCAGCATTTTCATGCGTTCGCCAAGTTTTTCGGAAACCTCGTCCACGCGACTGCGCAGTTTCTTGATGTCTTCTTCGTCACCGGTCACGATCATCGATGTGATGCCGGTCGGCGCACGGTATTCGCCAAACACCTGACGCAGCGTTTCCGACCATTCCCCGGTCGTGACCCCGGCATGGGCACACGCAATCGAACTTTCCATGATGTTGCGATCTTCGCGGGCGGCGGCTTCAAGATCGGCAAGGCTTCTGGCAACCGCGGCCTGATCCCGGCCGGCCCGCCATTCTTTCAGCTTTTCAATCTGTTCCTGTTCGGCCATGTCATCGACCGTCAGGATCGATTTTTCCCCCGATGTCAGGGGTGATGCTTCGGTTTCGGTATAGGCATTCACACCGATCACCTTGGTCAGCCCGGTTTCGATATCGGCCAGACGGCGCGCATTGGATCGCACCAGTTCCTGTTTCATGTAACCAAGATCGACTGCGGCAATCGCCCCGCCCATGGCATCGATTTTCGCCAGTTCTTCGCGTGCACCGTCCTTAAGCAATCCGACCTTGCGTTCAATCGCCGGATTGCCGTCAAACAGGTCGTCATATTCCAGAAGGTCGGTTTCATAGGCCATGATCTGTTGCAGGCGCAGCGACCATTGCTGATCCCACGGGCGCGGCAGGCCAAGGGCCTCGTTCCACGCCGGAAGCTGCACGGCACGCGCGCGCGCATTCTTTGACAGCACCACCGACAGCATTTCGATCAGGATGCGATACACATTGTTTTCGGGTTGCTGTTCGGTCAGGCCAAGCGAATTGACCTGCACGCCATAGCGGAACCGGCGATATTTTTCATCGGAAATGCCATAACGATCCCGCGTGATTTCATCCCACAATTCGCAAAATGCCCGCATCTTGCAAATCTCGGTCACAAACCGGATACCGGCATTCACGAAAAATGAAATGCGCCCGACAACCTTGGCAAAATCTTCTTCGGGCACCTGACCGGATGCCTTGACCGCATCAAGCACGGCAATCGCAGTCGCCAGCGCATAGGCCAGTTCCTGCTCGGCAGTCGCCCCTGCTTCCTGCAAATGGTACGAGCACACATTCATCGGGTTCCATTTCGGAACCTCGCGATAGGTAAAGGCCGCAACATCGGTGATCAGTTTCAGACTGGGTGCCGGCGGGAAGATATAGGTCCCGCGTGACAGATATTCCTTGATGATGTCGTTCTGGGTCGTGCCTTGCAGGCTGTCGCGCGGCGTTCCCTGTTTTTCGGCAACGGCAATATAAAGCGATAAAAGCCATGCCGCCGGTGCGTTGATCGTCATCGATGTGTTCATCTGATCAAGCGGAATACTGTCAAACAGGGTCATCATGTCGCCCAGATGCGATACAGGCACGCCGACCTTGCCGACCTCGCCGCGCGCCAGAACATGGTCCGAATCGTAACCGGTCTGGGTCGGCAGATCGAACGCGACCGACAGCCCCGTCTGCCCCTTTGCCAGATTCTGGCGATACAGCGCGTTCGATGCGCTGGCCGAACTGTGCCCGGCATAGGTACGGATCAACCACGGGCGGTCGCGTTCCGGCTTTGCTGCACTGCGTTGATTTTCCATCGACATGGCGACCTCGCGTATCTTTATTACCCAAAAGCTTTATGTTTATTACAAGAAAACGTTATTAAATTACCTACTAGACATCACTTGGATAATTATATAACAATTTGTGCAACGCGATAAAAGCAAAAACTAAGAAAGCATTCGGGGAACCCGGCTACAACCCAAGGGAAACCGGTGCATTTCAGGGAAAATATCACAAGTTCCGTGGCTTGGAGGATTCGTCGACCGCAGCGCAACACAAGGTAATTTTATTACCAGCCATTTACAGCGCATCCCGGATCGACCCCGAACAAGGAGTGAAGGCCATGAATACGACTGCTGAAGTTCTGCCGTTCCGTGGTGGTCATGAAGAAAAAGACCTGTATGAAATCGGCGAAATCCCGCCGCTGGGTCATGTGCCGAAAAATATGTATGGCTGGGCCATTCGCCGTGAACGTCATGGCGAACCCGATACCGCCATGCAATGCGAAGTCCTGCCCGTCATCCAGCCCGACAGCCACGAGGTCCTCGTCCTCGTGATGGCGGCAGGTGTGAACTATAACGGTGTGTGGGCGTCGCTTGGCAAGCCGATCTCGGTCTTTGACGTGCATGACCTGCCCTATCACATCGCGGGATCGGATGCGTCGGGCATTGTCTGGGCGGTTGGGTCAAAGGTCACGCGTTGGAAAGTCGGTGACGAGGTCGTCATTCACTGCAATCAGGATGACGGCGATGACGAGGAATGCAACGGCGGTGACCCGATGCTCTCGCCCACCCAGCGCATCTGGGGCTATGAAACACCGGACGGATCATTCGCCCAGTTCACCTGTGTGCAGGCCCAGCAGCTTATGCCGCGTCCCAAACACCTGACATGGGAAGAAAGTGCGTGTTACACGCTGACCCTTGCCACCGCATACCGCATGCTGTTTGGCCATCGCCCGCATATCCTGCGCCCCGGTCACAATGTTCTGGTCTGGGGGGCGTCGGGTGGCCTTGGATCGATGGCGATCCAGCTGATCACCACGGCGGGTGCCAATGCGATTGGCGTGATTTCCGATGAAAGCAAACGCGATTTCGTGCTGGGCCTTGGGGCCAAGGCCGTGATCAATCGCAAGGATTTCAATTGCTGGGGCCAGTTGCCAACCGTGAATGGCCCGGAATTTGGCGACTATATGAAAGAAGTCCGCAAATTCGGCAAGGCGATCTGGGACATCACCGGCAAGGGCAATGACGTTGATATCGTCTTTGAACATCCGGGCGAACAGACCTTCCCCGTATCGTGCAATGTGGTCAAGCGCGGCGGTATGGTCGTGTTCTGTGCCGGGACGACGGGCTTTAACCTGACCTTCGATGCGCGCTTTGTCTGGATGCGCCAGAAACGCATTCAGGGCAGCCACTTTGCCAACCTGAAACAGGCCGCCCAGGCCAACAAGCTGGTGATTGAACGCCGCATTGATCCCAGCATGTCCGAAGTTTTCGGCTGGGACGATATTCCGCGTGCGCATATGAAAATGATGCGCAACGAACACAAGCCCGGAAACATGGCCGTTCTGGTTCAGGCCAAACGCCCGGGCATGCGCACCCTTGAAGAAGCAGTCGACGCCTAACCCACATAAAGCGTCGACTGACCGTTGGCGGCCCTGATGCGTTCTCGCCCGATCCGCATCGGGGCTGCCACTTTTCAATCCTTGCCCAACCGGCAGGACAACAATGATAGTCTGCTTCATGCACCAGATGGACCGAACCCGAGGACCAGACCGATGAGTGATAAAGCCCTGCTGCCCGAACTGACCCGGCTTTGCGATGATGCGCTGGCGGCCCTTGCCCCGGTGCATCACGCCGCCGAAACCGCCATGCGCGAAAGCGTGACGGTGGATGGCAAAATCGATGCCAGCGCACTGGATGAAAACCAGTATGCCGCCCATGGCTTTGCATGGTTTTCAACCTATGTCACAGCACTTAAGCAGATGAAGGCATGGGCTGATCGGCTTGAAACGCAGGGCAAATTCGGAACGCTTGAACAATTGATCCTTCAGGCGGCCTTTGGCGAATATCTCGCACAAATTCAGGGCGGCATTCCAATGTCGCAGGGCGAATTTATCCGCCTTTCAACCCTTGGCGTTCCCGGCGATGTGATAGCCGCCTTTGGCGACAGCCGCGCGGTTGCGACCCTGACCGGTTCGGGCAACAGCGACGCCACCCGGCGCGCCATTGCCGACCAGATCAAGGACAGCCTCGATACCGGCCGCTTTGGCGAAACCGGGCTTGAAGACGAAACCCTTGATATGGTCCGCGATCAGTTCCGGCGCTTTGTTGACGAAAAAGTCAGCCCGCATGCCCATGGCTGGCACGAACGTGACGAACTGATCCCGATTGAAATTATCAACGAGATGTCCGAACTGGGCGTTTTCGGCCTGACCATCCCCGAAGAATTCGGCGGGCTTGGCATGGGTAAAACCGCGATGTGCGTCGTGACAGAAGAACTCTCGCGCGGCTATATCGGGGTGGGCTCGCTTGGCACCCGGTCCGAAATTGCCGCCGAACTGATCCGCCTTGGCGGCACCGACGCGCAGAAAGAACATTACCTGCCGAAACTGGCATCGGGTGAAATCCTGCCAACCGCGGTCTTCACCGAACCCAATAACGGATCGGATCTGGCGCATCTGCGCACGCGCGCGACCAAGGATGGCGATACCTATAAGGTCACCGGCAACAAAACATGGATCACCCACGCGGCGCGTTCCGACCTGATGACGCTTCTGGCACGCACCAACCCCGATGAAACCGGATATCGCGGGCTATCCATGCTGCTGGCCGAAAAGCCGCGTGGCACGGAAAATGATCCGTTCCCGGCCAAGGGCATGAGCGGCGGCGAGATTGAGGTGCTTGGCTATCGCGGCATGAAGGAATACGAACTGTCGTTTGACGGCTTCGAAGTCCCCGCCGAAAACCTTCTGGGCGGGGATGAGGGCCAGGGCTTCAAGCAATTGATGGCGACCTTTGAATCGGCGCGCATCCAGACGGCTGCGCGTGCGGTTGGCGTCGCCCAGAACGCGCTTGAAATCGGCATGCGCTACGCACACGACCGCATCCAGTTTTCCAATCCGCTTTACAGCTTCCCGCGGGTTTACGGCAAAATCGCCTGGATGGTGGTTGAAACCATGATCGCTCGCCAACTGACCTATTTTTCCGCCATCGAAAAAGATCAGGATATCCGCTGCGATATCGAAGCCGGCATGGCAAAGCTTCTGGGCGCGCGCGTTGCGTGGTCGAACGCCGATAACGCGCTTCAGATCCATGGCGGCAATGGCTACGCGCTTGAATACCAGATCAGCCGGGTTCTGTGCGATGCCCGCATCCTGAACATTTTCGAAGGAGCGGCCGAAATACAGGCGCATGTGGTAACCCGCGGTCTTCTGGGCCGATAGCCAACGATTGGTCCCTGATGTCGTCTCTCTCCAGCGAACCGTGGCCCCGGTGAAAAACCTGGGTAAACTTGGCCCGTCACCCTTGACGGGCCTCTTTCTTGTGTCAACCTAAAGTATGATATCTCTATACCTACCTTGCGGTGGTAACATCACCCCAATCAGCAGGTAAAAAATCGAAAAAATCGAAGCCTGCGCGGCCTGATGTGCCGATGGGGAAACAGGGAGAGACGTTTCATGAATCACGCGTCTGCATCACCGGAAAATGCAATTTTCACGCGTGCACATGCTGCGCGTGAAATCTTTGACAAACATGCCGACAAGCTCGCCGAGGGACTTCTGGCCGAGCTGTTTGGCACAGGCCAAAGCAGCCGCAATCCGCACGATCCGAAGGCCCATGTCAGCGAACTGGCCAAACGCCTGCGCACATTGATGGCCGCCAATAGCGGATCGGATTTCGATGCCTGCTTTGCCGATCACATTCTTGCCGATGCCATTGCCGGCATCCCCGCCAGCCGCATCGTCCAAGCCTACCACAACACAATCGAAAATTTCGCCAAACTGGCAGCATCCGAGGGACGCGGCCGACGCGATCCCGGCGTTCTCGATGCCTGCCGTTCGATGCTGATGGGCGATATGGCCTGCCTGATGGCCAAGGCCGAACGCCACGCGGCACAGGCAAGGTCGGCATCGGAAATCCAGTCGATGTCGGAAATCATCGAACGCGAAACCGATAACATCATCGCCGAAGTCGGGTTTCAGGCCGGACGTACCAATGACGTCGCGCAAACCATGGCATCCGATGCGCATGATCTGTCGGAACTGGTTGAACGGATCACGTCAACCACCGCCATTGCCAGCAACAATGTTTCCACCGTCGCCTCCGCGACCGAGGAATTGCAGGCATCGAGCGAGGAAATCGCCGACCGCATCCACAAAACCAACGACATCGCCAGTCAGGCCGTGACCCGCGCGCAGGAAACATCGGTCACGATGAACAGCCTGTCAGACACCGCAAGCGAGATCGGCAAGGTTGTCGATATCGTCAAACGCATTTCCGATCAGACCAAGATGCTGGCGCTGAACGCGACCATCGAAGCCGCCCGCGCGGGCGATGCCGGCAAAGGCTTTGCGGTTGTTGCCAACGAGGTGAAAAACCTCGCATCCCAAACCGAAAAAGCCATTTCCGACATCAACGCCCAGATCACCGCCATTCAGGACGCAACCTCCGAAGCCGTTGGCGCGATTGAGGGCATCGGCGGCGCGATTGACGAAGTCAGCCAGCTTTCATCGGATATCGCATCATCGGTTCAGCAACAGACCGCCGCCATCAGCGAGATTTCAACCAGCGCGCAGGAAGTTTCCACCCACATGCAGGGCATTTCCAGCGACATCGCACTGGCCAGCGAAAGATCGCACAATGCCAGCAAGACATCGGAAAACCTGCGTATTCTTTCTTCGAATATCCGCAAGGATATCAACGAAATGGAAAACCGGTTCCGCGTTGTTCTGCGCACCAGTGACAGCAGCAACCGCCGCAATCAGGAACGCGTCCCGATTGCCGTTGATATCGAAATGGATTTCGGCAATGGCGACAAACGCAAGGGCGTTTCCGCCGATATGTCGGTTGCCGGTCTTCTGGCGCGGATCAAGGCCAGCGATCAGGACAATGGCAAACCGGTTTCGATCCTGCTTGATGGCACCACACGTTTGCACGGCATCCTGAAGGCGGTTTCAGGTCTGGGATCGCATGTCCAATTCACCGAACTGGACGAAGACGCCAACCGCACGATCATGGGGCTTTTGCAAAAAACCCGCGATCACGACAACAAGATCGCCGAACTGGGCGCACCCTTGGCGGCCAAACTGGCAAAGGTACTGGAAAACGGTATCCGCAGCGGCGAGATCCGCAAAGATGATCTGTTCCGTCCCCGCTACGAACCGATTGAGGGCTCTGATCCGATACAGTTCATGACGCCATACATCCCCTTTACCGACCGGCATTTCACCCCCTTGCAGGAAGAAATCCTGCAAAACGACAAACATATCGTCTTTGCCGCCGGGGTGGATATCAACGGCTTCCTGCCGACCCATAACAAGGTTTACAGCCAGCCACAACGCCCCGGTGAACCGGCATGGAACATGGGCAATTGCCGCAACCGCCGTATCTTTGACGACCGGGCCGGCCTGATGGCGGCCCGCAACACCAAACCCAAACTGTTGCAGACCTATTTCCGCGACATGGGATCGGAAGTCGTGTTCATGAAGGAATGCGACATCCCGATTGTCGTGAATGGCGAACAATGGGGCAATCTGCGCATCGGATATCGCGCCTGATCAGATCGGGCTGCCCGCCAGATCGCAGATTGAAAAAAGGGGCAGATCACAAGACCTGCCCCTTTTGCATTTTGACCTAGCGAAATTCGAACAGTTCGGTATGGAATGATTTGGCAGGCAACCCCTCGCGGACCAGATCGCGTTTCAGGGCTGCGGCAAACGGCTGTGGCCCACAGAACCAGAAACTGGCGGCATGCCAGTCGGGAATATCGGCTCGAACCCGGTCCGCTTTCAAAAGGCCGTCCACATCGTCGCGCCAGACATGCAGGGTAACCCCGGCCTTGTGCGCCAGTTGCCGGATACGGTCCATCAGGGTCGCATCCTCGCTCGGGGCGACCTGATAGAAATCGATCTTCTGTTCGCCCGCAGCCGGTTTCAGCGCGAGTTCTTCAAGTTTTGCAAGGAACGGCGTCAAACCGATACCACCGGCAATCCAGACCTGACGATCATTGCCCTGCCCAAAGGTGAACCGGCCATAGGGCCCTTCAAGCCGGACGTCACCCCCGACGCGCAAATTATCCGGCAATGTTTCCGTATAATCGCCCAGTGCCTTCACCAGCAGGGTGATCTGCGGGAATTCCGGGTTCCAGTGCGAGGAGATCGTAAAGGGATGCGGGCGTTCGTCATCCCCAAAGGCAACGCAGGCAAACTGCCCTGCCCTGTGCCCCTTCCAGCCCGCCTCGGGCATGATGGTGATCTGCACGGTATCGATATCAGGCAGACGCACGATATTGACGATCTTTCCGGCGACCTGCCGGTTACGGCCGACCCGCCCGGCAAGGACAATACATGCCGATATCGTGCCCGCGATCAGAAGCACAGCCGTCACAATGCCAATCGGGCTGATCCAGTTGCCAAATTCAAACAGGAACATCGCATGCACCACCAGCACCAGATACGCCGCAGCGATAAAGGTGTGTGTTTTGGCAAACCAGCGATAGGGAAACCATTTGATCAGCGCAATAATCATCAGGGCCGCGGCAACATAGAACGCCCATTCGCCAATCCCCTCGGCAAAGCCGCGCTGACCGGCAAAGAAGCCCTGTAACTGGGAAAATCCGGTCTGATCCCCATGCGACCTGCGCCGACCGCCTTCAATCAGACCAAGGGCCGATGCCCATTTCGGGCCATTCGACCAAAGCCAGTGGATCACGGATGTCACCAGAACCGTAATGCCAAGCCATTTGTGCAGCCGATAGGTTTTATCCAAGCCGCCAGTATAATCTTCAAGCCATACCGGACGTGTCGCCAAAATCATGATCAGGCTCATGATGGCAATCGACAGGGTGCCAAAATACTGGACCATGAAATTTCGAAGCTGAATGAATTCGGCAACCTCGAACAGGCCCGGATTGGCCGCCAGCCAAAGCAGCG
Source organism: Thalassospira permensis NBRC 106175 (assembly GCF_000714555.1). Lineage (NCBI taxonomy): Bacteria > Pseudomonadati > Pseudomonadota > Alphaproteobacteria > Rhodospirillales > Thalassospiraceae > Thalassospira > Thalassospira permensis. The sequence goes on along the minus strand of NZ_AUNC01000001.1, from coordinate 162,783 downwards.
TAATCACAGAAAGAAAACCGGCATAAATCAGCGATATGTTTTTCATGATCGTGGTCCCGAATGTCACCCCGCAGCCGGGAACACCCCGACAACGGAATGAACTAACCAGAAAAACTTCACCATATTATGCCAGCTGGGGCATTAACTTGTATCAAACCGTATCAAAATACCGGTTCTGATACAAAAGGCGGGAAATCGATATCCCCGCCCTGTTGCATTTCCCGTCCCGTCAGCTATGCGAATGCAAAACCGCCTCGGCAATTTCGCGTTCGACATCCGCCGGATAGGCATAGAATCCCGGCTTGAATGACGCTGCCCCACCCGATGCCAGCCAGTCGATCCCGCGGATCAGAATGGCGGAAAACGGATCAAACAGATCCTTGCCCGATCCCCCCATGCCCGGCGCGAGGTTCAAAAGGCTGCCACGGTTCAGAAGGTAGACTTCCTTGCCATTCTCAAGCGTGAAACGCTCGATATAGCGGCGCATGCGGGTGCGGTCCTGCGTATCAAGCCATGTGACATCGATTTCGGTATTGGAATGGCCGACATTGACCAGAATGGCACCGCGACGCGCCAGCTTGATCTGATCCGCACCAAGGATGCCGGAAAAACCCGTCGCGGTAACGACAATCGCACATTCCCGAAGGCCGTCTTCAAGGCCAACAACCCGGCAACCGTGATGCTGGGCTTCAAGGGCCCGGACCGGATCGCGTTCGGCAACCGATACCACCGCACCCAGATTGCGCGCCCGTTCCGCAACGCCGCGCCCGACCGGACCAAAACCAATCACCAGAACCGAACGGCCATAAAGCGCCAGACCGGTCACATTGGAAAAGACCGGCCACATTTCCTGCGCCACGTGATGGCGGTTATGCAGGCGATCCTTGATCGCGATATCGTTCCAGTTAAAGACCGGGAAGGTGAAATCAAGCTTTTCAACGCGGTGAACGCCGGTCGTGGTCGCTTCAAGCGCGCCATCAACCTTATGGCCCTTTTTCACGAACGCCTCGATCAGCTCCCCACCCATATCGGCCACGATATCGGCCGGGCTGTCTGACAGGATATCGATGCTTTTGGCATATTCATCAGGCGTCATGCCGGAAAAGGCATGGACCTCGACCCCGTTCGCCGCCAGATAGGCCGCCGCAACATCGTCGGTGCTATCGGGGTTGCACGCCCCGACCTTGACCTTGGCACCCGCTTTGACAAACGGCAACAGGGTCGGAATGGTGTCTTCAAGAACGTGCTGGAAACTGACGATGGTTTTGTCACGCAGATCACGTTTGGCAACGTAATTGCCGTATTTGGCGGTCACCGGGCAGATCACCTCGCGCCAGGCAAGGGTTTCATCGGTGATATTGGCGGCAAGTGCCGGGTCCTTGATACGGCTGGTAGTCTGGGCGGTGGTCATGGGTGGGCTCGCTTGAAACGTGGGACGAATACTGGATTACCCCCATGTGTTAATCCCAGCCCGGCCGGATGAAAAGCATTTCTGACCGGCTGGTCAGATTTTTCATCCGGCGGGCCAATTGATTGCACAACCCCGGCAAACTAAGGACGCGCCGGAATTTCCAGACCGCGCTTTACCGCCGGTCGCGCAAGCCCGCGTTCAAGCCATGCCGGGACGTTTTTCAAGCTGTCATAATCCACCAGTGCCCCGGCATCATAGAAACCGATCAGATTGCGCACCCAGCCAAGGGTCGCGATATCGGCAATGGTATATTCATCACCCATGATCCAGTCACGCCCGGCAAGACGGGTTTCCAGAACCCCCAGCAAACGTTTGGATTCCCCAACATACCGATCCCGCGGGCGTTTATCCTCATACTCGCGCCCGGCAAATTTGTGGAAAAAGCCAAGCTGACCAAATATCGGGCCAATCGCCGCCATCTGGAAAAACACCCATTGGATGGTTTCAATCCGGGCAATCGGATCAGACGACAGGAATTTTCCGGTTTTCTCCGCCAGATACAAAAGAATTGCGCCCGATTCAAACAGGCCAACCGGTTTTCCATCCGGGCCGCTCGGGTCAATGATGGCCGGGATTTTGCCATTCGGGTTCAGCGACAGGAATTCCGGTGTCCAGGTTTCGTCCTTGCCGATATCAATGAAATGCGGCTCGTAATCGATACCGGTTTCTTCCAGCATGATCGAAACCTTGACCCCGTTTGGCGTCGGCAGGGAATAAAGCTGCAGGATATCGGGGTCCTTGGCGGGCCAGCGTTTGGTGATGTCAAATGCGGACAGATCAGCCATCTGATTGTTATCCTTCCTGATGAGGGTCATGGCGGTTGATGGGATCGCACATTGCGCCAGATCATCAACCCCTATCCAACGTGATGTCCCCAAGATGCAGGATAAGACGGCCTTCCCGCCAGCGCGAATTTGGCAATTGACTGTTTCCCGCCCTGTTTCAGTCCTGCGACAACAACAGATCAGGCCAACCCGCAAATGCAGATTGGCCTGACTGGACTGCGACATGCGGATCAATATTCATCCGCTGCCGATATTACCACGCACGATACGGCAGGAATTTGCCATCAAGGGTCACGACAACACGGTCCCCCTTCGGATCGGCCTTGCGTTCGATATACATCTCGTAATCGATTGCGCTCATGATGCCGTCGCCGAACTTTTCATGGATGATTTCTTTGATCGTTTCGCCGTAAACGCCCATGATTTCATAAATGCGGTAAACCGCCGGATCGGTCGGCACCGCCTGTTCCCAGATTTTCATCGGGCATTCCTGCAGCACGGCGGATGCCTCCGCCGGAAGCTCAAGCAGGGCCACCAGCATGTCGGCCTTTTCCTTGGGCGCGGAATTCATGCCAAGGCAGACCGACGTGGTCCAGACCGGGGACATGCCGATCTTGCTGGCGATTTCTTCCCAGCCAAGGCCCTTGGCTTTTTTGGACGTAATGATCAGTTCTTTCACATCTGCTTTTTTCACAGCTTTTCTCCACTTCACTGTCTGTGTCGTTACGGATTAGTCGGCACCATTCACCACCCGCGCACGCGCAGGTGTTTCCCCGGCACCTTTGTTGGATGTATTGGCAACCGGCCCATTCAGGCCAAAACGGATGACGTTTGGTTCGGAAACGCCATCCTCGTCGCGTTTTCCGGCCAGTTCGCGGGACCGTTTGGCAAGGAATTCGACCAGATGGTTGCGAATGTCGTAATAGTCGGGATGATGGATGATATCGGCGCGAACGCGCGGGCGTTCGATATCGACCTGTACCGATTCCGCGACCCTGGCATAGGGGCCGTTGGTCATCAGAAGGATACGGTCGGCAAGAAGGATCGCCTCGTCGACATCATGGGTGATCATGAAAACGGTCTGATCCGACCCGGCCCAGATACGGATCAATTCATCCTGAATGCTGCCACGTGTCAGGGCATCCAGTGCCCCAAACGGCTCATCCAGCAACAAAAGTTCCGGCTGAATGGCAAAGGCCCGCGCAATCGAAACGCGCTGCCGCATACCACCTGATAATTGCGATGGCTTGCGAAGCTCCGCCCCGCCGGTCAGCCCCACCATTTCCAGATATTTGATCGAATGATCATGGACCTGTTTTTTGGTCCAGTTGCGATGGCGCGCCTGCACGGCAAAGGTCACGTTTTTAAGCGCGGATAACCACGGCAACAGGGAATAGTTCTGAAACACGATACCGCGATCAAGACTTGGCCCCGATACTTCCTTGCCATTCATGATCACCGCCCCGTCGGTCGGCTCGTCCAGCCCGGCAAGGATATTCAGGATCGTCGATTTGCCGCAGCCCGAATGACCGATGATGCAGACAAATTCGCCCTTTTCGATCCCCAGATTGACGTTCTCAAACACGGTTAACGGATCGGAGCCCTTGGGGCCGGGAAACCGTTTGCTTAGTCCCTGTACGCTCAGGAAGGGTGTTGGCATGGTGCTTTTCCTTATTCCTGGTACTGCACAAGGCGGGCGCAATAGGCGAACGCCGTATCAAGAAGCATCCCGACAAGGCCGATCATCAGGATCGAAAAGATCACACTGGTCAGATCCAGATTGTTCCATTCGTTCCAGACGTAATAGCCAATGCCGGTACCCCCCACGAGCATCTCGGCGGCCACAATCACCAGCCACGCAATCCCGATGGAAATCCGCATCCCCGTCAGGATGGTCGGTGCCGCCGCCGGAAGGATGACGATCCACGCGGTTTTAAGCGTACCAAGTTCATGGGTGCGCGCGACATTGACCCAATCCTTGCGCACACCGGCAACGCCAAAGGCCGTATTGATCAGCATCGGCCAGATCGAACAGATAAAGATCACAAAGATCGCCGATGCCTGACTGTCCTGAATGACAAACAGCGCAAGCGGCATCCACGCCAGCGGCGAAATCGGGCGAAGGATCTGGATGAACGGATCAAGCGCGCGATACATCAATGGCGACATGCCAATCAGGAACCCGGCCGGAATGGCAATTGCGGCGGCCAGAAAATAGCCCGACAGCACGCGATAAAGCGAATAACCGATCTGGATGCCAATCCCCTTGTCGTTGGGACCGGCATCATAGAAAGGGTTGGAAAGTTCTTCCCACGCCTTGACGAACACCGCAGATGGCGGCGGCACAGCGGCCTTTGGCTCTGCCCCGCCCATCAGGATTTCATATTCTGTCAGTTCACTGCCCAGTTTCTGCTGGGGGCTGGCGGCCTCCCATATTCCAAGAAGAACCGCCAGCAAAACAGCAGACAACAGCAGCGCCCTGGCATTCAGGGATGCGATCATATCAGCTTACCCCTTTGCCAATCGGGAAGCTGTTGACATAGGCCTCGGGCTGATCAGGATCGAACACTTTGCCCATGATCGTGTATTTCTGATAGGTGCTGTCTGGCGCTTCGTAACCAAGCTCCTTCATGATCTTCGCACAGTCAGCCGCGACATAGACTTCTTCGGCGATTTTCTTGTAATCGACATCGCCGTCGATATAGCCCCAGCGCTTCATCTGCGTCAGAATCCATACACCCATCGAATGCCATGGGAACGGATCGAAATCGATGCGATCCGGCACGTTTTTGACCTCGCCCAGACCATCGGCATAACGCCCGGTCAGGACCTGCTCGATGACCGGCACCGGTTGGTTCAGATAGTTGGTCGGTGCAATTGCGGCCGAAATTTCCTTGCGGTTTTCGGGCTTGGATGCGTATTGCGTCGCATCGACAATCGATTTCAGAAGCGCGCCATAGGTATTGGGCATTTCATCGGCAAATGCCTTGGAACAGGCAAACGCACAGCACGGATGACCTTCCCAGATATCCTTGGTCAGGGTGTGGATGAAACCGATTTTTTCCCAGACGGCACGCTGGTTGAACGGATCGGGCGACAGATAACCATCAAGATTACCGGCACGCAGGTTCGCGACCATTTCGGGCGGCGGAACGACACGGATCTGGATGTCTTTATCCGGATCAAGGCCATGTTCGGCGACGTAATAACGCAGCAGGAAGTTGTGCATCGAATATTCGAACGGCACACCGAACTTGAAGCCCTTCCACTGTTTCGGATCGCGTTTATCAAGGTGGTCGTTATGCAGGACAATCGCCTGCCCGTTGATGTTTTCAACTGCTGGCATCAGGAACGGGGTCGCGGTCGAACCGGCCCCCATGGTGATGGCAAGCGGCATCGGGGTTAGCATATGCGACGCGTCATATTCATTGTTCAATGACTTGTCACGTGCGACCGCCCAGCCCGCCGTCTTGATCACATCAACATCAAGACCGTATTTCTCATAAAAGCCCATCGGCTGGGCCATGATGATCGGTGTGGCGCAGGTGATCGGAACGAAGCCGATATTAAGCTTGGTCTTTTCCGGCGTGCCCAGATCATCAAGGATCGCCGCCTTGACCTTATCAAGCGGCAGGACGGATGCCAGTGCCGCCATCATCGTGCCGCTGCCAACCATTTTGGCAAAGGAACGACGTGAAATCTCGTTATGCCCGAAGACAGAGCGGACCACCGCACTTTCAATCGCGCGATCCAGCATTTCCTCGCTGCTGGCAAGTTTGCCAGACGATGATGCCGCGCCATCCGCGACCATGTCGCTATGTGCAGGCATCGATGCCAGATCGTATGTGTCTTCGTGATGGTCATGACCGGCATGGTGATGTTTGCCGGTTGCGCAAGCCTCGCAGCCGCACGATTTGCTATGCCGCAGATCGCTTTCGCCACTGAATGGATCGCCCAGACTTCTGATAGACATGTGGTCACCCCCTGTTTTGTTTACGTCGCCCATCAGGCGACACCGATATTCGGGGTGATAACAGCAACCGGCGTGCCAGATTTGTGCGGCGCGACAAACTCTAGGGAAAGACTGGACTTTGGCGCGAAACAGGCGCAATCTCAGGCAATACGAAATTTCGTAATTTACGATATTTCGTAACCATATTTACGAAATATCGTAGGCCGACCACGATGGATCAGATTGCAAACCCGCCACCCCCAACGGTTTCGGACGCCCTGTATCAACAGGCCCTTGCATCGCATATTCATCCGACTTTGCTGGTGCATCCGCAAAGTGATCGCATCATGTTTGCCAATCAGGCGGCGGCGAATTTGCTGGGCCGCAGCATTTCCGATCTGAAATCCACCGCCATGAGCAGCCTGCACAAGGGACAGGTGCCAAGCCTTGTGGTGTTCAGCCAGGCCGCCCTTTATCACGGTTTTGCCTGGACACGGGGCCTGAACCTGATGCATGCGGATGGCACCGAAATCCGGCTTGAACACGAAGCCCGCGCCCTGCATTGGGAGGGCGAGGATTATCTGATCATCATCCTGTGCGATCTCGATGCCCGCCACCGCCGCGATGTTGATGCAGAGGCCGATAATTACCTGCGCGAAGGCATTGCCGAATGGCGGCGCGCCGAACGTTTCTTCCGTGAAATCGAACGCGAAAACCAATTGATACTGGGTGCGGCAGGCGAAGGCATTTACGGGGTCAACAGCGACGGCATCACCACCTTTGTCAATCCCGCCGCCGAACGGATGCTGGGCTGGACGGCCGAGGAACTGGTGGGCAAGGAAATCCATTCGATCATCCACCATTCGCATGTTAATGGCGCCCCATACCACGCCGAACATTGCCCGATTTACAATGCGTTTCGCGAAGGCATCGTTCGGCGCGTTGATGATGAAGTCTTCTGGCGCAGCGACGGCAAACCGATCCGGGTTGAATATACCTCCACCCCGATCCGCGATCATGGGCTGGTGATCGGGGCGGTGATCGTGTTTCGCGATATCACCGAACGCAAGATTGCCGAGGAAAAGCTGCATGCGGCGCTTGCCGAAGTCGACCGCCTGCGCGAAAGGCTGGAACTTGAAAACGCCTATCTGCAGGAAGAAATCCTCTCAACCAACAACCACCACGAAATCATCGGCCAGTCCGAGGCGATCAATAGTGCGCTCAAACAGATCGATCTGGTCGCCCCGACCGATGCCAACGTCCTGATCACCGGGGAATCGGGGACCGGCAAGGAACTGATCGCGCGCGCCATCCATCAGGCCAGCCATCGGCGCGACCGTGTTCTGGTCCGCGTGAACTGTGCCGCCATCCCCCATGAACTGTTCGAAAGCGAGTTTTTCGGCCATGTCCGCGGTGCCTTTACCGGCGCTGTGCGCGACCGCGTCGGCCGGTTCGAACTGGCCGATGGCGGCACACTGTTTCTGGACGAGGTCGGTGAAATCCCGCTGGAGCTACAGGGCAAGCTTTTGCGCGTTCTGCAGGATCAGAAATTCGAACGCATCGGCGAGGAACGCACCCGCGAGGTCAATGTCCGCCTGCTGGCCGCAACCAACCGCGACCTCAAGGAAGAAGTCCGGCTCGGCCGCTTCCGCGAAGACCTGTATTTCCGCCTCAATGTATTTCCCATCGAATGTCGGCCACTGCGCGAACGGCCCGACGATATCCCGCCATTGGCGACACATTTCCTGCGCAATATCTGCCAGCGGCTGAACATCCCGCAACTGACCCTGACCAACGGGCAGGTCAGAAGCCTGATGAAATATGACTGGCCCGGCAATGCGCGCGAACTTGAAAACATTATCGAACGCGCCGCCATTCTGGCCCGCGACGGCAAACTGAATTTTGACCTGCCCGAACCCAATCGCCGCGAAACCGACCCCGGCAATGCCGACCCCGCGCGTGATCAGATAAACCACGCATCCGCAATCCTCACCGAAGATGACCGGCGCAAACGTGAATATGACAATATCATCCGCGCCCTTGAAACCACACGCGGCCGGATTTTTGGCCCCGATGGCGCGGCGGCCCTTTTGAATGTAAAGCCAACAACACTGGCATCGCGGATCAAAAAGCTTCGGATTGACCGGCGCGATTTCACGCCATCGGGCCAGCACTAGGAACCAGTCATCGGAAATCGCAAAGATTTTTCGATCTGCGACCTTGCCCCCGCCCGCAGTTTGACGCAGCATGTCGCCCCGCCCGGCACATTACCACCGCAAGGGCGGCACAAAGGAGTAGTCCGGTATGGCTGGATTTTTACAGATTGGCGTTCTGATCGCGATGGCCGCGGTCGCGGTTATTCTGGTTCTTGGCATCGTCACCATGGCGCGCGGCAAGGATGCCAGGAAATCCAACAAGCTGATGCAGCTCCGCGTACTGGTACAGGGGATTGCCCTTTTGCTGCTGGTTATCCTGTCCTTCATGGCGCTGGGCAAATAAGCCCGCCGAAGGTCTAGCCTCAGAAAGTCACGTCTCAGAATAACGGAATTCAAGATGGTTCAACTGACCCGCATCTACACCAAATCCGGCGACAAGGGTAAAACCGCCCTTGGCAATGGCACCCGCGTTGCCAAAAACGATGTCCGCGTTGCGGCCTATGGCACGGTGGACGAAACCAATGCGGTGATCGGGGTTGCCCGCCTGCATGCGACGGGTAATGTCGATGCCATGCTGGCCCGGATCCAGAACGATCTTTTTGATCTTGGGGCTGATCTGTGTACGCCCGGTGACGGCAGCGACGATAACCCGGAACGCCCCGCCCTTCGCATCACGGCCACGCAAACCGAACGGCTTGAGGCCGAAATCGATGCGATCAATGCCGGTCTTGATCCGCTGACATCCTTTGTCCTGCCCGGCGGCAGCGCCCTTTCCGCCCAGCTTCATGTCGCGCGCACCGTATCGCGCCGCACCGAACGGCTGATTGTAGAACTTGCGGGAATCGAGGCAATCAACCCCGAAGCGGTGCGTTACATCAACCGCCTGTCGGACCATATGTTCGTTCTGGCCCGTCATGCCAATAATGGCGGCAAGGACGATATCCTGTGGCAACCCGGCCTGACCCGCTAGGCAAATATTCGAATAAATCCCTGTCTTTTCGGGGGCTGGTTGCCTATCAATGCCGCCAGATACTTCAGAATTTCAGTAAAGAAGTTATCGTTAACGTTAACCTCTTTACGTAAATTGACAAGCCCCGTAGCACCCCCTATTGTGCATCGCGGGGAAAACAGTAACATCGGGCCCCGCTGCGGACTGCCCCGGCAGAACGCAGCAAGCCCATAGCTTCGACAACAAAAACGAACAGGTCTGTCATGAAGGTTCTTGTCGCCGTTAAGCGCGTTGTGGATTACAACGTCAAGATCCGTGTCAAACAGGACCAGTCTGGCGTTGAATTGAACAACGTCAAAATGTCCATGAACCCGTTTGACGAAATCGCCGTTGAAGAGGCCGTCCGCCTCAAGGAAGCCGGCACCGCGACCGAAGTGGTCGCTGTATCGCTGGGTGTGAAACAGTGTCAGGAAACACTGCGTACCGCCCTTGCCATGGGTGCCGATCGCGGCATTCTGGTCGAAACCGACGACGAACTGCAACCGCTTGCCGTTGCCAAACTTCTCAAGGAAGTCGTTGCCAAGGAAAGCCCGGATCTCGTGATCCTCGGCAAACAGGCCATTGATGACGACGCCAACCAGACCGGTCAGATGCTGGCCGCCCTTCTGGACTGGCCGCAGGGCACATTCGCGTCCAAGGTCGCCGTTGCCGATGGCAAGCTTGACGTCACCCGCGAAGTCGATGGTGGCCTTGAAACCATCAAGATCGATCTTCCGGCCATCGTCACCACCGACCTTCGCCTGAACGAGCCGCGCTATGCGTCGCTTCCCAACATCATGAAGGCCAAGAAAAAGCCGCTTGATACGTTAAGCCCGGCTGATCTTGGTGTCGACACCGCGCCGCGCCTGAAAACCCTGAAAGTGACGGAACCACCGGCACGTCAGGCAGGTGTGAAAGTTGCCAGCGTCGCCGAGCTTGTCGACAAGCTTCGCAACGAAGCCAAAGTGATTTAAGCGGGGGCCGATCAAATGAGCATTCTTGTTATTGCCGAACACGACAATACCGAACTGAAGGGCGCAACGCTCAATACCGTTGCCGCCGCACAGAAAATCGGTGGCGACATCACCATTCTGGTCGCGGGCGAAAACTGCCGTGCGGTTGCAGATGCGACCGCAAAGGTTGCGGGCGTCTCGAAGGTTCTGGTTGCCGATAACGCGGCCTATGGCCATTTCCTGGCCGAAAACATGGCGGGTCTGGTCAATGAACTGGCCGGTGATTACAGCCACGTTCTGGTCGCCGCCTCGACCACGGGCAAAAACTTCATGCCCCGCGTTGCAGCACTAAAAGACGTCGCACAGATTTCCGACATCACCGATGTCGAAAGTGCCGATACGTTCGTCCGTCCGATCTATGCCGGGAACGCAATGGCAACCGTTCAGTCGTCCGACAGCCTGAAACTGATCACGGTCCGTACCACGGGCTTTGATCCGGTCGCAGCCGAAGGCGGTTCCGCAACCATCGAAGATATCGCAACTGCGAAAGATGCCGGAAAATCCGCTTTTGTCAGTCAGGAACTGACCGAGTCGGAACGTCCGGAACTGACCGCAGCCAGCGTTATCATCTCTGGCGGTCGCGGTATGGGCTCGGGCGAGAACTTCCACCTGATCGAACCGATTGCCGATAAACTCGGCGCTGCCATTGGTGCTTCGCGCGCCGCCGTCGATGCGGGATACGCCCCGAACGACTGGCAGGTCGGCCAGACCGGCAAAGTTGTTGCACCGCAGCTATACATTGCGGTAGGCATTTCAGGTGCGATTCAGCACCTTGCCGGCATGAAGGACAGTAAGGTCATTGTTGCGATCAACAAGGACGAAGAAGCACCGATCTTCTCGGTTGCCGATTACGGTCTTGTCGCGGACCTGTTCGAGGCCCTTCCCGCATTGGCGAGCGAACTCGACAAATAATCAGATCCCATCTAGGGTCAGAACAATCTAAAGAACGTTGTTCTGACCTTGTTTTGACCCTTGGGGATGAGTGGGGAACAAATGGCTTCGCTTGAAGATATCAAGACCATTGGCGTAATCGGCGCCGGTCAGATGGGCAATGGCATTGCTCATGTGATTGCACTTGCCGACTACGACGTCCGACTGCTTGACGTATCGGCAGAGGCGCTCGACAAGGCGCTTGGCCTGATTGGCAAGAACATGGATCGTCAGGTCAAGAAAGACCTGATCACCGAACAACAGAAAGCAGCAGCCCTCGCCCGGATTACCACGGGTACGGAATACAGCTTCCTGTCTGATTGCGATCTCGTGATCGAGGCCGCAACCGAAAACGAAGAAACCAAGAAACAGATTTTCAAGGCTCTGTGTCCGGTTCTGGGCCCCGAAGCCATCATTGCGACGAACACCTCGTCCATTTCGGTGACGCGTCTGGCATCCTATACCGACCGCCCGTCGAAATTCATGGGCATGCACTTCATGAATCCGGTGCCGCTGATGAAGCTGGTCGAACTGATCCGCGGCATTGCCACGGACGAGCCGACCTATCGCACCATTCATGAACTGACCAAGAAACTGGGCAAAGATACGGCAAGTGCCGAAGATTTCCCGGCCTTCATCGTCAACCGCATCCTGCTGCCGATGATCAACGAGGCGATCTATACGCTTTACGAAGGTGTCGGCAATGTCCGGTCCATCGATGATGCCATGCGCCTTGGCGCAAACCATCCGATGGGGCCGCTGCAACTGGCCGATTTCATTGGTCTGGATACCTGCCTGTCGATCATGCATGTCCTGCATGATGGTCTGGCCGATACCAAATATCGTCCCTGCCCGCTTCTGGTCAAATATGTCGAAGCCGGTTGGCTTGGCCGCAAGGTCGGCCGCGGCTTCTATGACTATAGCGGTGACGAGCCGGTCCCGACCCGCTAATCATTGCCAGGTTACGCATTCAAGGGCCATCGCATCGCTGCGGTGGCCTTTTTGCATTGGATTGATGATTTAACCAACGTGCAAAGCTTTTGATCTTTCGATCAGAAATTGCCCTGCTATGATGACGGCCAAGTAACCAAGACCAAAAAAAGAGTCCAGGTCAGGACCCAGGAGGCCGTCCCACATGTTTCTCGGAATAGATGTCGGCACATCTGCCGTTAAAGCGCTTCTGATGGATGAACATTCGCTCACCGTCGCCGAAACCGATGTGCCCCTGACGCTGAGCAACCCCAAACCATTCTGGAGCGAACAGCACCCCGATGACTGGTGGGCTGCGACCTGCACGGCGCTGGATCAGTTGAAATCATCCAACCCCGCCGCCCTTGCCGCGGTTCGGGCCATCGGCCTGTCCGGCCAGATGCACGGGGCGGTGATCCTTGATGCGAATGACAAGCCACTCCGCCCGGCGATCCTGTGGAATGACGGCCGGGCCAAGGCCGAATGCGATGAATTGCAGGCCGCCCTGCCCGATCTGCCATCGCGGGCCGGTGTGGTTGCCATGCCCGGCATGACCGCGCCCAAACTGATGTGGCTGCGCAAACACGAACCCGAAATCTTTGCCCGGATCAAAACCGTCCTGCTGCCCAAGGATTACATCCGTTTCTGCCTGACCGGCGAAAAGGTCACCGAAATGTCGGATGCCGCCGGAACCCTTTGGCTTGATGAAGAAAGCCGCAGCTGGAATTTTGACGCCATTGCCGCAACCGGCATGGATATTGCCCAACTACCCCGCCTTGCCGAAGGAAGCGACCCCACCGGCCATCTGCGCGGTGAACTGGCCGCGCGCTGGGATATGAAGCCGACCGTGATTGTTGCCGGTGGTGGCGGCGATGCCGCGACCGGTGGTATCGGTGTCGGGGCGGTCAGCCATGGCGACGGCTTCATTTCGCTTGGCACCTCGTCACAGATTTTCGTGGCATCCGACCGTTACCGCCCGAAACCCCAGGAACTTTTGCACAGCTTCGCCCATGCCGTGCCCCAGCACTGGTTCCAGATGGCGGTATTGCTGAACGGGGCAAGCTGCCTTTTGTGGGCGGCAAACCTGTTGGGCGAAAAGGATATCGGCGCATTGCTGCAACGCACCGAAGCCGCGCATAAGGCCCCGTCGGATGTTGTGTTCCTGCCCTACCTTAATGGCGAACGGACCCCGCATAACGATCCCTATGCGCGCGGCGTGTTCTTTGGCCTTGGCAGTGACACATCGCGCGAAACAATGGTGCAATCGGTGCTCGAAGGTGTCGGTTTTGCCCTTCTGGACGGGCAATCGCGCCTGCATGCCGCCGGAACGCATTGCGAATTGCCCGGTGTCATTGGCGGCGGCGCGCGCAGCCGATACTGGATTCAACTGATATCTGACATCATGGGATGCCCGCTTGCCCGATACGAAGGGGCGGCCAAGGGCCCGGCATTTGGCGCGGCCCGTCTGGGGCGGCTGGCACTTGATCACGAAACGGTCGAAGACGTCTGTCAGAAACCGGTCATACAGGAAGTGATCGAACCCGATATGCGCAAACATGCCGATTATCAGCCGCGATTTGCCAAATTCAGACGAATCTATGCTGCCCTGCGCGATGAATTCCAACCTGTCTGAATACGTCATCAGACCATACCGATTGCCTTACCTGACCGGCCTTTCAGCGGTGTGATGCATTTCACCTGAAATGTTGCATCCGGGTTCTTTAAACACCTGAAAAGATGCCAATATCAGTAAAAGGTATTAGAAATTTTCTAATCGGATAGTCCATGACCATTGCCATCGTCGGAAGTTCCAATATCGATTTTGCCGCCCGCGTTGCCCAATTGCCCAAACCCGGCCAAACCGTATCGGCCAAGGATTACATGACCGGCCCGGGCGGAAAGGGATGCAATCAGGCGATTGCCGTTGCACGACTGGGTCAAATGCCTGTTTTCATTTCCAAAATCGGCAATGATGTTCTGGGACGCAGCCTGATCGATACCCTGAACGCCGAAGGCTTTGACACCAACCAGCTGATCCAGTCGGCCGACGCCCAGACCGGAACCGCCCTGATATCCATCGACGATGCTGGCGAAAACATCATCACGGTGGCCGGTGGGGCAAACATGACCATGAGCCGGGCCGACATCCGCGAAAAACAGGTGTTTCTGGAACATTGCAATTATCTGCTGGTGCAGCTCGAATGCCCGGTTGTTGCCATTGCCTGCGCAATGAAATACGCCCGCGAAGCTGGCGCAACCATCATCCTTGATCCGGCACCGGTGCCCGACCGGGTTGTTTTGCGCGATCTGATGGAACTGACCGACATTGTCACCCCGAATATCAGTGAATGCTCTGCCATGACCGGCATTCACCCCGACAATGATGAAACCGCCCACGCGGCCGCATCAAAACTGCACGAAATGGGCGCGCGTATCGTGGTGATCAAAATGGGATCAAGGGGCGCATTTTATTCCGACGGCGACCAGTCGGGCAGGGTCGAACCCTTTGACGTTGCCGCAATTGATACGGTTGCCGCGGGGGACTGTTTCAATGGCGGGCTGGCCGTTGCCCTGCATGACGGACGACCATTGCGTGATGCCGTCCGGTTTGCCTGTGCGACCGGGGCATTGGCGACCACGCGCTATGGTGCTGCCGACGCCGCCCCGACCCTTGATCAGGTACTATCACTGATGGAAAGTGCGGATTGATCCCAATCAGGACGCGGCATCAATCAGATTGTTGAAATAGTCGATAACCCCGTCGGCATCCCATTTGGCCGTGCCTTCCAGTTTGCCGATAACCTGCCCGTTGGCGTCAATCACGAAACTGGTCGGAAGGCCGCGCGCGCCAAAGGCCCGTGCGGTTGCCCCGCGCGGATCAAGCAAGACATCAAGATGGCCGATTCCGTTTTCATCAAAGAATTCCTGCACGATTTCCGCCCCACCACGATCCTGACTAAGCGCCAGAACACGGAACGGCTTGCCATCCATTTTCGCCGCCAGTCGATCAAGATCGGGCATTTCCTCGATGCAGGGCGCGCACCATGTCGCCCAAAGATTGACCAGAATAACCTTTCCTTTCAGGTTCTTAAGGTCACTTTCGCTGCCATCGGCCTCGATAAAAACCGCCTTTTCCGGCAGGCTTGAGCCCTCAGGTGCGGTGTCCATTTTCGAAAGTTCTTGCGGCAATTGCGTATCTGCAAAGGCAGGGCTTGCATAAATGGCCGATATGGCGACAATCACGCCCAGTTTTACGTAACGAAGCAATGCCTTCACAATACTCACCTTTCCAACGCTTGCGGATCACAATGACCGATCAAAACGCCACCGACCAGAAAAATGCCAACGCCCTGTGGGGAGGCCGCTTTGAAGCGGGCCCGTCCGCCATCATGGAAGAAATCAATGCTTCCATCGGCTTTGACAAACGCCTGTACGCCCAGGACATTCAGGGTTCCAAAGCCCATTGCGCCATGCTGGTCAAGCAGAAGATCATCCCCGCAGAAGATGGCGACAAAATAGTCGCGGGTCTAGACCAGATCCTTCAGGAAATCGAAAACGGCACATTCACCTTCTCGGCTGCCCTTGAAGACATCCACATGAATGTCGAAAGCCGCCTGCGTGATCTGATCGGGCCTGCGGCCGGTCGCCTGCATACCGCGCGCTCCCGCAATGATCAGGTCGCAACCGATTTCAAACTCTGGGTCCGCGACGTGGCACTGGCCGATCTTGAAGCCGGGCTCAAGGGCCTTCAGGAAGCCCTGATCGAACAGGCCGGCACCCATGCCGAAACCATCATGCCGGGCTTTACCCACCTTCAGGCCGCCCAGCCGGTCACCTTTGGCCATCATCTTCTGGCCTATGTCGAAATGTTTGGCCGGGATCGTGGCCGCGTTGCCGATTGCCGCACACGCGCCAATGAAAACCCGCTGGGTTCGGCGGCCCTTGCCGGAACGCCCTATCCGATTGACCGTCACATGACGGCATCATCGCTTGGCTTTGATCGTCCGACCGCGAACTCGCTCGATGCGGTGTCGGATCGTGACTTTGCGCTGGAATATCTGAACGCGGCCTCAATCACCGCCATGCATCTGTCGCGCCTGGCCGAGGAAATGGTGATCTGGTGTTCCGCACAGTTCAAATTTATCGGCATGTCGGACAAATTTTCGACCGGCTCGTCGATCATGCCGCAGAAACGCAACCCCGATGCTGCCGAACTGATCCGCTCCAAGATCGGCCGTATCGTTGGCTGCTATAATTCGCTGATGCTGTCGATGAAGGGGCTGCCGCTGGCCTATTCCAAGGACATGCAGGAAGACAAGGAACCGGTATTCGAAGCCCACGACCATCTGGGTCTTTGTGTCGCCGCCATGACCGGCATGATTGCCGACATGAAGGTGCATAAGGACAACATGCGTGCTGCCGCCGGGGCCGGTTACACCACCGCAACCGATCTGGCCGACTGGCTGGTGGCCGAACTGGGCATGCCGTTCCGCGACGCCCATCACGTGGTCGGTGCGACCGTGAAACTGGCCGAAGGCAAGGGGTGTGATCTCGATCAGCTTTCGCTCGAAGACCTTCAGGGGATCGAACCCAAAATCACCAAGGCCGTTTACGATGTCCTGACTGTCGAGGCATCGGTCAGCGCGCGTCAAAGCTTCGGCGGTACCGCCCCGGTCCGGGTGAAGGAACAGGTCGCAGCCGCAAAGGAAAGGTTCCTGAAATGAGCAACCCGATCTTCAAACGCAGCACAGTGATCGTACTGGCGGTGATGCTGGGCCTGTCTGTTGCCGCGTGTGGCAAAAAAGGCCCGCTTGAACCACCGACCGACGAAGGCCGCAACTATCCACGGACATATCCGGCACAATGAACCATTTTGAATATATTGATGGCGTCCTTCACGCCGAAGGCGTTTCCATCCCCGAGCTTGCCGAAAAAGTCGGCACGCCGTTCTATTGCTATTCCACCGCCACCCTTGAACGTCACTATCACGTTTATGCCAGTGCGTTTGACGGGCTTGATGCCACGGTTTGCTACGCCATCAAGGCGAACTCCAATCAGGCTGTGCTGAAAACGCTGGCCAAACTGGGGGCCGGGGCCGATGTGGTTTCGGTTGGCGAAATGCGCCGCGCCCTGCGCGCCGGTGTTGCCCCGGGCAAAATCATTTTTTCCGGCGTTGGCAAGGCCGATGCCGAAATGCGCGAAGCCCTTGATGCCGATATCGCCCAGATCAATGTCGAAAGCATCCCGGAACTTGAAGAACTCAACCGGGTTGCCCTCGACATGGGCAAAAAGGCCCGCATCGCGATCCGCATCAACCCGCATGTCGATGCCAAAACCCACGAAAAGATCGCCACCGGCAAGGCCGAAAACAAATTCGGCATCGACTGGACCCGCGCGATCGAAGTTTATCGCATGGCCGCCGCCATGGACGGGATCGACGTCACCGGCATTGCCATGCATATCGGATCGCAACTGACCGATCTTGCACCGTTCCGCGAAGCCTTCACCCGTCTTGCCGATCTGGTCGAAAAGCTTCGGGCCGAAGGCATCAATATCCGCAATCTTGATCTTGGTGGCGGGCTTGGCATTGCCTATCAGGGCGAAACACCGCCCCTGCCCAATGCCTATGGCCAGATGGTGCGTGAAACCGTCGGTCACCTTGGCTGCCACATCACGCTCGAACCGGGCCGCCTGATTGCGGGCAACGCCGGTGTGATGATTTCGCGCGTCATGTATATCAAGGACGGCGAAGCCAAACGCTTTGTCATTCTCGATGCCGCGATGAACGACCTGATCCGTCCAACCCTTTACAACGCCTATCACGAAATCATCCCGGTCGATGAACAGACTGAAGGCGACAAACAGGCAACCGTCGATATCGTCGGCCCGGTCTGCGAAACCGGCGACACCTTCGGCAAGGACCGCAAACTGCCCGATGACCTGAAACCGGGTGATCTGGTCGCGGTCATGTCGGCAGGTGCCTATGGCGCGGTGATGTCATCGACCTACAACACCCGTGCCCTAACGCCCGAAGTCCTGGTCAAGGGCGACGACTTCGCCATCGTCCGCCCACGTCAGTCGATTGACGACCTGATCGGTCTGGACCGTATCCCCGACTGGCTCGACTGATCCGGACCGGAAGAACCCGGAAAAACTTTGCAAGGCGGTCTTTCCACACAAAAGGCCGCCTTCTGCATATCCGCATCCTGCCCGACAGAGATCATCTGACCTGCCCCCATCTCCTTCGATCTCCCGGATGGTTCCGGGGGGCTCCGAGGGCCAAGGGCAGGACAGGAACACCAGACTCCGAAAGCACGGCAACAGGGTGATTTTCCCCGAAGCAGACGAAATGCTCCACCCGGCCAAAACACGGCCTTCCAACAGACGTCCCACTGACAGCCACAGGCTTACCGCCCGCTTCGATCCCTTCCGCCAACGCCATGACCACGAAGCCCGGCCAAACCTCGGACCTCCGAAAGCCTAACCACCAGACGACCCACAAACCGCCCAAAACCTCGCTGCCCGCTCCGGTCCCTTTCGGCAATGCCACGACCACCGACGCCGGACAAACTCCGGGCCTTCGCCAGACTCACCCTCAGACGGTCCTCGGCCTCGCTGCCGCCCCACTCCCGTCCGGCACGGCCACAACCACCGACGCCAGACAAACCTCGGGCCCTCGCCAGACTCGCCCTCAGACGGTCCTCGGGCTTGCGGCCCCCAACTGTCCACCACCGACGGGCCACAGATCCCTGCCGCCACTGCTGCCGCTTCCGGCAAATCCGGGGTCCCTTCCCCGATAAGACGCACCTCTCCCGTCATGACAAATAAGGGTGTTCGAAACCTGTTAGAACCGGCGCAAAATGCCGCCGTAATGGCTCCGCCATCCGCCGATGAGCATCCTGCGGAGTGCCCCGCCGCCCTGCCTCAATCCTTGCCGCTGCATCCTGATCACCTCTTTGATCCCGCCCCAAACGCAAAAACCCGCAAGGCACAAGGCCTCGCGGGTTTCGGTCCGGGTGCATTTCTCCCGTTGACTTTATCCTTATGCCACAATAAAAAGAACAAATCAAGAACTTTCTGAAAAAACTTTATATACCGCCAAAAGCCGCCCCATCCGGGCCGGTTTTTATTTTGACTCACGCGCGATCCTGACTTGACCCGCCGCGTCAAAGCCCCAAACTTAGATGAGGGTCCTGTCAGACCCAGTTGGCGTCACATGTCCCGAAAACGGGGCGATTGCAGGGGCCGAAATTCGATATGTCGATCATACCACCCAATCCCCGACTGGAACGTCATCTGCGCCTGGCGCGGATGATCATGTCGTGGGAACGGGTATGGCCGCGGCTGATCCCGCCTTTGACAATCGTGATGCTGATTGCCGGTCTGACCCTGACCAGTACCTTTGAAATACTGCCCGCAACCGGGCATATCATTTTGCTGTCGATCCTGTCGGTTGCCGGTCTTGCTGCCATTATCCTGCCGTGGCGCCATTTCACATGGCCCAATCGCCGTGCTGTCCTGCAAAGGATAGAACAGGAAAACGGCCTTGAAAACAACCCGCTGCAAAGCCTTGAAGACCATATCGAAGATCGCGACGACCCACTGACCAGCTATCTGTGGCAAAAACAGTTGCAACGCCACGAGGCAATGCTGAACCATCTGCATCTGCCCCGTCCGGTGCCGTCCCTTGCCAGGGTGGATCGATACGGGTTGGTCATCTTGCCCGTATTGCTTCTGAGCGTTGGCCTGTTTGCCGGTCACGACCGCATGAGCGAGCGGTTTTACAAGGCATTCAGCCCGCTGCAACGGCTGGGTGCTGCTGATTTCAGCACGACATTGTGGGTGACCCCACCGGCCTATACCGGACAAATCCCGCGCGTCCTGCGGTTCGAGCAGGTTAAAGGCCAGCAAAAGCAGGATGATGGCGGCTCTGACGCATCGCGCGTCATTGATGTCGACGTGCCTGTCGGGTCGACACTTGCCGGCAGCATCGGCAGTGTCTGGCAACCGACCCTGCATACGCCGACCGGTGAACGCGACATTTCCGAAAGCAGCGACAACAGCTATGTCCTCTCGACCGCACTTGATCAGGCCGGACCATGGCGCATTTCGGTCTGGGGCACGGATCGGCTGACCCTTAATGTCAATCTGGTTGCCGATAAACCGCCCGCACTTTCATTTGCAAGCCCGCCTTCGATTACCCGGCGCGAACATATCCGGCTGGACTACGTTGCGACCGATGATTACGGCATGAAAAACCTTGAACTGGTTATCACGCCCGCAACCGACGGCACTGGTCGCGAACAGTTTGGCACCATCGATAATATCCGTATCGATCTGTCTGGTGGCGACACCCCGGGTGGTATGGCCGCCATGCCGACACGGATCGAAGGCCCCCGTTTCATTGATCTGGTATCCCACCCATGGGCGGGGCTTCCGGTTAATCTGCAACTGGTTTCGCTCGACAACGCCGGACAAAATGGCGAAAGCGACATACGTTCGATCATTCTGCCCGAACGTGAATTCACCCATCCCGTGGCCAAAAAACTGATCACGATCCGCCGCGGATTGCTGCGCTATCCCGACAAGGCCCTTGAAATGCGCAACGCCCTTATGCCTGTCATTTATGCCCCGCAGGCATTTAACGGCCATATCGGCATTTTCCTGGCACTTTCCGTGACCGAGGCACGACTTTCGGCCCATCTGCGTGATCGCGACATCCATCAGGACGTGGCCGGTTTGCTTTGGCACATCGCCGAAGAGATCGAACGCGGCAGCTATGGCATGGCCGAACGCAATCTGATGGAGGCTGAGGAACGGCTGCTGGATGCCCTTGCCAACCCGGACGTGACCGAAGCCGAAATCGCCGATCTGATCGAAAACTATCGCCGCGCCCTTAACGAATATATGGCCGCCCTCGCCCGCGAGGCACCGCAGAGTCAGCAGAACCAGCAACAGGGCCCCGCCGCCATCCTTGAACAGCAGGACCTGTCACGTATCGTCGATCAGATCGAAGCACTCATGCAGGCTGGTGCGCGTGATCAGGCGCGCGCCCTGATCGACCGCCTGCGCGAACTGGTCGAAAACATGCAGGTCACATCGGGCGACGGCGGGGCCGATATCACATCCACCTTGCGCGAAATGCTTGATGGCATTCGCGATCTTGCCCGCCGCCAGCAGGACCTGATGAATCAGGGGGATAATCCCTCAAGCCCCGGCGGCAATGGCAACCGCGCACGGCAGCAGCAAAATCTTGCCGGGGACGCACAGAGCCTGACCAACAATTCCGGCTTTGGCCAGTTTGGCAATCTCAGCGGCATAGAAACCGCGATAGAGGCCATGCAACGCGCCGCAGACGCCCTTGACCACAATCGCGCCCACGAAGCCCTGCAACAACAGGGGCAGGCCATGGAAGCGCTGCAACAGGGTATTGGCGAGCTAAGCCGTGCTCTTGAAGGTTTAAGCCAGATGATGCCGATGCTTGATGAACTTCAGGGGTCGGGCAATCGTGATCCGCTTGGTCGGCCGGTGGGCGGCGATGGCACCACCGTCATCCCCGAAGTCGACACGCTTGAACGGGCATGGCGTATCTTGCAGGAACTCCGCCGTCGTTCCGGCGACCCGGACCGCCCGGTGATCGAACAGGAATATATCGACCGGCTGCTTAAACGGTTCTAGGGCGTCCTACCGGACTCTTTGCGAACGACCACAAAAAAGGGCAGCGACGGATCGCTGCCCTTGTCATTTTCAGATCAAACCGGTCAGGGTTCGACCGCCTCGCGCGGGTCAAGGAATGTGACCTGCAAACGGGTTGCTGTCGGGTTCGGACGACGGATTTTGGTTTCGACCGTCATGGTTTCGCCAACCGGCAGCATCTGGGCTTCCATCGGCATGTCCGCGCCGCCCTGCACCGCACTTTCGTCATAGATCAGCGGCACTTTTTTGCGCTGAACCACACGATCCAGCGGATCAAGAAGCTCGATCAGCAGATAGGGCAACGCCCGGTCGATCTCATCTATATTGACGATCTCGGCGCGAACGACAAGAACGTCAACACCGTCTTCCTCTTCGCGAGTCGGCGGCAATTCCCGAATATCAAGGCCTTCGCCAACATGGGGTACATCAAGCCCGACCATGTCATAGACCTTGGCAATCGGCGGCCACAGATTGATCAGGATATCTTTGGCAAAATATCCGCCTGCACCAATCCCGCCAAGGATCAGGAAGAACAGGATCCAGCCAATCACACCCTTTTTCGATTTCGCAGGCGGTTTCGGATTGTTGCGAATCAGCTGCTGCGGGATGGGGGGCGGATCGGGAATTTTGTCCGCATCCTCGAAACCGGGATCAACCTGACCTGGCATCTGATCGGCATTGAAATCGGCACCAAGCGCGCCATCCTGATCGAAAGGCGGCGGCAGCTTGTTTTCCTGCGCTGGCGACGGGGTTTTCATTCCCGGCGGGTCCTGATGCCAGCTATTGCCGCAGTTTTTGCAGCGTACGGTTCTGCCCTTTGGGCCGATCGCCTCTGTTTTCACAGAGTATTTTTTTGAACAATCTGGGCAAGTAATGATCATTGCAAACCTGGCATCTCGATGTCAGCGGCATGAAACCCGGGGCACGGCCATAACCTGAGTGATTTCCGACGATCCCCCGAATTCGCCGGTGTAGGGCAGAACCTACACTATATGTAAATAGCGGCGATTTAACAGACTGTTAAGCACAGATAACTGAAGCTGCCCCAATTTGGATGGCACAGCATTGCACATATGGTGCTTAGATGACATCCGAAGAACTGTTTAAGTCGTCATATTTTCGGCCAATCTATAATGATACCCACTTTGGGATCAGCCAAATCGGACTTTTGCAATTGTTCAAGCGGCCCCATCATTATCATGTTATGTCGGGTCTGATACGTCGTGCTGCGATATGGAGCGCAAGTTTTGACTGAAGTCGTAAGTTTCAGGAATGTGGGTGTCCGCTATGAATCCGGGCCGGAGATTCTGCGCGATCTGAACTTTACCCTGCATCGTGGCAGCTTTCATTTCCTGACCGGGGCTTCTGGTGCGGGCAAATCGACATTGATGCGCCTGCTCTATCTTGCCCTGCGCCAGACACGCGGCGAGATCAATATTTTCGGACGCGACAATATCCGCATTCCGCGCGACGAACTGCCCGCCATCCGCCGCAAGATCGGCGTGGTGTTTCAGGACTTCCGCCTGATCAATCATTTGACGACTTTTGAAAATGTCGCCCTGCCGCTTCGCGTCGCCGGGGTCGAGGATCTGCAAATCCGCAAAAATGTGACCGAACTTCTCGAATGGGTCGGCCTTGGTGATCAGATCAATGCGGTTCCATCGCGGCTTTCCGGCGGGCAGCAGCAACGCGTTGCCATCGCGCGCGCGGTTATCGGCCGCCCGGCCCTGCTTCTGGCTGACGAGCCGACCGGCAACGTTGATGACCGGATCGCCATGCGGCTGTTATATCTTTTTGAAGAACTGAACAAACTTGGCACCACGGTGCTGATCGCCACCCATAACCGGCAACTTGTGCGTCGTTTTGGCCATAATCAATGGCTGCTTGAGGCCGGCACGCTGCACGACATCACGCATAGCGCGTAACCGACCAAACCGACGGCAACTGGCTCAGACAGGACCCAAAATCGATCATGGCTTTTCGTTCGCAACCGTCACATCTGCCACTTGATAGCGACTCATCGACGCGCTTTTTGCCAAGCATCGTCGCATTGATGGTGGCCTTGCTGACGTTTTCGATCGTTGGCCTGGCGGCCCTGCATGACAGTGTCGGCAAATGGTCCGGTCAGATCGAAGGCAGCCTTTCGATACAGGTTCCCCCGACCGGCATGGCGGATCGCGCCCCCGAAGAACGCGAACAGGCTTTGCAGGCAACCGTTGACGATATTATCGAACAGCTCGCCGACATGCCCGGCATCTCCCGGATCGAGGAACTCAGCCCCGAAACCATGTCGGCCCTTCTTGAACCGTGGCTTGGCCCCGATGAAATCGTCAGCGAATTACCGATCCCGCGCATTATCGAAATCACCCCGGAAACCGGGTTTAATTTCGATATGCTTGAACGCCGTCTGGGTGAAATCGCCCCCGAAGCCGTTCTGGATGATCATCGCATCTGGATAGAACGGATTGCCGATGTTGCCTTTTCGGTGGAACTGGCATTGATGGCGTTAATCGTCGTGCTGTTTGGGGCAACGATGCTGTCGGTTGTTTTTGCCACACGTTCGGGTCTTTCAATCCATCGGACGATCATTGAATTGCTGCATCTGATCGGGGCACAGGATTCCTATATCGCGGGCCAGTTTGCCCGCCATAACCTGCGGCTGGCATTTTTCGGGGCATTGATCGGCCTTCTGATCGCCCTGCCGGTTTCGGGTGTGATCGCGTGGCTTGGCATGCGGGCGGGATGGCCGATTCCGACACTGGTTTTCAGCCCGCTTTTCATCGGCATCATCATCGCCATTCCGTTCGTGGTCGCCGGTGTCGCACAGATGACGGCCAAAAGAACTGTGCTGCGTGTCTTGCGCAGAATGTTGTAACCTGCCTCACTCCTCCGTATAGTCGGCCTGCAGCGTCGTGATCATTTACTGTTTCGGATCATGACCTTGTCCCAAAAGGAGAGCCCCGTCGCATGCCAGCGTCCCGTCAGGCCCAATCATATGAATAGGCCGCCCCTTTCCGTTCAGCACCGACGACGCTTTCGCCGGTTCCGGTTTTTGCTATCGACCCTGATCCTGCTGGGGCTGGTCTGGGCGGGTGGCTTTATCTGGTATGTCGACATCATTCCAACCGCGGTTGATGAACCTGATCGCAAGACTGACGCCATCGTTGTTCTGACCGGTGGCAGTGAACGGCTTTCGGAAGGGCGCCGTCTTCTGACCCGCCAGCTTGCCAGAAAACTGTTTATTTCCGGCGTCTATCGCGGGGTTGAAGTCGACGAGCTTCTATCGGCAGGCAAAGCCGATCCCCGGCTGGTTTCATGCTGTGTGGTTCTGGGTCATGTTGCGGAAAACACCCGCGGCAATGCCCTGGAAACGGCGGTTTGGGTGTATGAGGAAGGCTATAAAAGCCTGCGCATCGTCACGGCAAACTATCACATGCCGAGGTCGCTTCTGGAATTTCGCAGCCTGATGCCCGATGTCGAAATCATCGCCCACCCGGTGTTCCCCGATAACGTCAAGGTCGACAGCTGGTGGCGGTGGCCGGGAAGCGCCAGCCTGATCGCAAGCGAATATAACAAATTCCTGTTTGCCAGCCTCAGGAACTATATCCTGCGGCTGCTGCCAGACGGTGATCGCGCCAACCTGCATGGCCCCGCCCCGACACCAGAACCCTCCGGACAGGATTATTCCGCATCAAATCGCCCGGCACAGAAATCGGGTTGAAGATACAGCGTTTCACTCGTGTCGTATAACTGTTACAAACCCTTTGACTAAGTGTTTGAAGGATCTGTCTGCATGAGAGCCCTGCGCGCGTTTTTGTTTAACGTGTTGTTTTTCGCCGGTACAACAGCACTTTGCATTTGTATGGTTCCCCTGATGCCGTTTGGTCGCAAGGCCAATCAGCTTGTTGGACATATGTGGTGTCATTTGACGCAAGGCGCGTTGGCCATCTCTGTTGGCATGTATAAACGTATTCGCGGCCTTGAAAACCTGCCCAAAGGCCCCTGTATTCTGGTTGCCAAACATCAGTCTGCGTGGGAAACCCTGACCTTTCACACGGTCGTGCCTGACCCGGCCTATATCCTGAAAAAGGAACTGACCCGCATTCCGTTGATGGGGCAGTTCCTGTTGTTTTCCGGGCAGATTGCGGTCGACAGATCGGCTGGATCATCCGCCCTGAAAGACATGATCAAGGGTGCCGAACGTGCGCTTGAGGACGGCAGGCAGATCGTAATCTTCCCCGAAGGAACCCGCACACCGCCCGGTTCGGATCGGCCGTATCATCCCGGTATTTATGCGCTATACAAGGCGTTCCCCAATACGCCGGTCATTCCGGTTGCCATCAATTCCGGCATGTTCTGGGGACGTCACAGCTTCATGAAATACGGTGGCGAGGTCACCATGGAATTCCTGCCCGCGATTGAGCCGGATCTGGATCGCAAAACATTTATGAAAACGATCAAAAGCAGGATTGATGACCGCACGCGGGAACTTGAACGCGAAGCACAGGCCGAGTTTAATCTGCCGACCCTGACATCACGTGACGTCGAGATCGAGGAAGCCCGAGAAAAAGCCGAAGCCGAACAGCAGGAAGCCAAAACCGCGATTCCGATGAAATCCGTCGACCAGGAAAAAACGCCGTCCTGATCATACGGATCGTTCGAACACCCAAAAGGCCGGAGTTTGATCCGGCCTTTTCGATTCTATCCGTCCGGCAGCTTTTATGCTTTCCGGCGTGTTGCCTGCCAGATGCCAAAGGCAATCAATGTGATCCCGCCCAGATGGTAAATGTGCAATTCCTCGCCCAAAAAGATGATGGCAAGGATGCTGGCAAAAACCGGCATCAGATACAGAAACACACCGGCATTTGCCGGGCCGACAACCGCAACCCCCTTGTTCCAGAACAGATAGCCCAAAAAAGCGGGCCCCGCGCCGATATAGAAAATCTTGAGCATATCGGGCCATGCCGGATCAAGATGGGTAAAGAACGGCTCATTGCGAACAGTCACCGACCAGATATAAAGCGGAGTCAGGAACACCAACCCGATCAGGGCCGAAACAAACACGAGGCTTAGTGGATGGACCCCTTTGGGGGCACGTTTCAAAAGCATCGAGTATGCCGCCCAGACCATGGCTGAAATCATCGCAAACAGATCGCCCGAGACAAAGTTCATCTCGGCAAAGACCGAAAAGTCGCCTTTAGCAATGATCACCGCCGTCCCGACACCGGCAATCAGCACACCGGCCCACTGGCCAAGCTTGGGTTTATCGGCCGTAAGCACCGCTGCAAATAACAGAACCCAGACCGGGGTTGTCGCATTGAGAAGCCCGGTATTGACCGCCGTTGTGTTGTAAGCCGCCAGATAAATGACGATTGAAAACATGAAAACGCCGGTTGTTCCGATCAGGAACATCGACATTTTATGATCGGCCATCAGCCTCAGATCGCGTTTAAGGTGCGGAATACAAACCGGAAACAATAATACGGCGGCCACAACCCAACGCCAGAACGCCAATGCTTCAAGCGGCACCGTGGCATTCACCCCGCGTGCAACGACATGGTTTGACCCCCACATCATCGCGCAGGCAACCAGCATCAGATAGGCGGCCATCAATGGGGCATTGGCACCTTTGGACGTTGTGGTGGCGTCCGACATTAGATTCCGGCTCCCATATTGATTTCACCGTATTCGCGGCGCACCAGATCCATCAGATCGTGCAACGGCGGGTCGACAATTCCCATCTCGTCAAGATGGCAGACCGTGTTTTCAAGATATTCCAGGTTCGGGCCAATATTGCCATGTGCCGCAACAATGATTTCAACTGCCGTTCGCACCGGCAGGTTTCCGGCAAACTGTTCATGCGTTGGATCGGCGACATAGGTGTGCGCGATCACCTTGCGTCCGTCGGCAAGCTCGACCTCGACATCGGCGGGAATATAGGTGTTGGTCACCAGTTCACGTTCATCAAGATAGGCCTTGACCAGCGGCCAGTTGTCCGGCGCGATCCGAAACGCGTTCCCGACACATTCCCCGCCAACATTCAGCCCCAGAACCAGCCCCGGATTTTCCGGTGTGCCGCGATAATGATGGGAATAGATGCAAAAGGACCGGTGATAGCCACGCAGCGTCGCGCGTGCCCGTTCTTCAAATTCGAAGCCCGGACGCCACAGCAGCGATCCATATCCAAATACCCATCTTTCCTGGGGCTCAGTCAAAATTTCCTCCGGTCATGCTGGCGTTTTATGTCCGGTTCTGAACCTAGCGTTTCACCATCACCAATGCCACCCCAAGTGCGGCAATTGCAAATCCGGCAAAGCCGAGCATGCCCAGATGTTCATCAAAAAGCAGCCAGGCAAAGAAGGCAGCCGTGGGCGGGACAAGGTAGAACATGCTTGCAACCCGGGTTGCCTCGCCCTGCTTGATCAAAACCATCAGAAGCATGATCGCGCCGATTGACAACACCAGAACCAGCCACGCCATCGCAAGAATGAAGTTCATGCTCCATTCGATCACCAAGGGTTCCTTGATCAGGGCAACCACCCCGACAAAAGCCGCGGCGGCAACATACTGGATAACCGTACCGCTCATCAGGTCCATGCCCGTGCAGAACCTCTTCTGATAAAGCGTCCCGGCCGTCATGCCAAACAGTGCCATGATGGCAAGCCCGATGCCAAAGGCCGTAATACCGATCCCATCACCGATTTTGGGCACCAGCACCAACGCCACACCGATCAGGCCAAGAACAAGCCCCGCCCACTGGCGTCCACTGACACGTTCCCCAAGAAGGGCACCGACGACCGATGCGGTCACGACCGGCTGCAATCCGACGATCAAGGCCGCCAAACCCGACGGAAGCCCCGTATCAATTGCCCAGAAAACACCGCCCAGATAAATCCCGTGGACAAGAACACCGGTCGTGCTGATATGGGCAACCTGCCGCCAGCTTTTAGGCCATTTGGCACCTAGCAACGAAATCACCGGCACCATCAGAACAATCACAATGGCGAAACGGGCAAACAGAAAGGTAAACGGGTCGGCATAGGGAAGTCCGAACTTTGCGCCAACAAAGCCCGTGCTCCAGAGGAACACAAACACGAACGGCATAATCCGTGCAAAAGCCGGATGATCGGTGGCAGGCATGACGTTCCCCTTTTTCCGGCGAAAGATGCTGTTTGGGGCGCATCTTTCCGCCCGACGACGGCCTGCCATTTGCAAACCGTGAAAATTGATTATTTATCGGTCTTGTTTTTGCCCTTGGCGTCGCTTTGGCGGTCTTCACCTTCGGCCGAGAAATTGGTGAAATACTGCCCGGCATCGACAATACCACGGCGGATTTCACGCGTACGGCTGAACAGGTCGAACAGTTTTTCACCCTCGCCCCAGCGGATCGCGCGTTGCAACGCCATCAAATCTTCCTGAAAACGGCCAAGAACCTCAAGGACCGCTTCGCGGTTGTTCAAAAACACGTCGCGCCACATCGTCGGGTCGGATGCGGCAATACGGGTGAAATCACGGAAACCCGATGCGGAAAACTTGATGACTTCCTGACGCAGTGCATCTTCAAGATCGGTTGCCGTCCCGACGATGGTATAGGCGATCAGATGCGGCAGATGCGATGTGATGCCAAGAATGCGATCATGATGATCGGCATCCATGCACTCAACCTTCATGCCACATGCTTCCCAAAGAGCCTGCACGCGTGCCGTCGCACTTTCCTTTTCACCCGGAATCGGGGTCAGGATGCACCACCGGCCTTCGAACAGTTCGGGAAAACCGGAATCCGGTCCGGAATGTTCGGTCCCGGCCAAAGGATGGCCCGGCACGAACGAGACGCCTTCGTCAAGATGCGGCGCAATGTCACGAATGACCGCCTGTTTGACCGACCCGACGTCGGAAACAATCGCACCCTTTTTAAGGTTTCCGGCAAGCTGTGCGCCGATGGCTTCATTGGCCCCCACCGGCGCACAGATCATCACCAGATCGGCATCCTTAACCGCTTCCTTGATGTCGCAATAGGCTGCATCGGCGATACCAAGTTCAAGCACCCGGTCACGGGTGGCTTCGGAACGCACGGCACAGGTGATCTTTTTCGCCAGACCATCGCGCAGAATGCGACGGGCAAGTGACGAGCCAATCAGCCCCATGCCGATAAAAGCAACGGTATCAAAAAGCGGTTCGGATGCGGTGTTGGTCATTTTACCTGTTCACAAAGTCTTTGATCGCCTGAAGGCAGATTTCCATTTCTTCCTTCGTACCAATCGAAATACGCAACATCTGCGGCAGGCCATAAGCACCGATTTTGCGCGGAATAATGCCCTGTGCCATCATGAAATCATTGGCAGCATCGGCGTTCTTGCCTTCTGCCTTGGGGAATTCGACCAGAACAAAGTTGCCATAGCTCGGATGGGCGATCAGCCCGTCAATCGCGTTCACCTGATCGCGGAACCACGCCAGTGTTTCGGCATTGTGACGCACGCAGGCATTGACGAATTCATCATCATCAAGTGCCGCAAGACCGGCTTCCTGCGTCGGAAGGGCAACGTTAAACGGATTGCGCAGGCGTTGCAGAACGTCGGCAATATCAACCGGCGCATAGCACCAGCCAAGACGAATGCCGCCAAGACCATAAATCTTGGAAAATGTGCGGGTCATGACGGTATTTTTACCGGCACGCACCAGTTCTTCACCGGCGGAATAATCTTCCTGCCCGGTCATGAATTCGGCGTACGCCGCGTCAACGACCAGAACGATATCTTCGCGCAGACCATCACGCAGGCGTTTCATTTCCGCATCATTGATGTAGGTCCCCGTCGGATTGTTCGGGTTCGCGACAAAAACGATTTTGGTTTTTTCCGTCACTGCCGCCAGCAGCGCATCAACGCTGGTGGTCATGTTGGTTTCGGCTGCTGTCACCGGAACCGCACCGACACCCTTGGCCGCAATCGGATACATCAGGAAGCCATGCTGCGAATACAGCACTTCATCCCCCGGACCCGCATAGGCACGGATCAGAAGGGTGATCAACTCGTCCGAGCCGGCACCGCAGACAATCTGATCGGCTTCAATATTGTATTTCTCGGCCAGCTTGTTGCGGAGCGCCTCGCAACCGCCATCGGGATAGCGATGCAGCTTTTCAGCCGACTTGCGGAGCGCCTCGATGGCCTTGGGGCTCGGACCAAGCGCGCCTTCGTTCGATGAAAGCTTGATCACGCGGGTTGCACCATCGGTGCGCGACTTGCCGCCAACATAAGGCGCAATATCAAGAATGCCGGGACGTGGGGTGGGCGCAGACATTTCCTAGTTTCTCCCAGTGGGCAGGGCCGGTGACAATCAACCGACCGGTATTATCAACTCAGCGCGTCTTCAGGAATCGGCACGCCATAGGCACCGACAACACTGAGCCCTTCGGGATCAAGTCCCTGATCGGTCAGTGCACGCTGAAACGCTTCGGCGCGATTACAAAAGAATCCCGGCACATCAACAAGAACAAAACGTCGATCACCGGTTTCATCGGCAGAAAAGCCAAGGATTGCCGATCCATCGATGCCATTCGCAATTTTTTTGCGCGCCGTATCCATCGAAATCTCGTTTGGCAGGCTGACGATAAACAGCGTGCGATCATCACCGCTTTCTTCAAGCTCGATTGCCGCAAGGACAAATCCTTCGGTCTGCTCACCCCGTCCGACCGGACGTCCGCCAAATGGCAGCTTCGAGACAATGCGCACCGGGCTGTCATCGGACAACAAGGTCCACCATGGCTGTGCTTCGCCAAGTTCGGGTTTCGGGAACACTCCGACCGCCGCACGGCCTTCTTCAAGGGCATAAAATGCTTCGCGCGGTGTATCGAATTCGACGATTTCGTTCAGGCAGCCAAAGTTAAGGCGCGCAAGTTCCCAGCAATCCACCCCGTCGGCATTGCGGCAAAGGGCGACCGTATAAGGGGCTTCAAGGCGCGTTCCGGCAGCTATCATTTCGCGCCAGATCTGGATCAGGGCCGTTTTCGGAAAGGCACCATCGTGACGATCAACCAGTGTACGCATGATACGGGCTTCACGTGCCGGACGATACGGCACCTTGACCTTGCCACCGGCCGCAATCACCCGGTCCTTATAGGCCCCGACTGCCTGCACAACCTTGGTGCGCCGAATGATCAGGGATTGCAGTGCCTGATCGATATCATCGATTTCCGCCCTCAGCCCGTTCAGGTCAAGATTTGCTAAATTTTCGTCGCTTTGCGCCATGATCCGCTCTTTTGTCAAACGGGGCCCAGTATTAGGACAGGGCACCCGAAAAGCAAAGAAAAGATTGACTAAATCCCGGTCTATTCCTAGCTAGAACAGGCTTGTTTTCTTTGATGCCAAGGAACAGCCAGCCCTGCTTGCGACAAAAACAACCTAATCCAAGGGAAACGGACATTCATGTCGACCGCCGCCAGCACAAATCAGCGCAGCAAACTTCCCGGCCATCACATGGTCCTTGGGGAAACGGAAAAGCTGCGTCTTGATAGCGGCATCGAATTCGGGCCGTTCACCATTGCCTATCAGACATATGGTGAACTTAACGCCGACAAAACCAACGCCATTCTGGTTTGCCACGCCTTGACCGGCGATCAGTATGTCGCCGATGAAGTCCACCCGATCACGGGCAAGGAAGGCTGGTGGCGTGAAATCGTCGGGCCGGGCAAAATCATCGATACCAACAAATATTTCGTCATTTGTTCGAACGTGATTGGCGGTTGCCTGGGAAGCACCGGGCCCAAGGAAATCAACCCGGCTACCGGCAAGCCCTGGGGCCTTGATTTCCCGGTGATCACGATTGCCGATATGGTGCGTGCGCAGACCATGCTGATCGATGCATTGGGCATCGATACCCTGTTTGCGGTTATTGGCGGCTCGATGGGCGGCATGCAGGTTCTTGAATGGTGCAAAAGCTATTCCCATCGCGTTTTTGCCGCCGCGCCGATTGCAACCAGCTTCCGCCATTCGGCGCAAAACATCGCGTTTCACGAAGTCGGGCGTCAGGCGGTCATGGCCGATCCGGACTGGTGCGGGGGCAATTACCTGCTGGAAGGCAAAAAACCTTCCCGCGGGCTGGCCGTGGCGCGGATGACCGCGCACATCACCTATCTGTCGCAACCGGCCCTGCATCGCAAATTCGGCCGCAAGCTTCAGAACCGCGGCGCGATTACCTATAGCTTCGATCATGATTTCCAGATCGAAAGCTATTTGCGCCATCAGGGCAAAAGCTTTGTCGACCGGTTTGATGCCAACAGCTATCTCTATATCACGCGGGCGATGGATTACTTCGATCTGTCCGCCGATGCCGAAGGCCGCCTTGGCGAAGCCTTCGTTGGCTGCAAAACCCGTTTCTGCGTCATTTCGTTTTCCAGCGACTGGTGCTTTACCACCGCCGAAAGCCGCCAGCTTGCCCACGCATTGAATGCGTCATCGTGCAATGTCAGTTGTGTGGAAATCGAAAGCGACAAGGGGCATGATGCCTTCCTGCTCGACGAGCCGGATTTCCATATGGTGTTAAGCGGCTTTATCGAAGGCGCTGCTGAAATCCGGGGATTGAAATAGGTTATGAATCACTCTTTACCCAATGGCAGCGGCGTTATTCCGAATGATCGCATTCGTGTCGATTTGCAGGTTATTGCCGATATGGTCGAACCCGGCACCCGTGTGCTTGATATCGGGTGCGGCGATGGTGAATTGCTGGGTTATCTGACGCGCAGCAAAAATGTTGATGGCCGCGGGCTTGAGCTTTCCAACGAAGGGGTGCGCAATTGCGTGGCACAGGGTCTTCCGGTGATGCAGGGCGATGCGGATCGTGATCTTGGCGATTATCCCGACGGGGCGTTTGATTACGCCATCCTCAGCCAGACATTGCAGGCGACCAACCGCCCGAAACAGGTTCTGACTGAACTGCTTCGCATCGGTCAGAAAGCCATCGTTTCCTTCCCGAATTTCGGTCACTGGCGTGCGCGGTTTGATTTGATGTTCCGCGGGCGCATGCCGCAAAACCCGAACCTGCCGATCATGTGGTACGAAACTCCGAACATCCATTTTTGTACCGTCCGGGATTTTGTGGCCCTTTGTGATGAATGCGGCTTTAAAATCGAACGGTCGATGGTGCTGAATGAAAGCGGATCGAAAGTCAGTCTGGATAGCCATTCACGGCTTGCCAATTTCTTTGGCAATCAGGCGCTTTTCATGCTGAGCAAGTAGTTCCTGCCAACGCCTTTGTCATTTTTGCCATCACAATTGCCCCCCATCCACGTCAGATGACGAGCATGATCACGTGATGGGGACGTTATGGCAGTTTCATCGATCTACCAATTCACACGCAAGGCAGTTCTGATTATTGGCATCGGGCTCTTGGCCGCCTGTTCGCAAAAGGCCGAAACCCTGAAAATCACGGTCACCCAGTTTGGCAGCGCGACCGAGGATGCCTTTGATGCCTATGGCACGGCACAGACCGCGCAATTTGCGCCATCGCCAAAATCGCAAAACACCCGGCAATCGGAATTCATCGCGAATATGGAAGCCTTCACAGGCAAGGTGACGCCATCCAATCTGCCCACCCTGCTTGATCCGGATGCGGTTAAAATCGATCCGAATGTTGCGCAACAATGGCAAAAGACACTGGCCAGCCTGCGAAACCAGTATCAGCAATTTGTCGCGATTTTCGATCAGATCGAAGCCGGATCGGCACTTGGGGCATCGGCGGTAACGGATTCCGGTCCGATCCTTGAAAAACTACGCAATCAGCTTGACGCCATCACCAGCGATCTGGCCAAAGACCCGCCGCAATTTCTGGTGCGCCGTGGCACACTGATTGCCGATTTGAACAAAATCCGTTCCGAACCGAACGATGATGACGATGCCAAATCACTGCGTCTGCAAATCTGGTGGCAGGACTGGAACGCTTTGATGGCCGAAGAAAAACTGCTTCAGGCACATACATTGCGCAGTTTCATGGCGGCATCTGCGTTAGGCAGACATTTGCAAACGCAGATCGATAATTACGCCAAGCTGGATGTAAATGCCCTGATCGGGGCTGCCGAACAAGGCATAACACTGGCCGGAAAAGTGCGCAGCCTGTCCCCAACGGAACTTGTCGCCGAGGGCCGCAATCTGTTTGAGACCGCAACCGACAGCACAACAGCCACACCGGCACAATAGGGAGATTCCCATGAACAATCTTGATGAATTGATCCGTGCGGCCAAAAACAGCTTTGTTGAAATTGACGCAGCCTATCAGGCAGCCGACATCAACGAAAAACTCGTGATGGCCGAAACGCGCAACAAGGCCGCCGATCAGCTTATAGCGCTTCAGGCCAAGCGACTGATCCGGAATGCATCGGCAATTACCGATGCGGATATAACCGAGATGAAGAACCTTAAAGACCGGATTGACGATGCCGCCCAAATCCAGACAGCCCTGCTGCAATTTGTCGGGTTGCTGGCAAAATTTGTCGGTTAATCCGTGTTCCAGCGCTCGGCATCGGCATCATCCGATGCCTTCGCTGTGACCCAGTGATCGCCTTTGGGGGTTTGTTCGCGTTTCCAGAAGGGTGCACGGGTTTTAAGGAAATCCATGATGAAGTCGCAGGCTTCGAACGCTGCGCGACGATGGGCCGACAACGTGATCACCAGGACAATCCGTTCACCGGGCAACATACGGCCGAACCGATGCACAATCCGCACATCATCAAGCGGCCAGCGTCTGGCGGCCTCGTCGGCGATATTTTCAAGTTCGCGTTCGGTCATCCCCGGATAGTGATCAAGGGTCAGGGCCGAAACCTGATCACCGCCATGAATATCACGCACCAGTCCGACGAAACTGACCGCCGCCCCGATATCGGTACGGCCATCGGTCAGGGCTGCCAGTTCGGCGCCCGGATCAAAATCGTTTTCCTGAACGGATACGCGTGCCATGCGGAACCTTATCCTATGCAGCCCTTAGTCGAGATGCTTAAGCCCGGTGCGAAGATAGATATACCCGGTCTGAACCGTCACCAGCCCGGCAATCCATAACAGGATATCACCAATCAGGATCGACGGGATCATGTCCGGCGACGCATCGCCAACCAGAAGAAACCCGATGGCAAGGATTTGTGCCGTGGTTTTCCATTTCGCAAGCACCGTCACCGGCAGCGGTACTTTCAGTTCGGCCAGATGTTCGCGCAGGCCCGACACCATGATTTCCCGGCACATGATGATCACAGCCGGCAAAACAGCCAGACCGGAAATACGTTCAAACGCCACCATCATCATCAGGGCGGCGGCAACCAGAAGCTTGTCCGCAATGGGATCAAGGAACCGGCCAAGCGGCGAAACAACATTCATGCTGCGCGCAAGGTAACCATCAAAAAAGTCCGTTACCCCGGCAAAGGCAAACAGCGCAAACCCGATCCAATTACCAACCGGTCCGCTGATATAGAAGGACGCAACCAGTGCCGGAATCACGATGATGCGCGACAATGTCAGCAGATTGGGAATCTGGTTTTTCATAAGGGGCCTGTTTGCGGGTATGTGCGGCAGTAATAAAATTTCGGATGACCTGTTATGAGCCAAACCGCACAATTATTAAAGTCTTGAATATATGACAACAAGGGCGATGTTTCAGATGTCAAACAATCGAAACATCGCCCTTGCGTTTCAAACGCCTCAGTCCGCGGGGGCCTCTGATGATTTGCGACCAATGCTCAGCAACTGGTAAAGAATGATTGCCGCAAGCGTCGCCGTGCCGATCCCGCCAATCGCGAAACCACCAAATTGCACCGTGAAGTCGCCGCCCCCGAAAATAAGGGTAATACCAACGGTGAACAGATTGCGCGGATCGGAAAAATCGACCCGGTTATCCACCCAAAGGCGCACCATTGCCGCCGCAATAAGTCCAAATACCGCAACACCAAGCCCACCCAGAACCGGCCCCGGGATGGTATGGAGCAACGCCCCGAATTTCGGCGAAAAGCCGAGTAAAATCGCAATTACCGCCGCAATCACAAAGATCAGGGTCGAAAACACGCGCGTTACCGCCATGACACCCATGTTTTCAACATAGGTGGTCACCCCCGTACCGCCACCGGAACCGGCCAGCATGGTTGCCAGACCATCTCCGACAAAGCCGCGCCCGATATAACGGTCCATATTCTGTTTGGTCATGCCACCAATCGCCTTGATATGACCGAGGTTTTCCGCCACCAGAATGAAGGCCACCGGAGCGATCATGAACATTGCCGAACTTTCAAAGCGCGGCGCGACAAAGGATGGCATGCCAAACCACGCTGCCTGCGAGAGTTCTGTAAAGTCAATCGCTGGCATCAGGCCAAACCCGTTCCCCAACACCAGAACCAGCACATAACCCGCCAGAATCCCGATCAGAATCGAAACACGGCGCACTGAAACCGGTGCATAGACAGAAACCATCGCCACCGACAGCAATGTCAGAAGCGCCACCAGCATATGCATGTTATCGCCGGAAATACCGTTGATCCCGACGGGTGCCAGATTAAGACCGATGGCCGCCCCCACCGCCCCCGTCACCGCAGGCGGCATCAGTTTTTCAACCCAGCCCGTCCCGGTTGCCATGACGATCAAACCAATCACGACATAAAGTGCACCCGCCGCAATAATACCGCCAAGCGCGCCACCGATATCCGGGTTGGGGCCAGATCCGGCATAGCCGGTCGCGGCAATCACAACGGCGATAAAGGCAAAGGAAGATCCCAGATAGCTGGGCACACGCCCCGCCGTGCAGATAAAGAAGATCAGCGTGCCGATCCCCGAAAACAGGATCGCAAGGTTCGGATCAAACCCCATCAGAAGCGGGCCAAGAATGGTGGCACCCGACATGGCGACAAGGTGCTGCAAGCCCATCGGGAACATTGCCCCCCACGGCAGACGTTCGTCAGGCATGACGGTAGAAGACCGGGTCAGAGACCAGGAAGGAAAATATCGCATCGGTTTCCTTAAGCTGACTTTTAGACGTTACCCCAGTAACGCACTCTGCCCGATCAGCATGGCGCGTTATCAAACCGCGTCGGGTATCGCGCCCTGACCGGCAAAAAGCAAGATGCCTGCCGCAGGTTTTTTATTCCGTGTCATGAAAATGATCGTAAATCTTGCGGGCAAGGGCGGCACTGATGCCATCCACCGCCTCAAGATCGGTTAAACCGGCATCCGCCACGCCGCGCGCCGATCCGAAATGATGCAGCAACGCCTTTTTGCGTGCCCCACCCACGCCGGGCACATTATCAAGAACGCTTTTGCCGATCTGCTTGGACCGTTTGGCGCGATGCGTGCCAATCGCCCAACGGTGCGCTTCATCGCGCAAACGCTGGATGAAATATAAAACCGGATCCTGCATATCAAGACGCACGGGCGGTTTTCCGGGGATATGCAGCACTTCCTTGCCCGCATTGCGATCAACACCCTTGGCAACGCCGACAAGCATCACGTCTTCGATCCCAAGGTCTTCAAGCACTTCGCGGGCCACGCCAAGCTGCCCCAAGCCACCATCGATCAGGCAAAGGTCCGGCCATGTGCCGTTTTCCCGGTCCGGGTCTTCCTTTTGCGCACGCGCAAAACGCCTGGTCAGAACTTCGCGCATCATGGCAAAATCATCACCCGGCGCGATATCGCCCTTGATATTGAATTTGCGATAGGCACTTTTC
This sequence comes from Thalassospira permensis NBRC 106175, assembly GCF_000714555.1. Lineage (NCBI taxonomy): Bacteria > Pseudomonadati > Pseudomonadota > Alphaproteobacteria > Rhodospirillales > Thalassospiraceae > Thalassospira > Thalassospira permensis. The sequence goes on along the minus strand of NZ_AUNC01000001.1, from coordinate 124,142 downwards.
ATAAACCCCTCAGGTCCGGCAACGATCATGCCGCCCACCATGTTGGTGCCCTGAATATGACTGTTATCGTAAACCTCTATCCGTTCTGGCGTGCCGTCCAGTTCGAGTTTATCGGCCAGATCTTCCAGCAATTTCCGTTGCGAAGCACTTTCGGCCATGCGCCGCCCAAGCGCGTCCTTGGCATTGGTCAACGCATGTTCAACAAGCTTGCGTCGACCGCCACGCTTGGGCACCTGCAAGGTGATCTTACGGTTATTGTTGATCGACAATGCGGTTTCGACCAGTTCCTGACCTTCGATCTCATGCGATAGCAGCACCTGTTTCGGGGCCGGTTTATCGGCATAGAACTGCCCGACAAAGGCCGACAGGATTTCGGCAATTTCCGCCCCCTGTTCATGGCGCGGAAAATAGGACCGGTTGCCATAGTTAGAGCCCGAGCGGAAGAAGAAGACCTGAACACAGCTTTGCCCGCCTTCATGATGCAGGGCGATCACATCGGCCTCTTCTACGCCTTCCAGATTGATGTCCTGATGCGACCTGATCTGGCTTAACGCACGGATACGATCGCGATACATCGCGGCCTGCTCGAAATCCATCCGTTCAGACGCGGCAAGCATGTCGGCTTCAAGCTGCTTGAGGATTTTCTGGCTGCGCCCGGTCAGGAAGTCACGGCAGATATCGACAAGCGCGTCATATTCGGCTTTGGCAACCCGATCCACACACGGCGCGGAACACCGTTTGATTTGATACAGCAAACACGGACGCGACCGGTTGGAAAACACCGCATCCGTGCAGGAGCGCAGCAAAAAGGCACGCTGCAAATGATTGATCGTGTTGTTCACCGCCCAGGCGGACGCAAACGGACCAAAGCAACTGCCATCCTTGGCCCGTGCCCCGCGATGTTTGACGATGCGCGGATAATCATGATCCTCGGTGATCAGGATATAGGGGAAACTTTTGTCATCGCGCAGAAGGATGTTGTAACGCGGTTTAAGCTTCTTGATCAGGTTGGATTCAAGAAGAAGCGCCTCGGCTTCGGTGTGGGTGGTGATGATTTCCATCTGCACCGTCTGTGCGACCATACGGGCAATCCGTATCGGCAACTGCATCAGACGGGTATAGGCCACCACCCGCTTTTTAAGGTTCTTGGCCTTGCCGACATAAAGAACCCGGTCCTTGTCATCAATCATGCGATAGACACCGGCCGATCCCGGCATTGTCTTCAGGGCATGTTTGATGGCCTCGACACCGCGCGCAGCTCCCCCGTCATAATCATCGCCTTCAAGCGACAATCCGATTTCCCGAGCGGGGTTTTCGGATGGGGTTTCAGGCTTCATCAGGCGTCTCCGGCAGATTTATTAAAAATCAAAAGTTGTGACGGCTGTCACTTCTCAAAGTGGCTTCCGACAATACCCAAAAAGATTAACGTCGCAACATCACTTCACAGAATCGCAACCCAAAAAAGATGTCCACCAAGGCTGTGGATAAGTTTGTGGGTAATAGGGGGGCTCTTTGCTGCACCCCTTGAGAGTCTTAACGTTCTATGAAGTGCACATTTATTGAGCAAACAATCTAAGTTATTGTTTTTAAACAAAAAAAATACTGTCAACCTGAAAACATTCGGTAATACAGGAGTCAAAAAAGAATATTTTCCTTTGATTCCATGCCCCCAGATGCTTGTGCATAAGGGAGACAGCGATTCGGCCTAGAGGAATCACAGAGTCCCCGTCCAAAACCGTTAACAAAAGTAAATTTTAAGCAGATTTACGGATGGGATCAGCGCGCGATATTAAAGCGCTCTATTTCCACTCCGACCGCGGCAACGTCGTCAAAGACATCAAGCTTTTCAACTCGGACGTTTACCTTGCGTACCCGACGATCCGCCAGGCACATATCGGCCAGTTTTTCCCCAAGGGTTTCCACAAGGTTCACATGACCGTCGCGGCAAATTTCCCGCGTGCCGGTCACCAGATCCTCGTAGCTTAAAACAGTGGCAATATCGTCATTCTGGACACCCTCGCCTTCCAGAACGGCAAGGTCCAGATTGATCCGCACCCGCTGCGGGGCATGTTTTTCATGGTCATATACGCCAATGGATGTCTCGACGACCATGTCACGCACGAAGACACGACGCAAACTGCCGGCATGATCTGCATAGGGCAGTGTCGTAATGTTATCATCCTGCTTAAGGCCTGCGGTCATGGTCTGGTCTTCCTTGTGCTGCGCTTGGTGCGGCCAGATGTCCGGAACCCAAGCCCGACGCATCATTCTTCTGGCATATTCTGTTCGCCACTGGGCGCCCAATTGAGGTGCTGCCCGCCGTCAAGCGCTAACATTTGCCCGGTGATGGCTGGCGCGGCAAGGAAAAATCGTACCGCGTCGCAAATCTCTTGCGGGTTTGTCCCAATTTTCAGGGGCGTCTGATCGCATTGCTGATCGAAAACTTCCTGTGTTTGCCGGACACTAGGCAGTGCCGGGCCGGGACCAATCGCATTAACCCGGATGTGCGGCGCCAATGCCAGTGCCAGTGTCTGGGTCAGCGTCCAAAGGCCGGCCTTGGACAAGGTATAAGTCATGAAATGCGGTGTCAGATTCCAGACACGCTGATCAATCAGGTTGATGATGACGCCCTTTTGCCCGGCGGGCAGCCGTTTGGCGAAATCCTGTGACAACACAAACGGTGCCCGCAGATTGGCTTCCATATGATAGTCCCAGCCCTCACGCGTGGCGGTGCTGATATCATCATATTCAAAGGTGGATGCATTATTGATCAGCACACCAATCGGGCCAAGTGCAGCCGTTGCTTCGCGTACGACACGGCTGGTGTCTTCTTCCTTGCCAAGATCAGCGGAAATAACGCAGGCTCGACGACCAAGGGACCGGATTTCCTCGGCAAGCTGTTCCGCATCCCTGCGCGAGGAATGGCAATGAAGGGCAACATCATAACCCTGTGTCGCCAGATCAAGCGATAAAGCCCGTCCGATACGCTTGGCAGCCCCGGTTACAAGAGCCGTTTTAGGCATTTTCCCTGTCATCTGGTTTCCATCCCGTTCATCAAGATGCGCCCCTTCCCGGGGAAGGCAGCCCCCTTAAATATCGGCCGCCGTCATTTATGTTTGGTCATTCCGGAACTTACAATCAAACCCGCCAGCCGGTCCATAACCGCATTTACCGTTTCAGGCATGAAGATCAATCATGCCGTAACCAGACTCGCAACATATCCCAGATAAGCCAGAACAAAGACGATCCCGGTGATCCGCGACACTCCGCGCAGGAAATAGCCGACCACCAGCAAAAGAATGGTAACTGCCAGCATGATCCAAAGATCGGATTGCAGAATCTGGTCTGGCACGGCAATCGGCGCAATCAGCGATACACCACCGATGATCACCAGCAGGTTCAAAAGATTGGAACCAACAACATTGCCAAGTGCAACGTCGGAATGCCCGCGGAACGCCGCAACAATCGATGCCGCCAGTTCAGGAAGCGATGTTCCGAATGCGACAAGGGTCAAGCCAATGACGGCTTCGGACACACCGAACTGACGCGCGACAGAAACACCACCATCCACCAGCAGATCCGCCCCATAGGTCAAGGCGACAATCCCGATAACCGTGGCAACAATCGGCTTGAGCCAACCGCTTGGTACTTCACCGACTTCGTCGACTTCTTCTTCATGCAGGTGGCTGGCATCACCCGGGCTTTTTTTGTCATGCTGATAGGTAAAGTACCAGATCGCTGCCAGAACCAGCAGCATCACCGCCCCAGCCCAGCGTTCGACAACGCCAAACATGCAAAGCCCGATGAACAGAACGGTCCCCAGCAGCATGGTGCCGCCATCGCGTACAACCATGGTCCGCGATGCCGTAATCGGTTTTAGAATCGCTGTTGCGCCGAGGATCAAAAGAATATTGGCAATGTTAGAACCAACCACGTTCCCCATCGCGATGTCGCCCGACCCGGCAAGCGCCGCATTCAGCGACACGACAAATTCGGGGGCCGACGTCCCCGCGGCAACCACGGTCAAACCAACAATGATCTTGGAAACCCCCATCAACAGCGCCAGACCGACAGCACCGCGAACAATGAACTCACCACCGGCAGTCAAAAGCACAAGACCACCGATAATCTGCAAATAGGGGATGAACTGTTCCAATTCCGGCCTGCTCGTTTGGGGAAATTTCTGATTGTTTCATGCCCTTTTACGGGCCAGCGGAACATGGCATTGCGAACGCAGAATAGCAAGCTGCGTCGTCCCGTCGTAATACCATTCGTCACATCGGTGTGATGCGGTTCCCACACTGGCACGCATACCGAAAGCAATCGTCGCGGTCGCCTGCTCTTAAGACGTGTCATCCATCACAGATGCCCTCTCATACGCGAAATTTCCATAGAAATCATAGGGGTATTTCCGCTATCCTGATTTGAACGACTTCCTTTACACGCCTATCTGCGCCGGACGCATAATCCATCATGTCACACAGCGTTCTTTTCGAGCTGTTCCTTGTCCTGACCGCCGCGGTGATTGCCGTCCCGCTGGCACAGAAATTACGTGCGAACTCGATCATCGGTTTCCTGATCGGCGGCTTTTGCATCGGCCCTTTCGGTTTTGGCCTGATCAGTGACCGCGAAGACATTTCAACCGTCGCCGAGCTTGGCATTGTCTTTCTGCTGTTCATGATCGGTCTTGAATTGTCGCGCGAACGCTTGCGCGTGATTGGGGGCCGGTTCGCGACCCTTGGTTTCCTGCAGATCGGCGTCACGATGGCCGTGATGTTCGGTGTATTGCTGCTGATTAATTACGATATGCCCGCCTCTATCGTAATTGCCGGGGCACTGGCCCTGTCATCAACAGCCATTATCCTTAAACAGCTTTCCGATGAGCGCCAGTTGCACACACGTTTCGGGCGTGCAGCCCTTGCCATCCTGCTGTTGCAGGACGTTGCGGTTGGTCCCTTCCTGATCATGGTGCAGGCCGCTGGCAATGCCGGGAGCGAAACCAGCCCCTGGATCAGCGCACTAAGCGGTGTGGGGGCGGTTGCTGTATTGTTGCTGACCGGTCGTTATCTGCTGCCGCGACTCTTTCGGTATATTGCGGCTCTTAAAAACCCGGAACTTTTTGCAATCGGGACCCTGTTTGTCGTTCTGGCTGCCAGCACATTGACCGAAGCCGCGGGCCTTTCAATGGCGCTTGGTGCCTTTATCGCCGGGGTAATGTTGGCCGAGACCGAATTCCGCCATCAGATCGAAGCCGACATTTCGCCATTTCGCGGTGTTTTCCTGTCGCTGTTCTTCATGTCTGTGGGAATGTCGGTCAATGCCAATGTGGTCATCGGTCAGGCCGGAACGATCATTTTGTGGCTGATCGGGCTTCTGGTCATAAAGGCAGCGGTTCTTTTCGGATTGTCCCTGCTGATCGGCTTTAACCGTGCATCTTCAATCCGGGTCGCCATGAGCCTGGCCGCCGGTGGTGAATTCGCCTTCGTCATGCTTGCACTGGCATCGCAGAACGGGGCGGTTCCGATTGACATCGCCGTGATGCTGATCCCGGTGGTTGCGATTTCGATGGGTCTGACGCCGACTTTGATTTCGCTCGGCCATCGCATCGAACAGAAGCTTCATCCCAAGGAAACCGATCAGCTAAGCGAGATTTCGGATGAAACCGACGGCATTCAGAAACATGTTCTGGTAATTGGTTGCGGGCGCGTCGGCCGGGTTCTGGCCCGTCTGCTGCGCACCAAGGAAATCCCGTTTATCGTTCTGGAATCCGATGCCCAACAGGTTTCGCGTGGCCGAGCCGAAGGTCTGCCGGTTTATTTTGCCGATGGGTCCCGACCGGAAACATTTCGTGCCGCCCATACCGAACAGGCCCATATTGCCGCCGTTGCCATGGGCAACCCGCACGCAACCGAAAAGACCGTCGCCTTGCTGCGACAGCATTATCCACATCTGAAAATCTTTGCCCGTGCCCAGGACATCACCCATATCGGTCCGCTGTCACGCAGTGGTGCCGATGCGGCCATCCCCGAGGTACTTGAAACCGGTTTACGCCTGTCCGATCACGTTCTGGCGGCCTGCGATATCCCGCAGGAAGATATCGATCTCGAAATAGCCAAGTTCCGGCGTGCCGATATGCTGCTGATGAACGAACTTGCCCCGCGCACCGCGCGCCAAAAAACCGAAGACCAGGCACAAAAAACTGCCAAACCGGCAAAATCCAGGAAAAGCACCTGAAACACAAAGACCCCCATCACAAGAATGGGGGTCTTTCGTTTCGTCTTCCGGAATAACCGCAATCAGGCGGCTTCGACATCCAGTGCATAACCCGCGGCACGAACCGTGCGGATTACATCGCGCGTTCCCTTGACGTCATTCAATGCCTTGCGCAGACGACGAATGTGAACATCAACCGTGCGGGTTTCGACATAGATATTCGGCCCCCAAACCGCATTCAGAAGCTGCTCGCGCGAGAAAACCCGCCCCGGATGTTCCAGGAAATAACGCAGCAGACGGAATTCGGTCGGGCCAAGATGGATAGCCTTGCCGTTACGACTGACACGATGGGCGGCCAGATCCATTTCGATATCGGAATAGATCAACTGCCCTTGTGGTTGCGCCGGACCGGATCGACGCAGAAGTGCGCGAATACGCGCCAGCAATTCACCAATCGCAAACGGCTTGGTCACATAATCATCGGCCCCGGTATCAAGGCCGCGGATGCGGTCGCCTTCTTCGCCACGCGCCGTAACCATGATCACCGGCAAATCGCGGCTTTCAGGCTTCCGGCGGATCTGGCGGCAAACCTCGATCCCTGACATCACCGGCAGCATCCAGTCCAGAAGGACCAGATCGACATGGGTTTCGGCCAGAATTTTCAACGCTTCGTCACCGTCCCCGGCTTCGACAACCTGCATCCCCTCGCGTTCGAGGTTGTAGCGCAACATGGTTACGATTGCAGCTTCGTCCTCGACGATAAGAACCGTTGGGTCCATCTTCCTATGCTCCAGTGTCACTCATTCGGTTCTACGACGGCAAAGTTCGCCGCGTCATTTTTTGGCCGAGTATCCATCGGCAGGTCTTCGCCCTTGATCCGGTAATAGATCGTTTCGGCAATGTTGGTCGCATGATCGCCAATACGTTCGATATTCTTGGCGATAAACAGCAGATGGGTCGATGCCGTGATGTTACGCGGATCTTCCATCATATAGGTCAGCAGTTCACGGAACAGGGAATTGTACATATCGTCAACTTCCTGATCGCGCGCCCAGACACGCTGGGCCTTTTCCGCATCACCCTCGATATAGGCATCCAGAACGTCCTTGATGATTTCCTGGCACAGCTTGGCCATGTTCGGGATCACCTGAACCGGGCGGATCGGCGGCACCTGGTTAAGAACCTGCGCACGCTTGGCGATGTTTTTCGCCAGATCACCTATACGTTCCAGATCGTTGGACAGTTTAAGCGCGGTCACCACCTGCCGCAGGTCATCTGCCATCGGCTGACGCAGGGCCAGAAGACGTACGGCAAAATCCTGCACTTCCTGTTCCAGCGTATCGATACGGTGATCGGAAAGAATGACCTTCTCGGCCAGTTCCGAATCCCGTTTAACGATCGCACGAATGGCGGAAATCAGCTGACTTTCGGCAAGCCCGCCCATCTGCGAAATGATGTTGTTAAGACGGGTCAGTTCTTCGTCAAACGAACTGACGATATGATGTTTCTCATCGACCATCGAAAATACTCCTGCCCGGACTTAACCGAAGCGACCCGTAATGTATCCCTTGGTGCGCTCGTCCTTGGGATTGGTGAAAATCTGATCGGTTTCGCCCACTTCGACCAGCTTGCCGAGATGGAAAAACGCCGTGCGCTGCGACACGCGGGCGGCCTGCTGCATGGAGTGCGTCACGATCACAATGGTGTAGTTCGAACGAAGCTCGTCGATCAGTTCCTCGACCTTTGCGGTTGCAATCGGGTCAAGTGCCGAACACGGTTCATCCATCAGGATGACTTCGGGGCTGACGGCAACCGCACGTGCAATGCAAAGACGCTGCTGCTGCCCACCAGAAAGACCGGTTGCCGGTTCCGGCAGACGGTCTTTGACTTCTTTCAGTAGACCCGCCCGTTCAAGCGAGGTCATGACGATTTCATCGAGCTCGTCGCGCGAATTCACCAGACCGTGAATACGCGGGCCATAGGCCACGTTGTCATAAATCGACTTCGGGAACGGGTTCGGTTTCTGGAACACCATGCCAATGCGCGCGCGCAACTGAACAACGTCGATTGCCTTGTCATAGATATCACGGTCATCAAGCGTTACCTTGCCCTTGATCGTGACACCGTCAATCGTGTCATTCATGCGGTTCATGCACCGCAGGAAGGTTGATTTGCCGCAGCCCGACGGGCCGATAAGTGCTGTGACCTGGCGTTCGACAATGTCAAGATTGACATCAAAAAGCGCCTGGTTGTCGCCGTAGAAAAGATTGAGGTCACGGGCCGTCATTTTCGGGCTAGTGACTGACGGCTCTGCCGTCATTGCGCTTTGAGTTACAACAGCCATTTTACCACTTCCGTTCAAATTTCTTGCGCAGATACACGGCCAATCCGTTCATCAGGATCAGGAAGCCCAGCAAGACCATGATGGCCGCCGAAGTCTTCTCGACAAAGGCACGTTCCGGACTATCCGCCCACAGATAAATCTGCACCGGCAGAACTGTCGCCGGATCAAGTGCCCCGCCTGGGATATCAACAATAAACGCCACCATACCGATCATCAGAAGCGGTGCGGTTTCCCCAAGAGCCTGCGCCATGCCGATGATGGTCCCGGTCAGAATACCGGGCATCGCCAGCGGCAACACGTGATGGGTCACCGTCTGAACCGGCGACGCCCCAAGACCAAGGGCAGCCTGCCGGATCGACGGCGGCACTGCCTTGATCGCCGCACGTGATGCGATGATGATGGTCGGCAATGTCATGAGGGCCAACGTCAGACCACCAACAACCGGGGCCGACCGCGGCAGATGCATGACATTAAGGTAAACCTCAAGCCCAAGAAGACCGAACACGATCGACGGCACAGCCGCAAGGTTGTTGATGTTGACTTCGACAATCGCCGTGAACCGGTTTCGCGGTGCAAATTCTTCCAGATAGATCGCTGCCAGAACACCAATCGGAAACGACAGTATCAATGTCACAACCAGTGTATAGAACGACCCGACCGCAGCGCCCCAGATCCCGGCCAATTCCGGTTCGCGGGAATCACCATTGGTAAAGAACCGCGTATGGAACTGCTTTTCGACCGATCCTTGAGAGACCAGTGTATTATACCAACCAATTTCCTGATCGTTCAGGCGACGGTCGCCTTCGTCTGTGTTTGCACTGATATAACCTTTGTTGAGCATATCAAAGTCGTCACCGGAAATCAGCCAGACCTTCCGGGTCTGTCCGATCAGAGACGGATTTTCAAGCACCCTCTCGCGCAGATCATAAGATGCCCCGCCCGAAACAATGTCATAGAGATCACGCCGTTCGCTACGTCCGCTCACTTCCGGGAACTGTTTGCTCAGTGCATCCCTGATCAGACCATCAAAATTGGCCCGGCCAATAATTGCCGGATCACCTGTTCCGTCCGGATCAATCTTGGCCGGGTCGAAAAAGATTTCCATCTGAACATAGGTCTGGAAAAAGGCACTATAACCTTTCGAAATGATCGAATAGCCAAGCACAACCAGCGCCATAAGGGCGATGGCAATTGCGCTTAAGCCGTAAATCTTGAACCTGCGTTCCGCTGCGTAACGTTTTTTAATGTTACGTGCCAATTTCGGGCTGTCCCAGTCAACCGGCGTGTGCAGATTGCCAGAGATCACTTTTGCGGCGGCTCTGTCTTCCATAAGCGATGCCATATCAGTCATATTTCTCGCGATACTTCTGAACAACCTTAAGGGCAAACACGTTCAGACCCAAGGTGATAAGGAAAAGAAGCAGACCCAGTGCAAATGCCGACAGGGTTTTGGCACTGTCAAATTCCTGGTCACCGACCAGAAGTGTTACGATCTGCACGGTAACAGTGGTCACGGCCTGCAACGGGTTTACCGTCATGTTGGCGGCAAGTCCGGCAGCCATCACAACGATCATGGTTTCCCCAATCGCACGCGACACCGCCAGCAATACCGCACCAACAATACCGGGCAGGGCTGCGGGGAAAATAACATGCCGAATGGTTTCAGACCTTGTTGCACCAAGGCCATATGATCCGTCGCGCAACGACTTCGGCACCTGTGACATGACATCATCAGACAGCGATGACACGAACGGAATGATCATGACCCCCATGACCAGACCCGCAGCCAGCGCACTTTCGGAACTGACATCAAGTCCAAGCACAGCACCATTGTCGCGCAAGAACGGAGCAACTGTCAGGGCAGCAAAGAAGCCGTAAACAACCGTCGGGACACCCGCCAGGATTTCAAGCGCAGGTTTGGCAACGGCCCGAAATTTCGGCGACGCATATTCACCCATATAGATGGCAGAGAACAAACCGACCGGCACCGCCACAAACATTGCAATCAGCGTAATCAGCAATGTTCCAACAAAAAGCGGGATTGCGCCAAATGCACCGTCGGAAGCCACCTGATCTGCGCGGATGGCCGTCTGCGGGCTCCATTCCAGACCGAACAGGAAGTCCAGCGGGCTGACCTTGCCAAAGAAATGCAGCGCTTCAAACAAAAGCGAGAAAACAATGCCGACCGTCGACAGGATGGCAATCGCCGAACACACGATCATGATATAGCGAAACAGCCGTTCGACATTGTTTCGCGCACGCATTTCCGAAGAAATCCGGCGGTAAGACAGAGCCAAGCCCACCAGGGCAACAGACACCATCACAACAATAAGAGCAGCATTTGCGATGGTGTTAAGATTGGCAAGCCGATGGCCGGCCTCTACAATCTCGGGAGAAACGGTAAGATGTTCCCCGCCTCCGGCAGCAATTTGCGAGATGCTGTTAAGCGCCAAAGATAACAACCCGGAATTGGACGTCACTTCTTCGGGAAGATCGGCAACGATCATTGTCTGAATGATCGTCCCTTCAAACATCATCCAAACCAGCAAAAGGCCCAAAGCCGGCAGGCCGCACCACAACGCCGTATACATCCCGTAATGCGCAGGCAGCGAATGAAGATTGCTGTATCGACCGTTCGACAGGGCCACCGCGCGCTGTCGACCGAAATAAAATGACACGGCACACAGGAGTGCCACAGCAAGCAGCAAATAGGTCAGGGACATTGCGATTAATCCATTTGCCAAAGAATGACCAAAAAACTTGGTGCGCGTTTAAGGCAGGTCCAAGAATAAATCAATTAAAGCCTGAAAACAAAGAAACCGGTGGCAGAAAAGGCTGCCACCGGTTGAAAGATCGCGTTACATGCTCAGCGGAGCAAGGTTCAGCGCAGCATTACGGACTGCTTCACGCTCGGTCGCATCCATCGGGATGAGGCCACGGTCAGCAAGGTAACCTTCGCCACCAAATGCTTTGTCAGAGGTGAATTCGGTCAGATATTCTTTGATACCCGGAATGGTACCAACATGGGCGTTCTTGACATAGAAGTACAGCGAACGCGACACCGGATAAGAACCATCCGAGATGGCTTCGAAGGTCGGCTCGACACCGGCAATCAGGGAACCCTGAAGTTTGTCGCCGTTCTGATCAAGGAACGAGAAGCCGAAGATGCCAAGTGCATCATGGTTTGCTTCGAGTTTCTGAACGATCAGGTTGTCGTTTTCACCGGCTTCGACATAGGCACCGTCTTCACGAACGCCTTTGCAAACTGCACCGTGCTGATCTTTGTTGTCCTTGATTGCCTTGATGGCTTCGAAGGAGTCACAGGCTTCTTCAAGTACCAGTTCGGTGAAAGCGTCACGGGTACCGGAGGTCGGGGGCGGGCCGAGAACTTCAATTTTAACGTCCGGCAGGCTCGGGTCGATTTCGGCCCAGGTGCTGTACGGGTTATCGATCAGCGACTTGCCGTCTTTCGAAGGAACGGTTTTGGCCAGCGCCAGGAAGAGCTGTTCTTTGGTCAGGTCAAGACGCGGAGCATCTTTGGAGTTCGACAGAACGATACCGTCGTAACCGACTTTGACTTCGGTGATTTCGCTGATGCCGTTTTTGGCACAGGTTTCAACTTCGGACTTCTTGATGCGACGCGAAGCATTGGTAATGTCCGGATGCTGTTCGCCAACACCGGCGCAGAACAGCTTCAGACCACCGCCGGAACCGGTCGATTCAATAACCGGCGTCTTGAAGGAGGTGGTTTTACCGAATTCTTCAGCAACCGCAGTTGCGAACGGGAAAACGGTGGACGAACCAACGATACGAATCTGGTCGCGTGCCTGGGCCGCGCCAACAAAGGCAACGCTCATCAGCGCCGCAACAGCAAGAGTCTTCTTCATGGTAAATTCCCCAGTAATTGTTCCAAACCGGAACGGTGCAACGATCTGCGAGGCGGACTCTAACGCTGGGTGCTTACGGTATTGCGTCACTTTTGTTAACGTTATGTGACAACGCATCGGAGATGAAAAAAACCTCGAAAAAACCTTTATTAATCAAAGGTTTTTCTGAAACAGATCCGTGCCGGAATCAAAACTGAAACCGGCATTTTTCCTGTTTCCAGCCGCAGGTTTGACAGCCTTCGTTACATAAACTGTAACATTGCCCTGAAACATCACCCGGACTGGATAGACGACCGCACGGCAGCAGACCGTTAACTGTTTTCGGTTTCCCTGCCTTTACAAAGCCCCCCGAAAACACGAAGCTTGTTCATAAGATATCAATCCGTTGGGGAAGTAGCGCAGAACCGCGCAAAAGGGAGACGACCATGAGCACTTCGCTCGACGAGATTCAGGAACTGATCCAGAAGCTTTCCGGTGAACTGGGCGACATGTCCGAGGCCGCATCACGCCACATCGATGACCTGCATGTCGCGGTCAACAACATTGCGTCTCATGTCCTTGCCATGGAAGCCGTCATTGCGGTGATGGCAACAAAGGTCGATGTCAGCGAAGCCGAAGTTCAGAACTGGATTCGCGAAAAAACCGCTGCTTTTGCCGAAGACAGCAGCGAAGGTTCTGCCGCCGAAAGTATCGCCACCAGCCTGCTTGCGAAATAAGCGGTTTCGCAAGCAGTCTCTGCCAGATTGCATAAAAGCCCGCACGACGCAACGTCGGCGGGCTTTTGTATTTAGACGTCCAAACCGTTGTCTAGGCGATCTTTTCAGCATAATACGGTAAAAGCTTTTCGGGGGTCGGTCCCCCTGCTGCCCAGTCAAGCAATTGCACCGTATGCACAACTTTCAACGCATCGGTTTCAAGCTGCACCATGCAGCCGATATTGCCCGTCGCAACCAGATCCGGTGCCGTGTTTCTGATATTGCCAAGTTTGCGGTCGCGCAGTTTGCCCGCGATTTCAGGCTGCAACAGGTTATAAACCCCTGCCGACCCGCAGCATAAATGCCCTTCGGCAATTTCAAGCACCTCGTACCCGGCCTTTTTCAGAAGGTCGCGCGGTTCACGAATGATCTTCTGACCATGCTGCATCGAACATGCCGAATGATAGGCAACCCGCGCCCCGCCATGAGTCGCCCCGGCAAAACGATCCGCCGGGACATCAATCCCTGCCAGATATTCGGTCACATCACAGGCAAGGTCGGAAATTTTGGCCGCTTTCGCCGCGTAATTCCGATCATGGCGCAACATGTGCCCGTAATCCTTGACCGTTGTGCCACATCCCGATGCTGTAATGACAATCGCATCAAGCCCCTCGCCCGCAAGTTCCCGGCTCCAGGCATCAATGTTGGCTTTGGCCTGTTGATGGGATTGCGCTTCCTTTCCCATATGATGGACAAGCGACCCGCAACAACCCGCCCCTTGGGCCACAACGATTTCGATGCCAAGGCGTGTCAGTAAACGAACGGTTGCCTCGTTTATCTCGGTCTCAAGAACCTGTTGCGCACAGCCGGTCAGGATGGCGACCCGGCCTTTGCGTTGACCAATTGCCGGGATCACCTGCGGCTTGTCGACCCAGCTTGGCGGCGGCATATGGCGCGCCCCCATTTTGACCATGCCCTTCAGACGGCCCGGCAAAAACCGTGCGAATGGCGATGCCAGTTTCGCCCCGATCAGCGAAAGCCTGAAAAGCGTCGGGTTTGGCACGACAATCGATAAAATCCGGCGCAACCATTTATCCGCAAACGGCCGGTCATAGGTTTCTTCGATATGGGCGCGCGCATTGTCGATCAGATGCATGTAATCGACACCCGACGGGCATGTCGTTGTGCAGGACAGGCACGACAGGCACCGATCAAGATGTTTGACCACCTTTTCCGTCGCCGGTTTATCGTTTTCCAGCATGTCCTTGATCAGGTAAATCCGCCCGCGCGGACTATCAAGTTCATCCCCCAAGGTCACAAAAGTCGGGCATGTCGCGGTACAGAACCCGCAATGCACACATTTCCGCAGGATCTGTTCACTTTCGGCAATTGCCGGGTGGGCAAGCTGGGCGGCGGTAAAGTTCGTTTGCATTACGCGTTCCCCCGCTTGGCAATCATGTGTCCGATCCGGCCCGGATTAAGGATACCTTCAGGGTCAAAATTCTCGCGGATTCTCGCATTGATCCGCGCCAAAGCCGCGTCCTCGGCATGGAAAACCGGCACCTGATTTCTAATATCTTCGGGCGCGCGCACCAGAACTGCCCGCGCATCGTAGGACACGGCAATGTCGCGCACTTTATCGGCCATCGCATCACCCCCGGCCAATTGAAGCCAGATTTGCGCCCCGGCCCAATCCATCATGATCTTCCCGCCGGTTTCGTCGGCCAGTTTCGCAGCAATCGCACCGCCAGATGCCGGTGGCCCGGAAACACGCCATAGCAATCCGATCCCCCCTGCAAACGGGACAACATCGGCAACCGCCTGCCAGAACGCGTTGCTGTTGGCGCTATGAAGTTCTTCACTGGCACCGATATCGGCCAGAAGCTTACGCAATGCCTCGCACCGCCAGGCAACCGAGGGTGCAGGACCTTCAACGCGCAGCGCGACAATACCGGCCCCGATGCCTGTCACAATGTCCAGACCAAGTTTTACAACCTGTTCCCGCGCAATCCATGCGGCGGCCGAAACCTCGTTCTCGCTGCCCAGGGCACGCGTCATGGCACTGCCTGCAATTTGCATATCGTCACAGGCGATCAGAACGGTTCGGGTTTTCTCGTCGCGCGGCATGACTTTCATGGTGATGGTATGCATCACGCCAAGCGTGCCAAACGATCCCGCCATCAGCTTTGACAGATCAAACCCGGTTACGTTCTTCATGACCCGTCCACCGGATTTAAAATCCTCGGCCCGGCCGCTGATGGCTTCAAATCCCAAAAGATGATCGCGTGCCGCACCGACCTTGATCCGGCGCGGTCCCGAAAGATTGGACGCAATCAGTCCGCCAATCGTTCCGGCATGATCCGCAACACCATCGGCGAGCAACCCCGGAAAATTTCCGGGTTCAAAATGGAATTGCTGGTTCTTATCGCGCAGCAATGCGTGAATTTCGGCAAGAGACGTGCCCGCCCGCACAGAAACCACCAGTTCTTCCGGTTCATAAAACATGACCCCGGTCAATTTCGACAGGTCCAGAACATGGTCGGCTGCTACCGCATGCCCATATGTTTTCTTGCTGCCCGATCCAATGATTTCAAGCGGGTTTTTTGAACCAAGCGCCCAACTGATGGCCTCACGCAATTGTTCGGGCGTGGTGGGGGATATGACTTCCGTCATTGCGGTTTCTCTCTTCCTCTCCTGATCCTTGCCAACCGGTTGGTGGGAACCGGTGGCAGGATTATTTTTCTTCTCGTCTCTCGTTCCGGCCTAAAAGCGCGGGATATCCGGGAATTTGTTAGCGACTTCGCGCGCATGCAGGGTTTTAAGTTCGCCACAGCCATGCAAGGTCGGGAAAACCTTGCCGGGATTAAGCAATTCATCCTCGTCAAACGCCAGCTTCAGGCGCTCCTGATGTTTCATGTCATCTTCGGTGAACATTTCAGGCATCAGATCGCGTTTTTCGACGCCAATCCCGTGCTCGCCCGACAAAACCCCGCCGACCTCGACACATAGTTTCAGGATATCGGCACCAAATGCTTCGGCCCGTTCCAGTTCGCCGGACTGATTGGCATCAAACATGATCAGCGGATGCAGATTGCCGTCGCCTGCATGAAAAACATTGGCAACCCGCAACCCGTGGCGTTGCGACAAAACCTGCATCCCGGTCAGGACTTCGGCCAGACGTCGGCGCGGGATGGTGCCATCCATACAGATATAATCGGGCGAAATACGGCCAATCGCCGGAAAGGCATTCTTGCGCCCCGACCAGAACAGCAGCCTTTCATCCTCGCTTTCGGAAATACGCGAATAAACCGCACCGCATTCCCCGGCAATCGCACCGACACGTTCGATCAGATAATCGACCTCGACCTTTGGCCCATCGAGCTCGACAAGCAGCAACGCCTCGACATCAAGCGGATAACCCGCATGCACGAAATCCTCGGTCGCCTTGATGGCCGGGGCGTCCATCATTTCAAGACCACCCGGAATGATCCCGTCGGCAATGATCCGGGCAACGCAATTGCCACCTTCTTCGCTGCTGTTAAAGCCAAGCAGAAGCGCGCGCGCCGTTTCAGGCTTTCGCAGAATGCGCACCGTGACTTCGGTTACAATGCCCAGCAACCCCTCGGACCCGGTAATCACCCCCAAAAGGTCATAGCCCGACTGATCCAGTCCCTTACCCCCGATCCGAAGGATTTCGCCTTCGATCGTGACCATTTCAACACCAAGGACATTGTTGGTGGTTAGTCCGTATTTCAGGGAATGCACACCGCCCGAATTTTCCGCGATATTGCCGCCAATCGAACAGGCGATCTGGCTGGACGGGTCCGGGGCGTAATAAAACCCCTTATGTTCGACCGCGCGCGTGATCCCAAGATTGGTCACACCGGGCTGCACGACGACCGCCCGATTGTCCCAGTCGATATCCAGCACGCGGTTGAATTTCATCATGCTGATCGTGATCGCATCCGCCATCGGCAACGCCCCGCCCGAAAGGCCGGTGCCCGCCCCGCGTGGAACGACACGAATTTTGTGGGTATGGCAATATTTCAGAATGGCCGCGACCTGCCCGGTATTTTCGGGCAGGACCACGATCATCGGAAGCTGGCGATAGGCCATCAACCCGTCGCATTCATAGGGCCTGAGCCGGTCTTCATCGACGATAACCCCGCCTTCGTTCGGAACGATGTCCCGCATGGCGGCGATGATATCCTTGCGACGTGCAAGGGTCGATTGATCCGGCTCAGGCATCCTAAGCATGCGACGTTTACTCCCTTAATTCGATCAGCAGATCCTTGCTGTCGACCTGTGTACCGGCGGGGGCATGAATGGTTGCCACGACCCCGTCCCTTTCCGCATGAACCGCGGTTTCCATTTTCATCGCCTCAAGCGAACACATCACATCGCCCGCCTTGACCTTCTGGCCTTCGGCAACATGGACCTCGACGACAAGGCCCGGCATCGGGGCCGCGATATGAAGCTGGTTACCATCCTCGGCCTTTGGTTTGACCTTGCCGGTGGCGGCCAATGTCTTGTCGGCAACCTTGACTGTCCGGGGCTGGCCGTTCAGTTCAAAGAACACGGTCCGATTACCTTCCTCGTCCCCGCCTTCGGAGGTCGCGAGATAGCGGATCACAAGCGTCTTGCCCTTTTCCAGATCGACGGAAATCTCGTCATTCTGGCTCATGCCATAGAAGAAGATCGGGGTCGGCAGGATCGAGACATCGGCGTTGTGACTACGATGTTCGGCATATTCAAGGAACACCTTGGGATACATCACATAGGATGCAACCTCGGCATCACTGATGCTGCGATGGGTTTTCTTTTCGATTTCCTTGCGGGTTGCTTCGAAATCAATCGGGGCCATGGATTTACCCGGCCGATCCGAAAGGGCTTCTGCCCCCTTCAGCACCTTGCGCTGAAGGGCTGGCGGGAAGCCACCAACCGGTTGACCGATTTCACCACGGAAGAACGAAATGACACTATCGGGGAATGCGATGTCCTTTTTCGGGTCCAGCACATCCTTTTCGGTAATGCCCGACGTCACCATCGTCAGCGCCATGTCACCGACAACTTTCGAACTTGGCGTCACCTTGACGACATCGCCAAACATCCTGTTGACTGCGGCATAAGCTTTGGACACTTCCGGCCAGCGTTCCTCGATACCAAGGGAACGTGCCTGTTGGCGCAGGTTGGTATATTGGCCGCCGGGCATTTCATGGACATAAACATCCGATGTACCGCTGCGGATATCGCTTTCAAATCCGGCATAATACCGCCGGACCTGTTCCCAATAGGTCGAAACTTCTTTAAGCGCCTCGGTATTAAGCCCCGGATCACGTGGTTGCCCGATATAGTTATTGGCAATCGAACCAAGGTTTGGCTGCGATGTCAGGCCCGACATCGAATCCATGGCTGCATCCACCGCATCCACCCCGGCATCAATCGCGGCAATCACGGTGGCCGCCGAAATGCCGCTGGTATCGTGGGTATGGAAATGGATCGGAATATTGACCGTATCCTTCAACGCCTTGATCAGGGTCGTTGCCGCCGCCGGACGCAGAACCCCCGCCATATCCTTAAGCCCCAGGATATGCGCACCGGATGCCTCAAGCTCCCGGGCCATTTTGACATAGTAATCAAGGTTATATTTCGGGCGTTTCTCGTCAAAGATATCGCCCGTATAGCAAATGGTTGCTTCGCACAGCTTGTCGGTTTTCAGAACCGCATCCATGGCAACCTTCATGTTTTCGACCCAGTTCAGGGAATCGAACACACGGAAAACATCCATGCCGTGTTCTGCCGCCTGCTTGACGAAATATTCGACCGCATTGTCGGGATAGTTGGTGTAACCGACCGCATTCGACGCCCGCAACAGCATCTGTGTCAGGATATTGGGAACCCGTTCACGCAGTTTGACCAGACGATCCCACGGATCTTCCTTAAGGAACCGCATCGCGACGTCAAACGTCGCCCCGCCCCAGCATTCCAGCGAAAACAGTTCCGGCAGCCCATGCGCATAATAAGGCGCGATTTCAAGCATATCGAAGGTTCGCATCCGGGTCGCCAGCAACGACTGATGCGCATCACGCATCGTGGTGTCGGTGATCAGAACGCGTTTCTGATCCTTCATCCAGCGTGAAAAGCCCTCGGCCCCCAACTGGTCAAGCTTCTGCTTGGTGCCCGGGCGGATTTCACCCAGATCAATCGATTTCGGCATCACCGGCGCATGCAGGTTTGTCGGCACGACCCGGCCTTCGACCTCCGGGTTACCGTTGACCGTAACCTCGCCAATGAAACGCAGCAAACGGGTCGCGCGGTCGCGACGGCGCACGAATTTGAACAGTTCGGGCGTTTCATCAATAAACCGCGTGGTATATTCACCGGCCCTGAATTTCGGATGATTGATCAGGTTTTCAAGGAAGGCCAGGTTGGTCGCAACACCGCGAATACGAAACTCGCGAAGGGCGCGGTCCATACGGTCGACCGCTTCGCGCGGGGTACTTCCCCATGCGGTGACCTTTTCCAGCATGCTGTCATAAAACGGGGTGATCACCGCCCCGGAATAGGCCGTGCCACCATCCAGACGGATGCCAAAACCGTTGGCCCCGCGATACACCTTGATGATCCCGTAATCGGGCACAAAGCTGTTTTCAGGGTTTTCCGTCGTGATGCGGCACTGAAGCGCATGATCACGCAGCTTGATCTTGTCCTGCCACGGAATACCGGTTTCCGACGGAAAACCGATGCGCCCCCCCTGCGCAACAAGGATTTGCGCCTTCACAAGGTCAAATCCGGTCACGCATTCCGTCACGGTATGTTCGACCTGGATGCGGGGATTGACCTCGATGAAGTAAAACTTGGATGTATCAACATCCATCAGGAATTCGACGGTCCCCGCATTGACGTAATTCGCGGCCTTCCCCAGACGAAGGGCTGCTTCGCAAAGTTCCTTGCGTTGTTCTTCGTCAAGGTAGGGGGCGGGTGCGCGTTCAACGACCTTCTGGTTGCGGCGCTGAACCGAACAGTCGCGTTCAAACAGATGCACCAGAGTGCCATGCGTATCACCCAGAAGCTGGACTTCGACATGGCGGGCGCGACGGATCAGTTTTTCAAAATAAACCTCGTCATTGCCAAATGCAGCGGCGGCTTCGCGCTTGGCGGCCAGAACCTGCTTGGAAAGATCCTTGGAATTCTCGATGACGCGCATCCCGCGGCCACCACCGCCCCAACTGGCCTTCAGCATGATCGGATAACCGACCTGATCGGCGATGCGGGTAACTTCATTCATATCGTCAGGCAATGCACCCGATGCCGGCATTACGGGCACACCGGCACTTTCTGCCAGATTACGCGCGGCAACCTTGTTGCCCAATGTCCGCATGACTTCGGAATCAGGACCGATAAACGTTATTCCGGCCTCGGCACAGGCGTCGGCAAAATCGGGGTTCTCAGACAGAAACCCATAGCCCGGGTGAATGGCATCAACACCGGCTTCGCGGGCAACACGCAGGATATCCTCGATATCAAGATAGGCCCGAATGGGTTTGTTGCCCTTGCCAACGGTGTAACTTTCGTCGGCCTTGAACCTGTGCAGGGCAAAACGGTCTTCGTCGGAAAAGATGGCAACTGTGCGAATGCCAAGCTCGTTGGCGGCACGCAGAACACGAATCGCGATTTCACCGCGGTTCGCGACCAGAAGTTTACGGATACGCTTTGGTGCAGAACGCGTCATGGACACCGGGCTCCTACCAGATTTGTAGGGCAGGTGCGTCCCTGTGCGCCCCTGCCGAAAACCAAGAGAAACGCCACGATATGATCCCGGATTGCGTTGCGGTGCGGGATGCCTGCAACGCCATACCATCTGTGGCGATAAAGGATGTCTGTCACGTTAAAACGCGTGCAGCGCATCCAGGGTTCCTGGCGCCCGGTGGGCAGGCGACGTGTCTGATATATGCGCAATGCGCTGCCTCTGTCAAAGCATGATCTTCGAAATTGGTAATACCAATTTCACTTTATCGCAGCCAGTGTCTTTTCACCATGTGGAAAATCGCGCCCGCGCCTAATGCAACCCAAAGGTTCGAAACCTGTGATCAGGCGCAGACTTTTCGTGCTTTTGTGATATTGTCCGGCCCGAAAATTCTTCCTGTATCCGAGACTGTTGTGCCCATGCGGAAAATCAATCTTCGACTAAAGTTTTTGCTGCTGTCGATCCTGCCACTGGTTCTGGCCGCTGCGGCAATATCGTATCTGGTATTTGCACAGGCCGAACGACTGGCCGAAGCAGAAATCAGAACGTTCGAACGCAACATTCTCGAAGCCCGCAAGGAAGAGCTTAAAAGCTATCTTGAACTCGCCCTTGCTTCGATAGATCACATTTATTCGGTCGCAAGCCCGCTGGATGCCGTTTCCAAGGAACGGGTCAAAAGCATCATCGAAGACCTGTCCTATGGCGAGGATGGCTATTTCTTTATCTATGACCGCGATGGTACGGCCCTTGTCGACCCGCCACAGCCATGGCGTCTGGGGCGCACATATTGGAACCTGCGCGATTTGAACGGAAATTCCGTCATTCAGGCGCTGATTTTCAATGCCGAAAAAGGTGGTGGTTTCCTGCGCCATGTCTGGGAAAAACCGTCAACCGGCGAACCCGCCGAAAAAATCGCCTATTCCCTGATGCTTGAAAAATGGGGCTGGATGATCGGTACCGGGATTTATATCGATGACATTTCCGAACAGGTGAAGGAAATCGAGACCGAGGTATCATCCCATATCCGTGACACGACAATATCGATTGTCGGCATCACCATTCTGGCGGTTTTGCTGGTCGGCATTTCGGGCACCGTCGTCACCCTTTCGGAACGCAAACTTGCTGATTCGAAGCTAAAGGAACTGACCCATCGGGTTGTTGATGTTCAGGAACAGGAGCGATTGCGGGTGTCGCGCGAATTGCATGACGGCATCAGCCAGATTCTTGTTTCCGTCAAATATTCGGTCGAAACCGCAATCGCACGCCTGGGACCGGAAAAGAATGCAGCAACCGAACCTATGGAAAAGGCCGCCAAGCGATTGCAGGATGCCATCCACGAAGTCCGTCGCATATCGCGCGACCTGCGTCCGGCCGTGCTTGATGATCTTGGCCTGCGCCCGGCGATTGAAAGCATGTGCAAGGAACTGGCAGACCGGTCCGACATGCAGATTGATGTCAAATCGGACAATATCGATGTGGTTCTCGATATCGCAAAGAAAACGACGCTCTATCGCGTCTTGCAGGAAACCCTGACCAATATCGAACGTCACGCCGATGCCACGCATATCAAGGTCACGATCCGCCGCGAAGGTCAAAGTGTCGTGATGAAAATCATCGATAACGGTGTCGGATTTGAAACCAACCGGTATATTCGCAACCGTGATCCGCGTGCGGGGATCGGCCTTCGCAATATGCGCGAACGCATGGAATTCCATGGTGGGGGCATGACCGTCAAATCCGAACCGGACGATGGAACAACCATAACTGCCTATATTCCGGTTTCGCGTGATAATGATCTACCCGTCACCGTCATCAGCGGCTAAGGTGGCAACAGATGTTTCGGCCCAGATGTTTCAGCAATGTGACAGAGAACTGAATTGACCATGAGCAGCGCAAATACCCCCTATTCGCCCAACCGTCCCATTCGTGTTTTGCTGTGCGACGACCATGCGCTGGTCATGGATGGCATTCGTTCGCGTCTTGAATGCTATGACCATATCGATATCGTCGGCGAGGCTGGAAACGGCATGGAAGCCCTGTCGCTGGCCGGAAATGTCAAACCCGACATCGTTCTGATGGATATCTCGATGCCGGTCATGAACGGGCTGGAAGCCGCCGAAAAATTCCGCGAAACCATGCCCGACATCAAGGTCATCATCCTGACCATGCATGAGAATCCGGAATATCTTCGTACCGCCCGACTGGCAGGTGCGCGCGGCTTTATACTGAAAGATGTATCGTCAAACGACATGGTGCGCGCGATCGAGGCAATTGCAAATGGCGGCGAAGCTTACAGTCCGACATTTGATCGCATCAGCAACACCGAAGGCGTGCCTGACGATGGCATGCCGCTGACCACACGGGAACGCACCGTCTTGCGGCTTCTGGCCAAAGGTGCCAGCAACAAACATGTCGCCCGCGAACTTGATATCAGTGTGCGTACCGTGGAAACCCATCGCCGCAACATCAAGCGTAAGCTCGACATCGACAGCTCCGCCGGCCTCGTGCGTTATGCGATAGAAAAGGGCCTTGTCACCCTGGACAGCACCGCCTGACGGCACGCCCGAAAAAGTCGTACTATTGTGATGTTTTTCACCTTTTGATCGCTATTAGGTTGAATTTACAAACCAATAGGGTAGATTGCTCAAAGATTTAGAGTGCTTCCATTTAACAGCCTGCGGCGACCGATCCTGCATCTGTCCCGTTCCGTCAGGGGGTTTTGTGAATTACTCCGCGCTGCAATCAACCATGCCAGACATGTTGCGCTGCCGCCGATGCGGCGTCCGGCAACTTGCGCTTTTCAACGATCTGACGGATGACGATTTCAAACTGGTTCATCTGC
Source organism: Thalassospira permensis NBRC 106175 (assembly GCF_000714555.1). Classification (NCBI taxonomy): domain Bacteria; kingdom Pseudomonadati; phylum Pseudomonadota; class Alphaproteobacteria; order Rhodospirillales; family Thalassospiraceae; genus Thalassospira; species Thalassospira permensis. Next base: position 100,414 of record NZ_AUNC01000001.1, on the reverse strand, counting down.
CGATTGAGGACATGGCAATTGCCAAACGCGCGATCCTTTACAATGCCGGGGACACTGCAAACGCGCTCTTCACCTTGCGCAGCGGTCTGATCAAATTGACGCATTATCTGGCCGATGGTTCACAACGGGTTGTGCGCCTCGTCCGCCCCGGTGGCACAATCGGCCTTGAAGCCCTCGTCAGCGACAGCTTTGCCCATCACGCCGAAGCCCTTCAGGACAGCGCGTTATGCCGGATTCCGGTTGCGGTTGTTGAAAAACTTGATCGCGAAAGCCCCCATTTACACAAACAGTTGCTCACACGCTGGCATCAGGCGGTAATGGAATCAGATAACTGGTTGACCCAGATGTCGACCGGATCTGCCCGGGAACGGGTTGCACGGCTGTGCCTTTATCTGTGTGATCATGCGGATGACAGTTGCGTTCTGCCCGGTCGGGAAGATATTGGCGCAATGTTGGGTATCACCACCGAAACCGCCAGCAGGATCATCGCCGAATTTCGCCGAAACGGTCATCTAAACCCGCGCTGCCGTTCGGAATTCGATCTTGATGTCAAAGCACTTCAGGTCGTCGCCGGACTTGGTCACGAAGCAGCCTGATCAGATTGTGCAAAATCCGTCAGCGCATTGCATCGGGCAATGTTGTCTGGAATGCCGAATTTGGCCCGCACGCCTTCGATAGCCGTTCATATTCATCCGGGGTATCTATCGCGCGATGGTCTTCGCGCCGCGCAAGATCGATGGCGCGCAAACGGCGTTTGAAATCCTGTCCATACTGGTTCAGTAACCGCCGTTGCAGGCGTTGCACCTCGCCCGCACCAACCGGTCGCATGGCGGCAAAGTCCGCCATGATTTCGGAGACCATGGCATCAAGTTCCCGCTGGATATCCTGCTCCATATGCTGATTGATCTGCACATGCTGCCCTTCATGGGCATAAACCACATCATACTCACATGTGCCGCGTTCAAGCTCGGACGCGACATACACCAGATGCTTGATCACTTCGACTTCTGGACTGATCCGGATCGGATACAGACAGAATGCCCCAACTCCAACCTCGACCGGCTCAAGGCGCATGTCAAACCGCGCCTGAAGTTCATATTCGGTCAGGCCGGTCACCATATAGCGACTGCCCTGATTGGCCCGGTTGTTAAGCCAGCGAACAGACCGATGACGATCCAGCATCGGATCCTGATTGATAAATGACAGGCTTGCAACAGGCGCACGCGCGACCGCGCAACTGTTTTGCTGTGACTGCGCAGAACCACTCACCATAAAAAGCAGAAACAACACGAACAGTCCGCATAATGTGCCCATGCCCCACGTATTCAATAGGGTCGTTTCGGTACGTTTCGCGCTTTGAACTGCCATATAATCGATACGTTAATTCGGTCTGACCGGTTTGATCAATCCGTCCCTAACTGTGTTTGACATGGGCAGCGCAATCAACGCAAAGCGGTGTGGTCGGGTCAAATTCCAGGCGCTTCTTCTCGATTTCTTCGCCACAATTGTGGCAGAAGCCGTAATCGGCATGCTCGATCCGGGCCAGCGTCTTTTCGATGCGATCAAGTTCGGCAGCACGACGACGCTCCTGTTCCAGATGCATTTGCTGATCCTGAAGCGCATCCATCCGTGACAGGCGGCCGACGGCCTGCTGATCAAGCTCGACCGGCTTTCGATAATCTTCCGAATGATTTGAATGGGCATTTATATCCGCGCGTCGGTCTTCAAGTCGCTGACGCAAGAATGCAATGTCAATATCGCTACGCTCAGACATTCTGGTCCCTCACCGATTTGTTGCCGCCATAAAACATATATATGGGTAGCAACCGATGCATTTCGCCAAGGGGGGATACGAATTTGTTCCACCCCGGCATTCAGCCTTGCCTAGCCACAGTTTCCGCAGGCATCCAACAGCTTCTCCATCGCCGCCTCCGCTTCGTCATCATCGAGTTTTTCGGCCTTCATCTTTTTCTGGATCTTGCAGCACAGTGCAGGACCATCGGCAAAGGCATGGTCTGTCCAGAACGGAATATCGGTGCCGAAATATCCAATCTGATCAAGGAACGACACACCATAATAATACGCCGCCCCGACCGAATTATAAAAAGTCGGGTCATCGATGAATCCGCCATCCGGCGTCATGGATTTGGTCAGACACCAGTCCATGATCGTGGAAATATCGGCTGATGCCAATTTCTGGCTATCGCTGTCGACTTCCGCCCAGCCAAGGTCAAAGATTTTGGCAACGTCATAATTGTTGTGATTGTTGAAGTCACCATTGTGCTTCCAGCCAAACGGATAGGCATCATCACGGATCGCCAGTGTCGTTTTGAAAATAGCGGGCCAAAGCCCGACCTTGCCATGCTGATACGAAATATTGTGGAACGTCAGGCTAAGGTCCGGGCTTTTCAGAATATCGCCCGTATCTGTTTCAAACCAGCCGCCCCAATATCCCGATTGCGCGTCCTGCCAATCATCCAGCCAGCTTTTATAAACTGCGATATAATCGTCGCTAAGATCGAAACCTTTGACATACTGGCGGAAATAATCGCGGATTTCGCTTTTGAAGCACATTTCCGACAAGGCGGCACTGACCGCGCCCAATGCATCGCGGCGATCCAGACCATCGGCAAAAATCCGTGATGTTTTCTGACTGTCCAGCCAGGCAACAAGATCGGCGGGTTTGGCAATCGGCGACAGAAAAGTCAGCGGATAATCCGGTGCAATCCCCTCGTCTGCCAGCGCGTTGATCGCATCGATCATCGCATCCACCTTCAGGAACCACTGGTCATAGCATGGTCCCCAGGAACCATCGCTTGCCACCTGTTCCTCGGCCCAGTCCTGATCCTTGTTTTTCAGCGATTTTTCAAACTGGGCTATCTTCTTTTCCAGCCCATCCCAGTCAGCGGTATAAAGCAGCAACCACTTGCACTCGATCATATACTGATCGGACGCGGCCATGCTGTTGCCGGTCTGCTGGGCCGCAATCAGTTTTTCTTCCAGCGGGGCAAGCTTGTCGGCATAGGCACCTTTTCTATCGGAATAGTCCGGATCAAAAGCACTGAACTGCTGCTCTATCAAGGAATTGAAATCTGTCACGCTGGCCCCCTGTCATCGGTGTGTTCGACGACTTAAAACAGGTGCCGCCCGAAATGCAAAGTGAAACAGAAACAAAGATCAGAAACGACCATCAGTTCTGGGCCAACCAATTTCTGATCACACGCAATGCCTGTCCAGGATCGGTATCGACAATCCGGTTTGCAATATTGGCCTTGCGACGATCAATTTTCCCGTCGATACCGGCCACAGAAAAACTGTAAGCATCAATACCATCTCCCTCATCGTTCGGGCGATGACGGCACGGTGATGATCCCGGCTGATAACGTGGGATCGGTGCCGACGGCTTTGGCCCGGGCAGATACCCCGGATCAGAAGAAGCCTGCCCGGATGATGCAGATTTTTTTGCCATTCAGAAATTGTCTCTCCGATCCGCTCGTTCTGACAAGAAGAATCACAATTGGTGTCTTTGACGTCAAATGCCCCACGAAACGGCCCAGAACGAAATTGATCACCGAAAACTTATATGATGGCAGTACCCATATTAGGTTGTGTTAAACTTTAGTCGAATTCGCCGTTGATCGGGGCAAAAGATCATTCCTGTCCAAATGGTCGGGAAACCGGCACAGATCAAGGTCAAAACTCTTGACCTTGGCGTAACCGGGGCCCTTCAATCGCTTCATTTCACGTGGTTCAAGCGAAAACACGGCGGACCGATATGTTGTTTATCGATCCCAAAAGGTGCAAATAGGAAAATTATCCGCCTTTGCGTTGTAAAAACGAACAGCTCGCGCATCTTTAAAAGATCAGGGGAAAATCCGCTTTCAGAACTTTACCCGGAAATGGCTTTAGGATATTCACCACCTAAGAGTAGGATAATCGATACCTTTCGATAAGCATAAGAAATTCAGGGGAAGCCCGAAGTGTACAGGGTAGTGGGTTGCTTTATATCGCTGCTATTATTGCTGGCCGTGGTTTTGACCGCGCCCCGGAATAATGCATATGCAGCCGAATTCGGCGAAGCGCCGATGCTTGCCGAGATGGTGGTGAACGGCACATTGCCCCCGGCCGCAGAACGCCTGCCCAAGACCCCGATGATTGTTACCCCGACTGACAAGCTTGGCCAGTATGGCGGCACCTGGATGATGGCGCAAAATTCAGAACGCGATCACGCCCTTCTGATCAGGACGATCGGCTATGAACCGCTTCTGCGCTGGACCCCGCAATGGACAGACACGGTTCCCAACGTTGCTCTTTCGATGCAGGCCAACAGTGACGCCACGGAATTTGTCTTCCGGTTGCGTCCGGGCATGCGCTGGTCAGATGGTGCGCCTTTTACCGCCGAGGATATATCCTTCTGGTACGACGACATTTTACGCAATCCGGCTTTTGGCAATGCGACGCCTGAATGGCTGACCGCGGGCGGAAATCCGGTGCATGTTGAAAAAATCGACGAAACCACGGTCGCGTTCCGCTTCGACACGCCCTATGGGCTGTTTCCGACCTTTCTTGCCCGGCCCGAAGGTGTCGAACCGGTAAGCTATCCCGCCCATTTCCTGAGGCCCCTGCTTCCGAAATATAACAGGCACGCAGATGCCGATGCGCAAAAGCTTGGCTTCAAGGATTGGAAAGATCGCTTCCTTTCGGTGTTCGGAACGCCGGGCACCATAGACGATCCCAGTCGCTGGATGAACCCGCAGGTTCCGACCCTGAACGGCTGGAGTCTGACCGGGACATATGGCAAAGACGATCCGCTGGTTGCGGTTCGCAATCCGTTTTATTGGAAAATCGATCCGGGCGGACGTCAGTTACCCTATATTGATCGGGTTTCCTTTGATCTGGTCGGCAGCAAAGATGAAGCCGGTGACACCGCCATCACAGGCAGGGTCAATATGCAGGAACGCCATATTGGCCGCCGCGTGGACGAAATTCTTGCGGCCAATAACAATCTGCAATCCTTCACGCTGATTGAAAGCGACATGAATATCCTGACCCTGTCGCTTAATCTGAACGACAGGGACCCGGTGCTTCGCGACATATTCCAGAACAAGGAATTCCGCGTGGCCCTGTCGCATGCCATCGACCGCGACAGCATCATTGGCCGGTTCGTTCCCGGTGCCCTGCCCCATCAGGCAGCACCACGTCCCGAAAGCCCGCTATACCACACGGTTCTCGCACGCCAGTTCATTACCTATGATCCGGTACTTGCCGCAAGCCATCTGGCGAATGCCGGTTTGACACGCAAAGACGACGAAGGTTTCCTTCTGCGTCCCGATGGCAAAAGGCTGTCCTTTACCATCGATACCGAAGGCGCATCCCGCTTCGAAATGCTCTCTGCCGTTATCGATTACTGGCGTGATGTCGGCCTTGATGTGACGGCCCGCGACTTATCGCGTGATGTATTTGTCGATATGCGTGAAAAAAACAATCACCATGCCAGCGCATGGGGCGGTGATGGCGGGCTTGATGCCATGGTTCTGCCGATCAACTACCTGCCGGTATCCAGTGAATCATCCTGGTACGCCACCGGTTGGGCACAATGGTATTCCGACCCGGAAAATCCCGACGCGGTTGAGCCCCCGGCCGAGGTTATCCGTCAACTGGAACTCTATAACCAGTTGAAAGCCACCGCAGATGCAGAAAAACAGAATAAACTTATGCGCGATATTCTCGACATCAGCGCAAATCAGTTTTACGTTATAGGAATTGCCTTGCCGCCCAATCGCAAAGGGCTGGTGGCAAAGAACTTCAAGAATGTTCCCAAGGTCATCCCGGCGGCTTGGAGCTATGCCACACCGGCACCAACCAATCCATCCCAGTATTATCTTGAGAGCCAATAACAGAATTCGCCGGCAATCAGGCTGGGCCAGGGTTTAGAGGTTGGCGTGAAGAAGCTTTTTGACCGCCTGTTTGGCAGTCTGGTTTTCAAGATCGGGATCGCAATTGTCATTGTCGAAACCATACTGCTTGGCCTATTTGGTGGTTACTATGTTCAATATTTCGGTGCAGAAATTGATCGGCGGATCGCCGAACAGATCAGTGCGCCCGGTCGCCTGATTCAGGATGAACAGCTCAAGATTTCCGTCATTAGCGATCCCAAGCAGCTTGAACTGCTGTTGGGACCGCATCTTCGCGAAGCCATGGCGATAGGCTTTGATGGTACGATCTATCACGCTATGGACCCGATGCTGATCGGATCCGATATTGCCTCTGTCCCGGATTTCCCCAAAGACCGGCTTTCTGCTGATTTGCGCAGTCAGGTGCTGTTTACCACCGATGGCCCGGATGGCCGCAACATGGTCAGCATCACACCCCTGTTCAGCCTGAATGCCAACCAGCCCTTCATGTTTGCTTATTTCAAGGTCTCGACCCTCGGTCTGGAACAAAGCCAGCGACAGATGCAGTCGGTTCTGCTGATCGGCTCGGTTCTGTGCATTCTGATGACGTCGGGACTGATTTTCCTTTTCATGCAGCAAACCGTTCTGCGTCGCCTGATCACGGCAGCGCAATTTGTTTCTGAAATCCAGTTTGGAAAGCTCAGTGCCCGACTGAAACCGGCTGGTCGCGACGAAATCGGCGCGCTTGAACGTGGCCTGAACACCATGGCCGAAAGCCTGGAGCGGCGCACCAACCAGCACCAGATCGCCCAAGAGGCCCTTCGCGATAGCGAGGAACGTTTCCGCGACTTTACCCTGTCGTCCGCCGACTGGTACTGGGAAATGGGGCCGGACCTTAAAATCGCGTTTGCATCCTACAAATTCTATCAGTTGATCGAAGAACTGAACGGCTCCCCGCAGGGTCAATCCTTTGACAAACTGGGCCTCAAAGCCGAAACAGATCATAGCTGGAACAGTCTGATCAAACGGCTCGAAAGTCATCTTGCATTCCAGAATTTCGAATTTTCCTGGATGTCGCGGGACGGACAAAAACATTTCGGGCGCATCAATGGCGTCCCGGTTTTTGATCTTGATGGCTCGTTCAAGGGGTATCGTGGCACCGGTAGTGACGTCACATCACAGCACCGCGCGACCGAAGAACAGCATGCCCTGCAACGTCAGCTCGCCACGTCACAAAAACTCGAAGCCGTCGGTCAGATGGCAGGCGGCGTGGCGCATGAATTCAACAATTGCCTTGCAGGTATTCTAAGCTTTGCCGAAGTAGCTCGCGCCAAAATTGATGATCCGGAACGGGTCAAGGAATATCTGGATCACGTGATTTCCCTTGGCGAACGCGCCACCAGTGTTGCCGATCAGCTTCTGATGTTCTCGCGCCGCCGGATTGATCAGCCGACCGTCGTTCAGGTCGATACAGCCATTACCGAAATGGAAAAGCTGCTGATCACGCTGCTGGAACACCGTATTGAATTGCAAATCTGGGCCAATGATGCTCCGCTTTACACCTGCGTTGATCCGACACAGCTTTCGGCCTGCATCCTGAACCTTGCGATCAATGCCCGTGATGCGATGCCCGATGGCGGTACATTGCAGATTTCCTGCTATGGCGCGACAATCCCGCCTGCGGATGAACGCTCCCCCGATGACGAAGATGACATCTTCCCGAAGGCCGCCGCAGGCGACTATGTCGTGGTAACAGTTCAGGATACCGGCACGGGCATCCCTGCCGACATTCTTGGCAACATCTTCGAACCCTTCTTCTCGACCAAGGAACCCGGCAAGGGCACCGGGCTAGGACTGTCGATTGTTCATAGCTGGGTCGAAGAATCGAACGGCTTTATCGATGTCGAAAGCGTCGAGGGCGAAGGCACGACCTTCTCGATCTATCTGCCGCGCTCCGAAGCCGGAAAGGTCAAGGCATCCGCCTTGCAGGAAATCGACTATTTTCCGGGCAATGGCGAACGGGTTCTGATTGTTGATGATGAGCAATCCCTGCGCACGACCGCCAAGATCATCCTTGAAGATGCCGGCTTTGATGCCCTTGTGGCCCGCAGTGCCGAAGAAGCCCTACAAATCATTACCGAATCCCAGAAAACAGATCGCATTGATGTCATTCTGACCGACGTTGTGATGTCGGGACTGAGCGGACCGCAACTTGCGATCGAAGCACAACGTCAATATCCCGATCTGGCCGTCGTCTTCATGTCGGGCTATCCGGCACGCACACGCAAGGAAATGGAAAAGATGCTGGGCGACTATATCTTTGTCAAAAAACCGTTCCGCCCGGCCCAATTGCAAAAAGCCATTCACGAGGCCCTGGCCCATAAAACCGAACGCCAGCGTCTTTAGAAACCTTGTTCGATTCGTTCAAGCTCATCCAATGTTCTGGTCTTCCGCACGGCAAGCCCCCCCCGCACGCAAAAATTTTATTATTCCAGCCATAGATAACCCATTGATATAAAAAGGCTCACAAAAATGTCATCGGGTTCAAATGCCACATTGTGACAGCTGTCACTTTAAAAGTGTTAATTGAAACCTAATCTCTAAGTCAGAAGCAGCAATATCTGATTTTACAGATACTCAACTTCACGAAATTTGAGGCGAGGACACAATGGTCGGTTCAGTAGGTTCAGGACTGAGTTCAGCAGCTCAAGCCGTGAGTAACGCAATCACACCCGGAACTGGTGTATCTGCGCCGCTTGATGCGGCAATGTCTGCAACCAAGAAGGCACAAGGCCTTACCGAAATGATTGGGTCGATTATCACCGACTATCAGCCACTTGAAACCAGCGGCCCACGTGGCACCCGCGTCAATCTTCTAGCGTGATTTTTCCCTCTCGTTAGCTTCCTTGGGTGGTTTTGACCACCCCTTTTTCTGTGTGCGTCCCTGTCCACAGCGGTCCCACCCGCTACCCGCTTCAACGTCATGACAAAACCCGTTGATCATGCTAATGTTTTTGCAGTTTCAGAACGGATAAACTCATGGCAACCAACCGGATTGGCAGCAGCGCCACACAAACGGGCCTTCTTGATGCCCGATCCATGCCGCAAGGCGTGCCTTCGGGTACGCGCGGCCGTGTTGCCGCGAACATGGATCAACCTTCATCCGACAGCTTCATCGCCGCCCAACTTGCCCGTCTGCGCAATCTGATCGCTGCTGACCAGATTGACCACAACGCGCGGCGCGGGACATATCTGAACATTGTCCTTTGATCAGGCCTTATCCCGGCCTATCCTTGCCTTGTGGGATGACCAAAAACCCGGATGTAACGTTCGACCTGCCTGGGATCGCCAGAAATCTTTTCCGGATTGTCTGAAAGCTTGACCGCCGGATGACCATTGGCACTTGTCACCTTGCACACCAGTGACATCGGCTCAAGCCCTTGTTCCCCCGCCGGATCACAACCGCGAAAATCATTGGTCAGGTTCGTGCCCCAGCCAAAGCTCATACGGACCCGGCCATGGAAATGCAGATAGGTTTCGATAATCGCATCAATGTCGAGATTGTCAGAAAACACCAGAAGCTTCTCGCGCGGGTCCCTGCCATGTTCTTCCCACCATCGGATGATCTGTTCGCCACCCTCAATCGGTGGCGCACTGTCGGGGCGAAATCCGGTCCAGTCCGCCAGCCAGTCGGGCGCGCCTTCTAGGAACGCCGCCGTTCCATATGTATCGGGCAACGCGATCAGAAGATTGCCGCTGTAATGCTGGCGCCATTGCTCCAGCACCCGATAAGGCGAAGCCGCAAGTTCGTCATCATTTTTGGAAATCGCCGCTTCGACCATCGGCAATTCATGGGCATTGGTACCAATCGCCTCGATATCCGCGGTCATTGCCAGCAACACATTTGACGTGCCGATGAACCGGTTGCCGATCCCTTCTTTCAGGGCCTCGACACACCAGCGCTGCCACAAAAAACCATGCCGCCGCCGGGTGCCGAAATCGGCCAGAACAAGGTCTGGCAAATCGCGAAGCCGCTCAACCTTTTCCCAAAGCTTGGCCTTGGCACGCGCATACAGCACATCAAGTTCGAACCGCCCGCGATTGCGCAACACAGCACGCGACCGCAATTCGGTAATGATCGCAAGGGCCGGTGTTTCCCACATAGAACTATGCGTCCATGGCCCCGTAAAATGCAGTTCAAACTGCCCGTCGATCTTGCGCAGTTCATATTCCGGCAATTGGAAATCGCCAAGCCAGCGAATAAATTCCGGCTTGAACATATGGCTGCGCCCGTAAAATGTCGCCCCCCCCAGCCAGATCAGTTCCTGGCGGGTAAAACGCAGGCTGCGCGCATGGTCAAGCTGCGCGCGTAATTCGCCTTCATCGATGATATCGCCAAGCCTTATATGATGGCTGCGATTGATCAGCGAAAAGATAACCTCCACATCCGGATGTTCCTGCCAGATCGCCTGCAACATCAGAAGCTTGTAAAAATCGGTATCCAGAAGACTGCGGATGATCGGATCAAGCTTGAAATTGTGGTTATAGGTCCGTGTGGCAATATCGGTAACGGTCATGAACCACCTGTCAGATTGGCAAAGATGTTCGCTTTGACATAAGTATCAATGTCCCCCGGCGAAAGCGCCACCCCGCAAACATCCCGACCGGCAAAAAAAAGAAGCCCCGTACAAAGTACGGGGCCAGTTTGTTTGTCCGGGTGTATGGACAAGGGAGCTTGCGCAAAAGCGTGAAAAAGGGTTCACGCAGTTGCCTGGTTTTCGCTCATCGAGCGAATGGGGTTTTCCAGCTTGTCGACGATTTCTTTCGGCACGATCTGCCAGAAATTGCCGCGTTCGCGATCCCAATTGTCAAGGATGGTGCGTGCAAAACCGCTATCGGTTTCCGCAACATGCTCTTCAATCAGCGAACGACAGACTTCGTCCCAATGCTGGGTTTCAATACGCTGGTACAGGATGGAGCCATCGTTGACGACATCGCCAAAGGTGCCCTCGACGTCATAGATGAACGCCATGCCGCCGGTCATGCCAGCACCGAAGTTCTCACCAACCGCGCCAAGGATCACGGCGGTACCGCCGGTCATGTATTCACAACCGTTCGAACCACATCCTTCAACCACCACGGTTGCGCCCGAGTTACGAACGCAGAAACGTTCCCCGGCCTGACCGGCAGCAAACAGCTTGCCCGCCGTTGCACCATAAAGGATGGTGTTGCCGATAATCGTGTTTTCGTTGGTCTTAAGCGGGCTGGAAGGCCGCGGACGCAAGACGATGGTACCGCCCGAAAGACCCTTGCCGACATAATCGTTGGCATCGCCCTGAACTTCGATTTTCAATCCCTGAACCGCAAACGCGCCCAGTGACTGACCAGCAGAACCGCGCAAACGCACATGCAGATGGCCCGGTTTCAGGCCGGTCATGCCATATTTCTGCGTGATCAGCGACGAAATACGCGTCCCGATAGCACGCTGCGTGTTCTGAATGTTGTATTGCAGTTGCATCTTTTCGCCGTCTTCAAGCAATGCACGCGCATCCTTGATCATCTGGGCGTCAAGCGTATCGGGCACTTCGTTGCGCCCCTCAATCGTGCAGTAACGCTTGTGATCACCGGCATCGGCCTGTGCAAGCAGCGGGTTCAGGTCAAGGTCAACAAGGTCCTTCGCACCGCGGTGAACCTGCTGCAGCAGATCCGAACGACCGATGATTTCCTGCAGGTTGTCATAGCCAAGCTCGGCCAGGATATCCTTGACCTCTTCGGCCATGAAGGTGAACAGGTTGACCAGTTTGTCCGCCGTACCGACGAACTTGGCACGCAATGCCGGGTCCTGGGTACAAACGCCAACCGGGCAGGTGTTCGAATGGCACTGACGCACCATGATGCAGCCAAGCGCAATCAGGGATGCGGTGCCGATACCGAATTCTTCCGCGCCCAGCATCGCACCGATCACCACGTCACGGCCGGTTTTGAACCCGCCATCAACACGCAGTTTCACCTTGCTGCGCAGGTTGTTCAGCGTCAGAACCTGATTGACTTCCGAAAGGCCCATTTCCCAAGGAATACCGGCATATTTGATCGAGGTCTGCGGGCTGGCACCGGTACCGCCATCATATCCCGAAATCAGGATGACGTCGGCCTTTGCCTTTGCCACACCGGCCGCAATCGTACCGACACCCGAACGCGACACCAGCTTGACGCAAACGCGGCAACGCGGGTTGATCTGTTTCAGGTCATAGATCAGCTGCGCCAGATCTTCGATGGAATAGATATCGTGGTGCGGCGGCGGCGAAATCAGGGTCACACCCGGCGTCGCATGACGCAGTTGTGCGATTTCAACCGTGACCTTGAAGCCCGGAAGCTGACCACCTTCGCCCGGTTTTGCACCCTGGGCGACCTTGATCTGGATTTCTTCACAGTTGTTCAGATATTCGGCAGTCACACCGAAACGACCCGATGCCACCTGCTTGATCGATGAGCGTGCGTTATCCCCGTTCGAACGCGGCCGGAAACGTTCACGCGATTCACCGCCCTCGCCAGAGTTCGATTTCGCACCGATGCGGTTCATCGCAATCGCAAGCGCCTCGTGGGCCTCGGTCGAAAGCGCACCGTGGGACATGCCCGGGGTAACGAACCGTTTGCGGATTTCGGTGATGCTTTCAACCTGTTCCTGACGAACCGGTTTGCGGTCAGAACGGAAATCAAGCAAATCACGAAGATGAAGCGGTTCACGCGAACGAAGCCCCTCCGAAAACTTGCGGAAGGTATTATACGACCCCGTGGTGACGGATGACTGCAACGTGTGGATCAGCGGACCGGTCCAGACATGGCGTTCACCCGAACGGCGATATTTGTAAAGACCACCGACCGGAAGGGTCACAACATTGCCGTTAAACGCTTCCTTGTGCTGGGCAATGCAACGACGCTGGATACCCTGAAGGCCGATACCCGAAATGCGCGACGGCATGCCGGGGAAGAATTCCGCCACCAACGACCGCGACAGACCAATACTTTCAAAGTTATAGCCACCGCGATAGGAACTGATGATCGAAATGCCCATCTTGGACATGATCTTGAGCAGTCCGGCATCAATCGCCGCCTTGAAACGCTGCATGACTTCGGCCGTGCTGCCGACATTGGGGAACAGCCCGCGCGCATAACGGTCCAGTAGACCTTCCTGCGCCAGATAGGCGTTCACCGTCGTCGCACCTACACCGATCAGAACCGCAAAGTAATGCACATCCATGCATTCCGCCGAACGGACGTTAAGCGAGATATAGGTACGCAGCGACGTTTTCACGAGATAGCTGTGCACACCGCCCGTCGCCAGAACCATCGGGATTGCGGCACGCTCGGCCGAAATGCCCTCGTCGGTCAGGATGATATGAAGCGCACCGCCACGAACCGCTTCTTCGGCTTCGCGCTGGATGCGGGTGATCGCATCGCGCAGTGCCGATGCGCCGCCATTGATATCGAACGTGGTGTCGATTTCGACCGCCGTATCGCCCATATAGCCGCGCATTGCGTCATATTCGGCATTGGTCAGAACCGGGCTTTCAAGCTGCAGCAGGTCGCACTGGCTTTCATCCTCGTCAAGGATGTTGCCAAGGTTGCCAAGCCGCGTTTTCAGGCTCATGACGCGGGCTTCGCGCAAAGAGTCAATCGGCGGGTTGGTCACCTGCGAAAAGTTCTGACGGAAGAAGTGATGCAAACCGCGATACCGATCCGAGAGAATCGCAAGCGGGGTATCATCCCCCATCGAGCCAATGGCTTCCTTGCCGTCTTCCCCCATAGGATGCAGGATCAGTTCAAGGTCTTCGTGCGTAAGCCCCATTGCCTTCTGCAAGCGCAGAAGCGCTTCCTTGCCAAGGCGCGCGGGTTCGGTGTGCTCCGGCGAAATCAGGTCATCAAGCACCTTGGTGCGACCCACCCATTTCGACCAGTCACGACGGTTCGCAAGCTTATCCTTAAGCTCGCTGTCATGGTACAGCTTGCCTTCCTCAAGGTTGATGGCAATCATCTGCCCTGGGCCAAGCCGCCCTTTTTCAAGGCAGCTTTCCTCGTCGATATGCACCATGCCTGCTTCGGAACCGGCAATCAGAAGACCATTGCCAGTGACGGCATAACGCAGCGGACGAAGACCATTGCGGTCGGTACCACCCATCAGCCACTTGCCGCCATAAGCTGCCAGTGCCGCCGGGCCGTCCCACGGTTCCATCACCGCGTTGCAATAGGCATAAAGGTTTTTATAGCTGTCCGGCGTCGATGCCTTTTTCGACCAGGCTTCGGGGACCATCATGGTTTTCACCATCGGCAGGTCACGACCGGCACGCACCATCAGTTCGAACACGGCATCAAGGGCGGCCGAGTCCGACGACCCCGGCTGAATGACCGGTTTCAGATCTTCGATGGTGTCGGAAAAGGCCTCGTGCGCCATGCGGGCTTCGTGGCTTTTCATCCAGTTGACGTTACCGCGCAGCGTGTTGATCTCGCCGTTATGGGCCAGAACACGGAACGGCTGCGCCAACGGCCAGCTCGGGAAGGTGTTGGTCGAATAACGCTGATGATAGACGCAGAAATTCGAAACGAACCGCTCGTCACGCAAATCCGGATAGAAAATATCTACCTGCTCGGCAAGGAACATGCCCTTGTAGATGATCGAACGGCACGACATCGAACAGATATAGAAATCCTTGATCGCTTCGGACAGGACCGCTTTCTCGACACGACGACGGATGGTGTAGAGATCGACCTCGAACTGGTCTTCATCAACGTCACCCCGCGCACCGATCAGAACCTGTTCGATTTCAGGCCGCGTCTGGTTGGCTTTTTCACCGATAACCGAAACATCCACCGGAACCTGACGCCAGCCAAGAATGCCGTAACCCTGTTTCAGGATTTCGGTTTCAACGATGGCACGGCACCGTTCCTGTGCCGACATATCGATACGCGGCAGGAATACCTGACCAACCGCAATCAGGCTTTCCGGCGCTTCCTGATTGATAACCTTCAGATACGCCTTAAAGAAATCCTGCGGGATTTGCAGGTGAATGCCCGCGCCATCGCCGGTTTTGCCGTCGGCATCAACGGCACCACGATGCCAGATCGCCTTAAGCGCTTCGATACCGGCTTCAACCACCTCGCGACGCGGCTTGCCATCAATCGCACCGACAAGACCCACACCACAGTTGGCATGTTCTTCGGCCGGGTCATACATACCGTTTACCGACAGATGTTCGGCATTCTTTTCAAAACGGGCGATCTCTTGCGCGCCACGGTCATGAATAATCTTGTTCATAACTCTCTCTCCTAATGCGGCAGCGGGCTTAAGCAGCAGCTTCTTTGCGCGCCAGCAGATATTCATCGATCCGGTCAGCCGCATCGCGACCATCACGGATGGCCCAAACCACCAGAGACGCACCGCGCGCAATATCACCGGCGGCAAAAACGCCATCCAGATTGGTCATCATCGAGCGGAAATCGATTTTAACCGTGCCCCAGCGCGACACACCCAGTTCCGGCGCATCAAACAGGGTCGGCAGGTCTTCCGGCTCAAAACCAAGTGCCAGAATGACCATGTCGGCATCCATGGTGTAGTTCGAACCTTCGATCAGTTCCGGGCTCTGGCGGCCACCGGCATCCGGGGCACCAAGGCGCATCTTGACCGCACGCACACCGGTCACCTTGTCGTCGCCAACAAAGGCTTCCGGGTTGGTCAGCCAGACAAACTCAACGCCTTCTTCCTCGGCATTGGCCACTTCGCGCTGGGACCCCGGCATATTCGCACGGTCACGGCGATAAAGACATTTGACCGATTTCGCACCTTGACGGATCGCGGTACGGACACAGTCCATGGCCGTATCGCCACCGCCAATAACCACAACGTTTTTGTCTTTGGCATTCAGCGTGCCATCGTCATAGGCGGCAACCGTGTCGCCAAGGCCGATGCGGTTCGACGTCGTCAGATATTCAAGCGCCGGATAGATATTGCCAAGACCAACACCGGGCAGCTTCAGATCGCGGGACTTGTAAACACCCGTGGCGATCAGAACGCTGTCATGTTTGCGGCGCAGTTCATCAAGCGTCGCGTCGCGGCCAACCTCGAATTCGGTGTGCATGACGACACCACCTTCTTCAAGCAGCTTCACCCGGCGTTCAACGATATGTTTTTCAAGCTTGAAGCCCGGAATACCGTAAACCAGCAACCCGCCCATGCGGTCATAGCGGTCATAGATATGGACTTCGTATCCTTTAAGGCGCAGTTGTTCCGCCGCCGCCATGCCTGCCGGACCACCACCGATGATCCCGACCGACATACCGTTTTCCTGCGTCGGCTTGGGTGCCTTGACCCAGCCATTCGCAAAGGCGGTATCGGTAATGTATTTCTCGACCGACCCAATCGTGACTGCACCGTGCGTTGACTGTTCGATCACGCAATTGCCTTCGCACAGGCGATCCTGCGGGCAGATGCGGCCGGTCACTTCGGGCATGTTGTTGGTGGCCGCCGAAATGGCATAGGCTTCTTCCATGCGACCTTCGGTCGTCAGGCGCAGCCAGTCCGGGATGTTATTATACAAAGGACAATGGGCCTGACAGAACGGCACGCCACATTGCGAGCAGCGCGCAGACTGATCCGCCGCGGCTTCTGTCTCGAAACCTTCGTAAATTTCATTGAAGTCCGTGCGACGCTCGGATGCTTCTCTCTTGTGCGGATATTTTTGTTCAAGATGAACAAACTTCAGCATCTTTTCTGTCATAGCGGCCCTCTAAAAGGGTTTTATGTTGCGGGTTGGCTTTTGTATACGCGCCGGTTTTGCAAGAATCCAGCACAAAATGCATGATAGGTCAACATTGCTGACCATTATATCCCCAAATAAAATCAGGATATCGGGAATTTCGGGATTTAAAGCGCTGAAAGAAAGTTTCATTAGTACCACAATGGTACTATTAATGCATTTCGTCTGTTTGCGCTAAGCTGCTATAAGCGGTGAGTTTTTGCCGATAACAGCGATCGAGGCCGGGGTGACGTTACAACATATAATTCTTCTGGCGGTCATCCAGGGGATCACGGAATTCCTGCCCATCAGTTCATCGGGTCACCTGATCCTGACCCCCGCCCTGACAGGCGCAGCAGATCAGGGTTTGTTGGTAGATGTTGCCGTTCATGTCGGTACACTGGCCGCCGTCCTGATCTATTTCTGGCGCGATGTTTTCGCGATGATCGGCGGATTCTTCTTCCTTTTGTCCGGTCGGATCAACCCCGGGGCCCGACTCGCTCTGCACATCATCCTTGCCACCATCCCGGTTGTCGCGGTCGGATTCTATCTGAAGGTCTCCGGAATCGAAGAACAGATGCGCTCGGTCGAAATCATTGCATGGACCACACTTGTATTTGGCATCGTGCTTTGGATTGCCGACAAGATCGGCATGACGATCAACCGGCTTGAACATATGCGTTGGGGCGGGGCGCTGTTCATCGGCCTTGCACAGGTTATTGCCCTCATTCCCGGCACCAGCCGTTCGGGCATCACCATGACGGCCGCACGCCTGATGGGCTATGAACGCGCCGATGCCGCACAGTTTTCCATGCTGCTGTCGATTCCGGTTATTCTGGGCGCGGGTCTTCTGGCGGGGATTGACCTGCAACAGTCCGGTGACATGGCCCTGACCATGGATGTCCTTCTCGCGGCGGGCCTGTCCTTCATTACCGCCCTGATTGCCATTGCCATGCTGATGAGCTGGCTTAAACGCTCCACCTTCACGCCGTTCGCAATCTATCGCATCCTTCTGGGCGGCGGTTTGCTGGTGTGGATCTATGGCTATGGCGGCGGTCCGATCCCGTTCCTTGGGTAAAACCGCAACTGACCATGTGATTGACGATGACAACCCGAATGTTTCTGCGTCCGCTTGATCCTGTTGCTGACGGTGCGGCTCTCCACGCTATTTTTGGTGATCCGGAATGCTGCACATGGCTTCCCGAACCGGCCTTTGCATCGGTCGCGGATACCATCGCAAAGCTCAAAGACTGGAACAGCGGCTTTGAAAAAACGTCATGGGTGGTCGCTGCGTCGCCCGATGGCCCGGCCCTTGGCCGCATCGCCCTTTATAATACCGGCGATGATCCTGACGTGTGGGAAGCTGCCTGCATGATTTCCCCTGCGGCACGCGGGCAAAACCATGCCGCCCGTGCCCTGTCCCATGCAGTTGGGTATCTGTTTGAAACGACAAGCGCACGTCGCGTTTTTGCCGATATAGATCCGGATAACATTGCATCAATCCGGGTATTTGAAAAACTGGGCTTTACCCGCGAAGGTCTGCTTCGCGGGACCTGGAACACCCATATCGGCATTCGGGATTCGGTGATCTTTGGATTGATGAAAACAGATCCGATGCCCGATATCGGCCCGGCCCCCGTCGTGATGATATGAATCCGGTCCGACAACACGACCGGAAGGCATCAATCCTGCCAGATCGGCCCACCCGAAAGAATGACTTGCGCGCGCGCCGGGTCTTCCGGTGCATAACCGCTATCTTCGGCAAAACGCACTAAAAACGGCTCATGCGACATTAAAAAGTCAATCGCACCCAGTTGGACTTCATTGCTGGTAATACCGGCTTTCAGGTCATCAAGCCCCATACCGGTCTGCGCAAAAAGCCCCTCCAGCAACTCGTCATCACCTGCAATATGCGCGATTGCCCGAATGGCAAGCGTTTCTGCTGCTTCCTTGTTCATCGTCCATCTGCCCTTTGCCGCAAGACCTGTTTATTGACCAAAAGCACTAGCTGAACCACTTGGCCTTGGCCAACGCACGCCAGACAACCAGCCCGGCAATCACGATCAGAACCGTGCCGATCATACCGAAATTCTGCCCAAGCAACACGACAAGCCCCCAGAACCCGATAGTACCAAACCCGACAGCAAGTGCGAGGAACGCCGATTTTGTAAGGCTATCCTGATTTTTCTGGGCGGCTTCGGCGCGTTTGAGTTCGTCAACAATCTCGTACCAGGCAATCTGTTGCCAGCGGGAATATTTAAGGCCCTTGCGCGGACCTTTGCGCAGGAACTCGTCAAGCAGCTTGACGATATTGTTCGCGCGCTCCTCGGGTACGACATATTTGCCGAACCGCTCTTTCTTGCGCGGGCCCTCGTCTTCACTATCGATATCGTTCACCCAACCACTCCGAAAGCTGCCCGTTTTCAGGCCATGTCATCGGTCATAAGCGTTTCTGATTTATATCCGGTAAATCAGAAACGCCATGATGACGATCACACAGCACTTTATGTCCCGCAATGGATTGCAGGAAAAAGATCACGGCAGAAACCAGACGGTTGGAAATGTCCAGGCTCAGGCAACAACCATTGCGGTAATTGCAATCACGCCAAATGCAAGAAGATGGATCATCATTTTCTCCTGTTGCTAGGGACATTCGTCCCGGTCAAACGTATGCATCTTACGTTTGTTCCTGATCCCTAATCTGCAAAACAGGTAATTTGATGGCGCAATTCCGCGCCAAAAACGGTGATCAAACAATTGTGGCTGGGGATATGGTGCGGGCGGCCGGACTTGAACCGGCAAGGTCTTTAAGGACCGGCGGATTTTAAGTCCGCTGCGTATACCAATTTCGCCACGCCCGCAAAGCGCTTACAAGGTTGGTGTCCAACCGGCAGAACAGGGTTCTAGCGCGGCTTTAAAAACGGCGCAATACCGGAATGCCTGATTTTATCAATCCGTAAAAGCCGAAATCCGATGCCATCGCACAAAAGCGAATGCGGCATTGCGACAGAATTGCCTGTCTTTCACCATATTACCCCCATTTTTCTGCGACACGGTTGCAAGGATCCCATCGGAATCAAACAGGCGTACCGGTTGACCGTGAAGAGGCGCAGCTACATTTCACTGGCTATCTCAGCATGTCTGGCACTTGCCATGCTTGGCCTTTTGCTGCGTCACGAAATCGTCCCGAATGCCAATGCCGAAGATGACGGCTCCGGTCGCCCCGACGCCCCGATTTTGCGCAGCGAAACACTGAACCGCGCCGCCAACCAGCAACGCCATATCGACCGCCTGTATGACAAGATGGAAAATGACCTGCTGGGCAGCACCATCGGCCCCCTGTTTCTTGACGATTCTGTTCCCGCGCCCGAACAGCCGCCCAATGCCCTTGCGCTTGGCACCGGGAATGCGACCACGATTGAAACCTTTGGCGGGCGCTCGGCACTGGCATCCATCGCCAAGAAACTGGATTTCGATACCGCAAATGGCACCTTCCCCAACCAGACCCGCCGCGGTGCCTCCCCGATCAGCCTTTGGGTCCATGGCAGCCAGACCGACATCGAAAACAGGGTTACCGAGACCGGCTATAACCCGAACCTCAGCGGCGACGTCATTTCAATCGATACCGGGGTCGATTATCTGGTGGATGACAGCCTGATCATCGGGCTTGGCGTTGGCTGGGGCAGCACGCTCAGCGAGGCCGCCGCCCGTCAGGTACTGTATCGGGAAAACAACGTGACCTTTTCCCCCTATTTCGTGTCGCGCATGACCGAATGGCTTAACATTCGTGGCAGTGTGGGGATGGGCACAAGTACCATCACCCAGTCCGCCATTGATGGCGGCCCGGATGATCTCAGTTACGCCGAAAATCTTGAAAGTTCGACACTATCAAGCTCGATCGGTTTTGGCACCGAATACGACCTTGGTTTTCTGCCCGTCACCGTAAGCCTTGATGGCGACATCATCACCGCCCGCGAAGAATTTGAAAGCGCACGCGGTGCCGACGGGTCACTGATCCCCGCCCGAACAGCCCTGACCCAGCTTTTCGACAGCACCGCCGAGGCCCGCTACAACCTCGTGCTGGGTGATCATCGCCTTGTGCCCTTCGCCGGACAGGATCAGACCATCACCCTGATGAACCAGGGATACGGTCGATCCACCAATCGCCGCTACTTTGCCGGGAGCGAATATGCCTATGACCCGTGGAATTTCGGTTTATCACTCGAAGGATTCCGCGAATTTGCCCCCAATACCGATCCCTTGGAAGGTGTTCGCTCGGAACTCAGCCTCAGTTCCGAACTCCCCTATGGCTACGGTATTCTAAGCCCCTATGTGACAAGTGAAAATACCAGTACCTATTCACAGCTGGGCGGCGGCATCACCCATGACTGGGGTGGCATTCCCGGCCAGATGAGCCTCGAAGTACAGCGCAAACTGACCTTTGCGACCGAACACAACAACCTGTCAGGGCTGATGACAATCCATTTCGATTTCTGATGCTTTCCCATGCGCCCCCCCATCTTGTGTCTTGGCGTAATAGTGCTGTGCGGTTAGGGTGCACAAAGAATTGAAACCGCCAAGACCAGCAGGTTCGCGCCATGACCCGATCCGATCGCGATGCGCCCGATACGTCCGACGCGCCCAACGCGCCCACCGCGACAGATACACTGACCCCGCCGGTGTTTGATCGCACCTTTCAAAAACAGTTCATCGATCTGTTGTTATGGCGGCGTGACGTGCGGCGTTTTCGCACCGACCCGATCCCCGGGGACGATATTGACGACCTGATCAAGGAAGCCTGCCTTGCACCATCTGTTGGCAACTGTCAGCCATGGCGCTTTGTAAAGGTCAACGATCCCGACCGCCGCAAAGCCATCCGCGACAGTTTCGAACGCGCCAATCAGCAGGCGCTTAACGACTATCACGGCGAACGTGCCAGACTTTATGCGTCGCTGAAATTGCAGGGCATGGATCAGGCCCCCATACAGCTCGCCGTTTTCGCCGACGAGGAAACCGAGGCGGGCATGGGACTGGGCCGCAAAACCATGCCCGAAATGCTCGATTATTCCGCCGTCGCCGCCGTACAGCTTTTGTGGCTGGCCGCGCGCGTCAAGGGCATCGGGGTCGGCTGGGTTTCGATCCTTGAACCCGAAACCGTTCTCAAAACGCTAGACGTTCCGTCGCACTGGCGTCTGATCGCCTATCTGTGCATCGGCTATCCCGAAGAAGACCACGTCGTTCCCGAACTCGTCCGCGAAGGCTGGCAGGATCGCATCGATCCGGCTGCCCTGACGCTTGAACGCTAACCAAATTCGATCACCAAAGGAAACCCCGATGTCCGCCGACAAAGGCCAACCGACCAATCCCGAACAACCCGCCAAGAAAAGCCTGCCGAACGGTCACTATTTCAAGATCATGGGCTATCTGCTGACTGCGGCATGGGTCGGCTACATTCTGGCGATTTCCGGGGGCGATACCACGCACCCGATGTTTGATTATATCTTTGTCGTTCCGCTGGCATTCTGGATTGGCGGCATGATCATCGGCAAAATCCTGCGCGCGCGCAGTGGTGCAGATCGGCCCTAGAGCCTTTTTATTCGCCCCTGCCGTCATTGCGGTCATTCCGGTGGCTTTTGCGTTCGTCCTCATAACGGTCGTTATCGGAAAAACCGCCCAGATTCATGATCCCGATGCCAAGACTGATGCCGCCAAACGTGATGAACAACCCGAAAAACAGCAACATGATAAAGATCGGCGCATCGCGTGATGCCATGGCAAGGCTGTAAATCCCGCCAATATCAAAAAACAGCACCAAGGCACCAAAAACCAGCGCCCCGAACCCGCCATAGGCGGTATGTTCAATCATGAATTTGACAATCGACCGGGCTTCGCGCGCAGCCCGGCTGTTGCGAATTTCATCCGTTTCCTTCGGGTCACCTGTCATACCGGTCCCTCCAACGCCCCCTCAAACGATTGTCATAGCCGCAATGATAGCCCCGCCAAAATGATCAATTGCAATCCGCACGTTACGAAACGGCACCACTATCTTCGATAATCTCGCGGCCCAGCTCAATGATCACCGCGCGAATGCGCTCTGATGCAAGGTCAACATCCTTGGCCTCTTCGCCCCGCACCACAAGCGTCGTGCCCAGCTTCCCCTCGCGCAGGAACGGATAGGACCCGATATCGGTATCGGGGAAATCATGCTGGATCTCGCCCAGCACCTTGGCAATCGCGCCTTCCGGGATATAACCGCCAACCGATCGCGATACCATTGGTCGCCCGCCGGTCAGCTGATGTTTGATCCCCTGGAACATCGCCTGCATGATCATCGGCACACCGGCCATGACATAGACATTTTCCATCCGGAACCCTGGTGCCTTGGAAACCGGGTTATCAATCAGCTCCGCCCCCACCGGAATATGCGCCATGCGCAGCCGCGCCTCGTTCAGGTCGGCAGGGTTCTCATAATGGCTTTTCAGCAATTCATGCGCTTGCGGGTTCAGTTCGATCTCGACCCCGAACGCACGCGCCACACAGGACGATGTAATATCATCATGGGTCGGACCTATGCCGCCCGTGGTAAAGACATAGTCGAACTTTGCCCGGCATTCATTGACCGTCTCGATGATCGTGGTTTCGATATCGGGAATTACCCGCGTTTCTGCCAGGCGAATGCCAAGCTTGTTCAGCTCCTCCGCCAGATAAGGCAGATTCTTGTCATGGGTCCGTCCCGACAGGATTTCATTGCCGATAATGATCAGACAGGCCCGAACCGCTTCAGACATCACAACCTCGCAAACTTGAACTCAGTATTCAAATACGACCGCCAAGAGGGGTCGGATCGTCACAGAAAATCGCGCAACATCGCCACCAGCGGCACATCGGCAGGCGGCATCGGATAATCACCCAACCGGATCGGGCGCACCCATTTTACCTGCTGGCCTTCCATCGGGGTGATTTCCCCTTTCCAGACCCGACACAGATAAAGCGGCATCATCAGATGGAAATCATCATAGGTAAATGACGCAAAGGTAAAAGGTGCCAGACAGCTTTCAGTAATATCAATGCCAAGCTCTTCCTTAAGCTCACGCACCAATGCCATCTCCGGCGTCTCGCCGGCCTCGACCTTGCCGCCGGGAAATTCCCAAAGCCCCGCCATGGATTTGCCTTCGGGGCGTTGCGCAATCAAGACACGATGATCGGCATCCACCAGCGCCACCGCACTGACAAACACCGTTTTTTCGGGGATTTTTCCCTGCCGCAAGTCCACCGACATGCAGCCTCTTTCTGGATTTTGAATGGTCATGCGATTGTTTTATCCTGCATGGCGGCTTTCGCCAAGAGATGCATTTGACGGATACCCGCCCCTTCCCGATCCGGGTTAAAACGGCAATATCCTTTGCGTCATATTTCCCTGAAATAAAAAAAGAACCCGATAGCGGGCTATCGCGTACAACAGTCAAAATCAAATCAATAATATCTGTTTTACGGTGACAATGCGCGTATTCAAACTGACGGCAAATGCCCTGATCGCGGCCCTGTTTCTCGCCGGTTGCGATAAGCTCGCCGCATTCAATCACCTTCAGGCTGGCGACTATCAGCCGACCGTTGCCGATCTGCGATATGGCGATGCGAATCGCCAGAAACTTGATCTTTATCTGCCTGCTGATCGCACAAAACCGGCCCCGTTGATCGTCTGGTTTTATGGCGGATCATGGGATTCGGGCGATAAGGCAAAATACGCTTTCGTCGCCAAACGCTTTACCGAAATGGGCTATGCCGTCGCCATCCCCGATTACCGGCTGGTGCCTGAAATCCGTTTCCCGGAATTCATCAAGGACGGCGCAAAAGCCCTCGCCTTTCTGAAACAGTACCGCCAGGAACATCCAAACCGCATCACCGCAACCCCGATGATATTGGCCGGTCATTCCGCTGGTGCCTATAACGCGGTTCAACTGGTGGCCGATCAATCCTATCTGGCATCCGTGGGGATGTCGGCCAACGACATTGCCGGGATCATCGGGCTTTCCGGACCCTATGATTTCTATCCCTACGACGTCAAGGCAACCCAAATCGCCTTTGGCGATACCCCCGCCGCCCAAAGCCAGCCGGTCGAGCAGGATTTATCCCACATGCCGCCGATGCTTCTGATCACCGGCAACCGCGATCACACGGTCTATCCCCGAAATTCCCGCCGATTGGCCGAACTCGCCCCGGATACGAAACTCGTGATCATCAAGGATACCGGCCACGCCGGAACTCTGATTGCTCTTGGGAGCGTCCTGACCGAAAACCGGGCAGTACTGGACCCTGTTGGGGAATTTCTCGACACACGGATCGTAAAACCAGCGCCTTCAAAATCGGAACCGTAATCTGCCCCCCCAAAAAAACAAAACGCGCCGATGGTAAACAGCGCGTTTTGTCTATCAAGTTCCGATTAAGGCAGCTTTACGCCAGCTGACCGTGGCAATGCTTGTACTTTTTGCCTGATCCACACGGGCAGGCGGCATTGCGTGCAACACGGCCCCAGGTCGATGGATCGTTCGGATCAACATTACCCGATGCAGCCCGCGAATGGACCGTTGCGCTGTCACCACCCTCACCTGCCATGGCTTCGGGTTCCGGGTGATTTTCGTGCATTTCCTGCGGCGCACGGCGCGGCTCAAGGTCTTCGGGGCGGGGTGTCGATTGCAATTCAACATGTGACAGCATCTGGGTCACGCGTTCGCGCAATGTCACCAGCATGCCTTCAAACAGGTTGAACGCCTCGCGCTTGAACTCGTTTAACGGATCGCGCTGGCCATAAGCACGAAGCCCGATGCCCTGACGCAGGTGATCAAGGGCGAGAAGATGCTCTTTCCATGTCTGATCAAGCAGCTGAAGCACAAGGCTCTTTTCAACCTGGCGCATGATATCGGCACCATAATTGGCAACCTTGGCCGCCATCTTGCTCTCGACCGCCTGCTCGATCCGCTCGCGCATGACCTCAACATCAATACCTTCTTCCTTGACCCACTCGGCCACCGGAAGATCAAGACCGAACAGACGTGTGCATTCTTCATGCAGGCTGGCAGCTTCCCACTGTTCCGGATAAACCTTTTCCGGGCAGTATTTGGTCACAAGGTCTTCGACAACCTCGCTGCGCATATCCGCCACATCTTCGGCAACATTCTTGGCCTGCATCAGATCGCGGCGCTGTTCATAAATGACCTTGCGCTGGTCATTCATCACATCATCGAATTTCAGTACGTTCTTACGAATATCGAAGTTACGCGCCTCGACCTTCTGCTGTGCCTTTTCAAGCGCCTTGTTGATCCACGGATGATAGATCGCCTCGCCTTCCTGAAGGCCAAGCTTCTGAAGCATCCCGTCCATGCGCTCGGACCCGAAAATACGCATCAGGTCATCTTCAAGCGACAGGAAGAATTTCGATCCCCCCGGGTCACCCTGACGGCCAGAACGACCGCGAAGCTGGTTATCAACGCGGCGCGATTCATGGCGCTCGGTACCGATCACAAACAGGCCACCGGCATCAAGAACCTTCTGCTGATCGGCTTTGACTTCGGCCTTGATCCGCTCGATCCCCTCGGCGCGCTTTGCGTCGTCTTCGATATTGGCAAGCTCGATCTCGGCACGCATTTCAACGTTGCCACCAAGCTTGATGTCAGTACCACGACCGGCCATGTTGGTGGCAATCGTGATCGCGCCCGGCGCACCGGCCTGTGCCACGATGAACGCTTCGCGCTCATGCTGCTTGGCGTTCAAGACCTCGTGCGGGACTTTTCGTTCTTTCAGCAACGCGCCAAGAATTTCCGACTTTTCAATCGACACCGTGCCGACAAGGGCAGGCTGGCCGCGCTTGTGGCAATCTTCCAGAAGATCGGCAATCGCGTTCCATTTTTCCTTGGCCGTCCGATAAATTTCATCATCGGCGTCTTTACGGGCAATCGGGCGATGGGTCGGGATTTCGACAACCTGAAGATTGTAGATTTCCTCGAATTCCTCGGCCTCGGTCATTGCCGTACCGGTCATGCCCGCAAGGGTCGGATAAAGACGGAAATAGTTCTGGAAGGTGATCGATGCCAAGGTCTGGTTTTCGTTCTGGATCTTGACCTTTTCCTTGGCTTCCAGCGCCTGATGCAAACCGTCCGAATACCGGCGGCCTTCCATCATGCGGCCGGTGAATTCGTCAATGATCACGACCTTGTCGTCCTTGACGATGTAATCGGTATCCTTCTGGAACAGCTTGTGCGCCTTAAGCGCCTGATTGACGTGATGCACCAGATGCACGTTGGCAACGTCATAAAGCGTGCCTTCGGTCAGGATGCCCATCTGCTGCAAAAGCTGCTCGGCATTCTCGGTGCCATCTTCGGTCAGGGTAACGGCACGTGCCTTTTCATCCTTCTCGTAATCATCCTCGGTCAGTTTCGGGATCAGCGCATCAATCGCGCGATACAACTCCGAACTGTCTTCGGCCGGGCCGGAAATGATCAGCGGCGTCCGTGCTTCGTCAATCAGGATGCTGTCAACTTCATCGACAATGGCAAAGTTGAACGGGCGCTGCACCATGTCTTCAAGGCGGAACTTCATGTTATCGCGCAGATAATCAAAGCCCAGCTCGTTATTGGTCGCATAGGTGATATCGCATGCATAGGCCGCACGCCGCTGGTCATCGGTCATGCCATGCATGATCACGCCAACAGAAAGCCCCAGGAAGCCGTAAACCTGCCCCATCCATTCCGCGTCACGACGCGCAAGGTAATCGTTGACCGTCACAACATGGACGCCCTTGCCTTCGATCGCGTTCAGATAAACCGGAAGCGTCGAAACAAGCGTTTTACCTTCACCGGTTTTCATCTCGGCAATCTTGCCAAGTGTCAGAACCATGCCGCCCATCAGCTGCACATCGTAATGACGTTCGCCGCGGACACGCTTGGCAGCCTCGCGAACGGTGGCAAATGCGTCAGGAAGAATATCCTTCAGAGTCTCGCCCTTGGACAGACGTTCGCGCAGCCAATCGGTACGGGCGCGCAGTTCGTCGTCACTAAGCTTCTCGACTTCGGGTTCCAGGGCATTGACTTGCTCGACCGTGGCCCGCAGGGCTTTGACTTCACGATCGTTAGCTGAACCGAAAATTTTCCGGGCAATTACGCCGAGCATTAAAACGTTCCTGAACAAATGAAAAAACAGTTATGGGGCAACGGCTATATACCGAGGCCCGATCACAGATAGAACCCTGTCTGCCATCTGTCAACGGAACGAACCATTATCACTAATATGTTCACGTCCAGCAGCGAAAACCATTGCCCTCAAAAATGGCACTCGCCCCCTGTCCTTCGCGCTTGAGCAAACCATAAAAAACACGTATATTCCATGTTCAACCCAGAATTTGAGAGCAAGTAGCTCACCTTTCGTAAAGAGACGACAGATTTCTTTGCGGAAAAACCTCAGGAGGAGGAAATGGTGAATCTCACCACGCTAAATCCCTTTCAAAGGGGGCAATCGCCCCAGACTGACTCGCGTCAGTTGGTAAACGCATCGGACAGGCAAGCTGATCCGAATGCGGCAAAGTCCGACAAAAATTCCCGCCAGATCGTCGATCCCGTTGATTTGTCCACGGACGCGGTTGCGGCCAAAGCATCCGATGACAAAGCCGTGCAGACATCAGCGGCAAAACCACCGGCAACCGAAGAACTGTCAACCAAAGACCTGTTTGAACGCGCACTCAATGCCGCCCTTGAACTGATCAAGGATGACGTGATCGAAATGTTCAGACTAAGTGGCATGGATGGCCGCGAAGCCATGCTCGCCACCGATGCATTGTTCGAAGGCATCCGCGGCATGTTCTCTGACGATGGCAATGTTGATTTCAACTTCCAACAAGCCGTCGCAAAATATTCGCGCACCGAAATTGCCTATGCTGGGTCCAAGGGTGCCGGTGCTGCGGTTTCCGAATCCGCGATGATGGGGGTGCAGTCCCTGAACATCAACATCAACAGCACCACGGGCGAATTCCTGTTTGATTTTAAGACCGCCAAAGTCGAAGTTGTCACCACCAAAGCCGTCGCCATCGGTGATAGCACCGCTGGCGTCATGGGGGCGATTGACTCCATGATGGACGGTCTTAAAAACAACAATCTGGTGGATATGCTGGGCAATCCGACAAGTGCGGATAAAGGCGGCCTCATGTTCGATATGAATGACGGCGGTGTCGCCGAATTCATCCGTCAGCTTATGGCCGACACCACCGGCACGCAAACCGCGGCCGCAACACCAGACGAAAAAACCGATACCGCAATCGGTGCGGATGACGCTGCCATGATGGCAGAACTGATCCAAAGCCGCATGGCAAAACTCAATGCACAGATCATGGAACAGGCGGGCGCCATCGTCCGCGGCATTTCCCAATCCACGGCTCCCGATGGATCGGGCAATAAGATGCTTAATCTGTCTGTCGATATGATCTTGCCGATGGGCATCTTCGGACAAAACGAAAACGGTGCAACCTTCCAATTCCCAAAAGGTGAAACTGTCGCCGTGGCCGATCCCAGCCAGGAACAGGACGTTCTGGCTTAATCGAAAAATGCTGGGTCGGGGGACAATCCCCGATCCCACAGCATTTCGTCAAAATGCCTTCAGGAAGGAGGCGACCAAATGTTTGAACATTCCGATTTTTCACGTCCCCGCGCCGACCGGTCTGCGCATCGCGATCTTGGCCTGTCGGGAAAAATGGCTAACAAAACCGCCAACGATGATCCCACGGTCGATGTCGACGAAGACATCAGCCGTCTGCGTCGCATTATCGATAATATCGATATCAGTCTCGAAGCATCCAAACGCCTTCAGAAACTGACCAAGCAGGCAACCGAGGTAACTTCCCCACCCTGGAGCAAAATGCCCGATTTCCTGCGCCTCAGCGAAATATCATATGACGAGGTTATGGACAAAATCCAAACCGACGCGCTGATTTTGTTTGCGATGTTGGGAATCCCGCCTGAAAAAGCCCGCGCAATGGCAAGGGAACTGACAGGCACCTCCCCCGAGGATGTCACCTTTACCGGCTTTCAGGATTATATCCGGGCGCTCGTCGGGCAAAAAGTCCCGTTCTCGGCAAACCAGCTCGCCGCGATCGGAACCTTCAGCGGCACCGCCGTTATATCGCAAACCGTGCAAATCAATCTGTCACAGATCGAAGGTCATCTATCGTTCTCCGGCGACGAGACCAACGCCAGTTGGTCCTACACCAAGGTTAATGTCGAAATCAGTAAACTTCGCGTCGAATTCGGCCAGGTGGACCCGCTGATCCTTGATCTTGACGGGGACGGCATCACCACCTCACACGTCAATGATAACAAACAGTTCGATATTGATGGCGATGGAACTATTGATCAAACCGCATGGGTTGGCGGCAATGATGCCTTGCTGGCGCTTGATCGCAACGATGATGGCATCATCAATGATGGTACCGAATTGTTTGGCGATCAAAACGGTGCCAAGGACGGCTTTGCCGAACTCGCCAAATATGACGACAACAATGATGGCGTGATCGACAGCAAGGACAAGGTCTTTTCCTCTTTGGTCCTGCTGCGTGCTGATGGCAGCCAAAGCTCGCTTGAAAGCGAAGGCATCAAATCGATTTCGCTGACAATGATCACCCCGCTTGATCAGCGTCTGATCGGTGGTGATCTGGTTGCTAAATCACAATTTGAGCGCGATGACGGCACCACCGGCACCGTCGGCGAAGTCTTTTTTGACGTTCGCGCCTGACGGCTATTTCTGGATTCTGGCAGAAACCGGCGGGCAAGGGCGCGAAATCGCCCTTGCCCGCGCCATTATATTTTCCGCACTACATCAGCATTTCACATTTTAGCCAGATTGCTTTGAAAAAACCGTGACATCCGAGGGGAACCCTTGTGTGTCACGAGCGGATGTGATTTATCCGTGGGGTGAGGCATGGGGAAAAATCCCCCTTAAATGAAAAGTCTGGAGAAAATATGCTGCGCAAAACCCTACTCGCTGCGTCACTTGCGACCGTCATGTTTGCAAGCCCGGTTATGGCACAGGACGCTGCACCGGCCGAAGACCAGGTTCTTGCAACCGTCAATGGCGAGGAAATCCTGGAATCCGAAGTGCGCGCGACACAAGAGGGCCTGCCCCAACAGTATCGCCAGCTCCCGTTTGAAATGCTCAAGCCGATGCTTGTCGACCGCGAAATCAATCAGCGCCTGCTGATGCTTGCCGGTCAGGATGCGGGTCTTGCCGACGATGAAGAGGTCAAGAATCAGCTCGCCGCTCTTGAGCGCCGCCTCGTTGCCGAAACCTATCTTGAGCGCGCAATCGCCGAGAAAGTCACCGACGACGCGATCAAAGCCCATTACGACGAATTCATCAAAACCAACGAGCCAGAGCCGCAGGTTCACGCGCGTCACATCCTTCTGGAAAACGAAGACGACGCCAAAGCCGTGATTGCCGAGCTTGACGACGGTGCCGATTTCGTCGAACTCGCCAAAGAAAAATCAACCGGCCCGTCCGGTCCGAATGGTGGTGACCTTGGCTTCTTCAACAAGGGCGACATGGTCGCACCGTTCGCCGAAGCCGCCTTCGCGATGGAGCCGGGCACATACAGCAAAGAACCGGTTCAGACCCAGTTCGGCTGGCACGTGATCCTGGTTGAAGAGAAAAAAGACGGCATCCAGCCGACCCTGGAAGAAATCCGTCAGCAGATGGAAGCAGAAGTCACCCAGCAGGCCGTTCAGGACCTGATTGAAGAACTTCGATCCGATGCCGAGGTGGTGAACAACACCGAAACCCCGGCCACAGACGACAGCGCAGAAACCCCGAAAAACTAAGCCCCACGGCTTAACCGGTTTCAAAGCTGAGATCCAAAACGGGGTGAGCCGTCCGGCATCGCCCCGTTTTTTTGTCATCCACCCGTGCCAAATGCGCTACCTTTGGATTAATGGCAGGGTTACGTTCAACGAAGGAAATTGAACAGATGGTTGCGACGTCGCTTTCTCCGCTGGCCCCGGCCGGCTTCCCCGATCTTCCGGCAATTCCCGGTGTCAAACTGCATACCGTGACCCTTGGCATCCGCTACAAGGGCCGCCCCGATGTCCTTCTGGCCGAACTCGAACCGGGCACACAGGTTGCGGGTGTCTTCACCACCTCGACCACGGCATCGGCCGCTGTTCGCTGGGGACGCGAGGCGCTTAAAGGCGGCACCGGTCGGGCATTCTTTGTCAATGCCGGTAACTCGGTTGCCTTCACCGGCAAGGCGGGCGAAAAATTCGTCGCAGACAAGGTCGAAGCCGCCGCAAAGGCGCTGGGCTGCAACAAGACCGAGATTTTCACCGCCTCCACCGGTGTCATCGGCGAGCCAACCACCGCAAACCGCATCACCGATGCCCTGCCCGATCTTCTGGCAAATGACGCTGGCTGGCTTGATGCCGCCAAGGCGATCATGACCACCGACACCTTCCCCAAGGGCGCATCGGCCACCGCCACCATCCACGGTGCCAAGGTCAGCATTGCCGGTTTTGCCAAGGGTTCAGGCATGATCGAACCGAACATGGCCACCATGCTGGGCTTCATCTTTACCGATGCCGCCGTGCCCCATGCCGTGCTGCAATCCCTGCTTGCCGATTGCACCAACCGGTCGTTCAATGCGATCACGGTCGATAGCGATACCTCGACATCCGATACCGTCCTTCTGGCCGCAACCGGCAAGGCGGGCAATGCCGCCGTCACCGGCATTGATGATCCGGCACTGGCCGGTTTCAAAACCGCGCTTGGAGACGTCATGCGTGATCTTGCCCATCAGGTCGTGCGCGACGGCGAAGGGGCGTCGAAATTCATCACCGTCAATGTCACCGGCGCCATCAGCGAAGCAGAAGCCAAAATCACCGCCAAGGCGATTGCGAACTCTCCGCTGGTCAAAACCGCGATTGCCGGTGAAGACGCCAACTGGGGCCGCATCGTCATGGCGGTTGGCAAATGCGGTGTCCAGGCCGACCCGAACAAACTGACCGTTTCCATCGGTGGCATTGTTCTGGCGAAAAACGGCGAACGCGTCGCCGATTATGACGAAGCCCCGGTCGCAGCCCATATCAAGGGCCAGTATATCGATATCGATGTCGATCTTGGCTTTGGCGATGGCACGGCCACCGTCTGGACCTGCGATCTGACACATGGCTATATCTCGATCAATGCGGATTACCGCAGCTGATTAACGGCATTAGACCCGCATTTATCAAAGCCGCCTTTCATCGGAAGGCGGCTTTTTGCTGTCCGGCTCAGAGCGGACTTCCGTTCTGTCAGGACCGCCCCGATATACCCGGCACAGCAACATCTCGGCGCATTCGTCGGTTTATCCATGACGTGTAAAATTTTTTGATCACAACTTTAATTATTTGCAGACCGATACCTTTGATCTGACGGGTAAAATCACCAAATACGTAGGTAACACCAAAAGCGGCACGCGTTTTATGGACCCCGATTTATGAATAATATCCTGTTCGTTGATGATGACGAAAACATCCTGAACGGCCTGCGGCGGCGGTTGCGCGGCATGCGTCCGGACTGGCACATGGTTTTTGCCACCAGTGCGGCTGCCGCCATTGAACTTGCCAGTCACGAAGAATTCGATGTGGTCGTATCGGATATGCGGATGCCCGGTATGGATGGCGCAACGTTGCTGAGCACCCTGCAAAAATCCCATCCACACGCCACCCGCATCATCCTTTCGGGCTTCGCCGAGGAAGAGGCCGTTCTGCGAACCGTCGGGCCAGCCCATCAATATCTTGCCAAACCGTGCGAAGACCTGGTGCTGATCGAAACCATCGAAAACGCGCTTGATTTGCGCAGTCTGCTGACCCGACCGGAATTGCGGTCCCTCGTTGCCAGCATCGACACACTCAGTTCCCCACCCGATACTTACCTTCGGCTGGTCAAGGCACTTGAAGACCCGAGAATATCCCAGGATCAGATCACCCGGATCGTTTCATCCGATATCGCCCTGACCGCCGAAGTCCTGAAACTGACCAACTCCGCCTATTTCGCCATTGCCCAGAAAATCAGTTCCGTCTCCCATGCCGTACGCATGATCGGGACCGAGACGCTAAAAGCACTGGCCCTTTTTGTTGGCATTTTCCGCGGATTTGATGGCCCCAAAAGCGAAGCCGACAAATTGCTGCGCCTCTGCCATCGCAGCCAGCAGATCGGCGTCACCGCCGCCCTGATTGCCGAATATGAAAAACTGCCGCGCGCCATCTGCCACGCTGTTCCCTCGACCGGCATGCTCAGCCACGTCGGCAGCCTGATCCTTTATGCCAACCGCAATGCCGAAATGGCCAAGGTGATTGATCGGGTCGAACAGGAACATATCCCCATCGAACAGGCCGAAATCGAACAGTTCGGCGCCGGTCATCCGGAAATAGGCGCCTATCTTCTGGGTTTATGGGGCTTCCCGGCACCCGTGGTACAGGCGGTTGCCTATCACCACCGCCCGATGGATACCCCGCATCGCGAAATGAACGTCCTTACCGCAATTTATGTCGCACAGGACCTCACCCGGCAGGTTGCCGCCGAAGAAACCGGCAAACAGGTCGAAAGCCATATCGACATGGAATATCTGAAAACCATCGGCAAAGCTGACCAGCTTGACGAATGGCGCATGATCGCGCGCGTTGTCGCCGACAAATACAAAACCCTGACCCAGTAAAGATCCGTGGCCATGGAAAAAAGCAAAGTCCTTTTCGTTGATGACGATAAAAACCTGCTGCATGCCCTGCAACGCAAGATGCGCCACAAATACGATTTTGAAATCGCCATTGGCGGGCAGGAAGCCTTGCGTATCCTGATGGAAGACGGCCCCTTTGCCGTCTGCATCGCCGATATGCGGATGCCCGGCATGGACGGTGTGAAACTTCTGACCGAAATCGGGCGCGTCAGTCCCGATACGGTTCGCATGATGCTGACCGGCAATGCCGACCAGCACACCGCCGTCGAGGCCATCAATCGCGGCCATATTTTCCGGTTTTTCAGCAAACCCTGCGATGACGAGGTGCTGGAACAGGGGATCAACGATGCCATCCGCCAATATCATCTGATCACGGCGGAACGCGATCTTCTGGAACAGACACTGGCAGGCAGCGTCAAGGTTCTGACCGATGTTCTCGCCCAGCTTAATCCCCTGATATTCGGCCGGTCCATGCGGGTGAAATCATGGTGCGACATGATTGCGCGCGATATTGGCTATCCCCAGCCGTGGGAACTTGGTCTGGCCGCCCTTCTTGCGCCGATTGGCCTGGTCTCGCTACCACCTGAAACGCTGGCGCGTCTGGCCATGGGCAAGGTTCTGCAACCGCTTGAACGCGACCTTTTGAAACGCACGCCAGAGGTGGGAAAACGACTGATTTCCAATATCCCGCGTTTGAACCATATCGGCGAAATCGTCTATCTTCAGTTCCGCAATTTCGACGGGACGGGCTTCCCCACCGACAACAGTCCGAAGGGTACGGATATTCCTCTTGGCGCGCGCGTGCTGCGTATCCTCAATGACCTTGCCGAAATCAGCACCAGCGACATGCCACTGGCCCAGAATTTCGATGAATTGAAAGAACATTCGCATCGCTACGATCCGGAACTTTTCGGTCAGATTTCCGACCTGCTGGCAATAGTTGACGACTCTTACGATGTCGATATCCATCCCAAGGGCCGCGAACAGGATATCTTGCTGAAATCGCTGCGTGTGCACGACTTCCTGATGACCGATATCGAAACCGTCGATGGTCATGTGCTGCTGACCCACGGCAACCACGTTTCCGAGGTCCAGTTGCAGCGCCTGCGCGTGTTTCAACAGATCCACAAATTCCATGAACCGATCCGCATTCGTCGTGGCGGCATGAAACCTTCACAAAACGGTTGAAACACGGAAAGCCGGTATGAACGACACACACCACAATGACGAAAACCTCAAGGTCATCCACCCGACCAGCGATTCGGCGGGTACCGACGACTTGCTCGACGCGATTGATCAACTTGATGTCAGCCCCGAAGCCCTGAAGCAGATTCATGCTCTTCTGAACGAACAGAAGAAACGCGAAACAGAATCAAATCAGCGGCTTAAAACCATCCTCAACAGCGTTGTCGAAGGCATTCTGGTCATTGATGGTGCCGGGATGATTTGCGATTGCAACGAGTCCGCACTCAATCTGATGCGGGGCACAATGTCCGATATGCTGGGCCGGTCGGTTGATGCCTTGTTTGTCGATCGAAAATCGACCGTGCGTCACAAATTGCTCAACCGTTGCATCAATATCAGCAGCGGCACACTACGCTATGATTATACCGAAACCATGGGACAGCGCCTTGATGGCGATACCTTTCCGATGGAAATCACCGTAAGCCCCGCCAATTTCACCGGCGAAATGAGCTACCTTTACATTTTCCGCGATATCACGCGCCGCAAACAGGCCGAAGAATCGCACCAAAAGCTCGAAGGTGAATTGCGCGAAGCCTTGAAACTCGAAGCCATCGGTCATCTTGCCGGGGGCATTGCCCATGAAATCAATACGCCCAGCCAGTATATCCGCGACAACCTGAAATTCCTCAATGACGGCTATGGGGCGCTGTCGCGCATTCTGGGGCTGGCCTTGCAAACGTTGTGGCAGAATCGCGACCGGTTGCCTGAAAACACCTTCAATAATTTTGCCCGCAAAATGCGCGATGCCGATCTGGAATTCCTGCTTGATGAAATCCCGCACGCCACCCAGCAATCCCTTGACGGCATCAATCAGGTGGCCCGCATTGTGCTGTCGATGAAGGAATTTTCCCATCCGGGCGGGGCGGAGAAAACCGCGACCGATATCAATCGCGTCCTGTCAAACGTCACCGTGATTTCGCGTAACGAATGGAAACATTACGCGCAGCTCGTCGAAAATTACGAACCGGAACTGCCGCATATCCCGTGCCACATCAACGAAATCAATCAGGTCTTCCTCAACCTGCTCGTGAATGCCGCGCAGGCGATTGACGCC
The DNA here is from genome assembly GCF_000714555.1 of Thalassospira permensis NBRC 106175. Taxonomy (NCBI): domain Bacteria; kingdom Pseudomonadati; phylum Pseudomonadota; class Alphaproteobacteria; order Rhodospirillales; family Thalassospiraceae; genus Thalassospira; species Thalassospira permensis. The sequence continues at coordinate 63,694 of NZ_AUNC01000001.1, read as the reverse complement.
GCCGGACGCACGCCCGAAGAAGGCGAGATCAGGATCAAAACCACCTTCCTCGATGACAGTGTCCTGATCAGCATTTCCGATAACGGCACCGGCATCGCCAAGGAAAACCGATCCAAAATCTTCAACCCGTTCTTCACCACCAAGGAAGTCGGCAAGGGCACCGGTCAGGGCCTTGCCATCACCCACGACATCGTGCAGGTCAAGCATGGCGGGCGCATCTGGTTTGAAACCGAAATGGGCAAGGGCACAACCTTCCATGTCCTGCTCCCGGCCGAGGATCGGACAGGCAAAGCCGATACGGTCAAAAAACCGGTTAACGCGGTGCGAACAAAATGATCCCCGCCCCGACCAGACAGACCGCAACCCCGGTCATGTCCCATCTATCGGGCATTTTACCCTCAATCAGCCATAACCAGCCCAACGACGCCGCAATATAAATCCCGCCATAGGCCGCATAGGCCCGCCCGGCAAAATCGCTTTCAACCCTGGTCAACGCCCAGGCAAACACAATCAGCGATAAAATGCCCGGCACGATCCAGAATGCGGATTTGCCAAGCCGCAGCCACGCCCAGAATGCAAAGCATCCGGCGATTTCGGCAATTGCTGCACCGGCATAGGCCGCGATGCTGTGCATCTTTCCCCCAAATCAGAATGCCGGTCGCAGATCCCCGGCATATTTGCCCGCCCAGTTGGTCAGAACCGGCGTCAGATAATTTTTAAGTGTTTCGGCACGGGCATCATCAATCACGCCATGCTGGCGCAATATCGCCCCCATCGCAACCTCGGCCCCGCGCTGGGTGCCATCATCAATCTTAAGCGCAACGCCAAGACCCTGTTTGGGGAATGCGGCACAATAAACGCCTTCCGCCCCAACCTTGACCAGCGCATCCTCGCCGCAGACTTCCATGATCCCGGTGCAAAAACGCCCGGTGCCCGCCACCATGAACGGGGCTTGCGCACATCCCTTGCGAATACGTTTGATCGCCTCAATACGTTTCGGAGCCAATCCGCTCGGATCGGCCATCCGCGCCATGGCAAGGCCAAGGTCACGCAACCGCATCCCGATCACCGGAATGCCGCATCCATCAATGCCACGTGGCGTGGAAGACAGATCGCAATCGCCCATTTCTTCCAGAACCCGGATCAGGCGCTGCTGAACCGGGTGGGCTTCCTCGATATAACCTTGCGGATCATCGCCCAGATGCTGCGCGGTCGTCAGGAACCCGGAATGCTTGCCCGAACAATTGTTATGCGCCTTTGAAAGCTTCACATGATCGGACGCCTGCTTGATCGCCGCATTCAGGCTTAACGAATAATGCGGCGCACATTCCAGCGTATCGACCGACAACCCGATTTTCTCAAGCCACGCCGCCACCGTCCGGGCGTGTTCTTCCTCGCCATTATGCGACGAACAGGCCAGTGCAATGTGCTGGTCCTCAAGCCCGAACGCATCCGCCGCCCCGCTTTCAACCAGCGGGATCGCCAGCAACGGCTTGATCGCGGATCGCGGATACATCAACGCGTCAATATCCCCGCCCTCGGCAACCACCGTGCCATCGGCCCTCATCACGACATACCGCCCGCGATGGAAACTTTCGACCATCCCGCCACGCGTGGCTTCGACAAGGATCGGATTGGCAGCAATCTGGTTGGCAGAATTGGCAGACATCTTGGGGCTCTCCATGACTGGGCACATTCAAAGACCGGGCGCATTCAGAACAGGATCAAACCTATGCCCGAAATCACCAACCAAAAGCAAGCATCACCCGTGACGCAGTGCAGCGCGATCACAATCAATCCGGCGGGACGTCAAATCTGGGCTTCCTTCTTTTCGAAGATGATCAACGAACCAAGGACCCACAAATGAAACGCCTCTATTCCCTACTCCTCGGATTGGTTCTGACACTTCCCTTGGCCATCCCTGTTATGGCTCAGAATCAGTGGGCAGACCCGCAAGATGCCATCGGACAATTATGGTCGGGCCGCGCACCAAACGGGGCTTCGCATACTTTCCCGGTCAATCAGTGCGATAACTGGGCTGCTTTACCCCAAAACGTGCAGGCCGTCTCGACCCAGACCCTATCCGGGTTGGTCGTGCCTTCGGTCAGTGCAACGCGCGCCGTTGTTACCAACGGCCTTCGCCAGATGGCGCAATCCCTGCACGCCTACAATGTCGCACAGGTGGCCGCCGGGAATTTCTATCCCGCTGCTGTTAATGGGCCTTTCGCGATGGGGCCTGCCTATTGGCAGGGGGCGGTTCGCTCACCACATGGCAACGCCGTTGATCACCTGCCCCGGATCGCGTTGGGCGGATTAAATACCGCCGCTTGCCCCAACTACGCAGGCAACCCAAACCAGCAACAAACAATGAATGCTCTTGATGCCTTGGGGGGCATGTCAAACAGCCAACGCTGGCATTGCGTTGCGCATCGTTTCTCTGTTGTCGGCGGTGTTGCAGTCCCGCTGACCGGCTATATCGAGTTTACCCAGCAGGAATATCCGGCCGATAACCAATATGCCTATGCCAACTCGGATGGCCGGATCGTTTACGACTATGTAAACAACCTCGTCTATTTCACCCCGGCCCATTATCGCCAATGGAAGAAAGCCGATTTTTCAATGGATATGACTGGCAATTATGGCTGCACGCCGGGTGGGACCTGCTGCGACCCGTTCTTCAAGATTGTGCCGTGATTTTGCAAAGCCGGTCCCAAAGAACTTCCCGGTAATTACAACCAATCATCAAGACGCTGTCGGCCAGGTCGAAAGTGCCTGGTCGATAACGCGTTCCAGCCTTTCACGGCTGAAACCTGCCTTGGCCTGTACCGCCATGCCATGCAGGATCGTCAGAACGAACGACGCAAGCACGCCCGGATCGGCTGTTTCAGGCAGATCACCCTCGGCCTTTGCCCTCTCGAACCGTTGGCGAAGCTGTTCTTCGCCGACTGCACGGGCCTCAATCAATGCCTGTCGCACCGGTTCCGCATCATCCGATCCGGCAAGAACCCCGTGGATGCCAAGACAGCCGGTATGATCGGGGTAACGTGTGTTCAGATCCGCCGCCTGATACAGGATATGCGCTGCAACTTCGCGGGCCGTCGGCAGGTCGAGTGCCACCGGAATATAATCAAGATAATGCGCGTAATAACGGTCCAGCGCCTTGCGAAACAGGGCTTCCTTGTTGCCAAACGCGGAATAAAGCGCGGGCCGTTCGACACCGGTTGCTTCTGTCAGATCGGCATAGGACGCCCCTTCGTAGCCCTTGCGCCAGAAAACACAAAGTGCCGCGTCGAGTGCCTTTTCCACATCAAATTCGCGATGACGTCCCATCAGTCCAATCCTGTTTTTCGTAATGATCGTTATTAAACCACTTGACAGCACATGTCCAGTTTTCATAATGATCATTACAGTAATGAACGTTATGAAAAGTGCCGCTGCCGTTCTGGCCAGCCCGCACAGGATCACACACAGGAAGGATTAATCATGACCGAAACTCTTGGCGGCAAAGTCGCCCTCATCACGGGCGGGTCGCGTGGCCTTGGGGCTGTCACGGCCGAAAAGCTTGCCGATCTTGGCGCAAACGTCGCCATCAGCTACGCGTCTTCCGCCGACAAGGCCCATGCCGTCATCGAAAAACTCAAATCCAAAGGTGTTCGTGCGATTGCAATCAAAAGCGATCAGTCGGATCTGGCTTCTGCCAAACCATTGATCGATGCGGTGATTGCCGAATTCGGCAGGCTCGACATCCTTGTGAATAATGCCGGCATCGCCATTCAGGGGCAGTTGGTGGATGATCCCGAACTTGATGGCGAAAAATACAATCGCCAATGGCAGGTCAATGTCATGGGGACAATCGCCAATACCCGTGCGGCCGCCCCCAAACTTTCTGACGGGGGCCGGATCATCTTTATCGGCTCACTCCTTGGCAGCCACGTTCCCTTCGCCGGTGCGGCCGACTATGCCGGGACCAAAGCCGCCCTTGTCGGCTATGCCAAGGGCGTTGCCCGTGATCTCGGCGGTCGCAACATCACGGTCAATGTCATTCAGCCCGGCGTGATGCCAACCGACATGGCCACCGAAGTTCTTGGCGACAGCGTGCCCGATGCGCTTCTTGACATGCACCCGATCCGCCGGATCGCGACGCTTGACGAAGTCGCCGAAACCATCGCCTTCTTTGCCGGACCGCATGCCGGTTACATCACTGGTGAAACCGTCAATGTCGCGGGTGGCATCGGCACCTGATGATCGCCCTGATGCGGGCGGGAAAATTCCCCCTTTGCCTGCCCGCATCGCTTTCCATGACAAATCCAAAGTTAAATCTCCCGTGACGATCATCGGCATCATTGGTGCGGGCGAAGTTGGCAGCCATATCGTGCCTGCAACCCTCAAACCGTCGCCAATATCGGAATCGCCGTCTGGTTCTTGTATTCCTTAAGCACAAGGCTTGACTGCACATCACGCACATTGGGCATCGAGAGCAGCTTGTGCGTCACGAAATCCCCAAAGCTTTCAATATCGCGCGCCAGCGCCACCAGAAGGAAATCCTGCCGCCCGGTCATCGCCCAACAGGACATGATCTGCGGCAGGTCGTTCATCGCCTTGGCAAAATCCTCCGCCCCTTCTTCGGTGTGGCGTTGCAGGCGGACCTGAATGGTTGCCAGCACGCCAAGCCCGGCCTTCCTGCGGTCCAGCAACGCCACCGTCTGGCGAATGATGCCCGATGCCTCAAGCTGCTTGACCCGGCGCAGGCACGGCGAAGGCGACATACCGACCTTTTCGGCCAGCTGCACATTGCTGATCGATGCGTCGCGCTGAAGGATTTGCAGGATTTTGATGTCGGTCGGGCTTAACAGCACATCGGTCATTTTTCGCCCTCAAAATGGTTTATACGGTCATATTTGATCAACCATAACGCATTTTGATCCCTATATCGCGCGAAAATGACATTTGAATTGATGTAAAATAGTCCATGCAGAAAGTCTCATCAGGGAGCAAACGAGGACCGCTATGGACCAGAACAAAAATCTGCGCGGCGATTACAGCCACATCAATGATGACTACACCGTGGCCCAGGACTGGGCATCCTATTCTGAGGCCGAACATGACCTTTGGCGCAAACTTTATGCCCGTCAGAAGGCGATCCTGCCGGGCTATGCCGCCCCCGATTATATCCGCAATCTTGAAAAACTTGATGCCGCCGACGGCATTCCGCATTTCGGTCGGGTCAGTGAGAAGCTCCATGCTGCCACTGGCTGGCACCTTGTCGCGGTGCCGGGGCTGGTGCCCGATGATGTGTTTTTCGATCATCTCGCCAACCGGCGTTTCCCGGTGACCGTCTGGCTGCGCAAGCCGGAGGAGATCGACTATCTCGTCGAACCCGACATCTTCCATGACTTCTTTGGTCATGTGCCGATGCTTTATGACCCGGTCTTTGCCGATTATCTGGCGGCTTATGGTGCCAAGGGCCCCGAAGCCATTGCCAAAGGCGGGCTCAAGAAACTCGCCCGCATGTACTGGTACATGGTAGAGTTCGGCCTGATCATGACCGAACACGGATTGCGCGCCTATGGGGCGGGCATGCTGTCATCGCAAACGGAAACCATCTATTCCGTCACCGATCCAACCCCCAACCGGGTGGCATTTGACCTCGAACGGGTTATGGCAACCGACTATGCCATTGACGATTTCCAGAAAACCTATTTCGTGCTGACCGACTATCAGCAGCTTTTCGATGCAATGGATACCGATTTTGCGGCCATCTATGACCGCCTCGCCCAGCGTCCAACCATCGATCCGTCGACCACACTTGCCTGTGATCGACTTTATCATGTCCACGGGGACGAGGATCACACGATTGCCATGCCATCGGGTGACCCGGCACAGCTTCGCCACGCCTGAGAAGGCGTTTGCTATTATGATATGAGCAATATGAAAAATCGGGTCGAACGGCATTTTTTTTGCCAAAAGACCCGATTTTTTGATTATTCACTAAAAATGAAAAATGCAGGCGATTGCCAAAAATAACTCAGCAATGGCTCATGGATTTATCGAGCGCCCGGTTAAGCTGCTCGATCACCACCATCGGGCTTGCATCTTTGCTGATAAAGTCAGCCGCGCCAAGGGCATCGGCCTGGGCCCGCGTATCGGCATCATAATGGGCCGAGAAGAACAGAACCGGCACCTCGACCGCGTTCGGGAAGCGGCGGCGAATCTCGCAAAAGGCTTCAAACCCGCTCATACCGGGCATTTCAAGATCCAGAATAATCGCGCGCGGATAAAGACCGTCCAGCTGGTCGATCAGATCGTCGGCACAGTCAAACCCTGCCACGTCATACCCGGCACGGCGCAAAACGGTTTCAAGGGCCGCTTTGGCGCTGGGGCTGTCGTCGGCAAACGCAACCAGACCGTCATGTATCGGTCGGGGCGGCACGGCGCTGAGCGCATTCATGGATGGCAATACTCCGAGATTTGGGACAGCCCCAATCTGGCAGATGAAAATGTCAAATTGGTTAAACCCCGCATTTTTTCCCAGAAACCATCACAATCCGGCCAAAGTATAATGGCAGCGGCACGCCATAATTATCCGTCCACTGATCCCGCCTTTGGCAGAAAACAACCATTTTTCAGGACGATAACGTTACGGAACGCTGATGGATGGTCGGAATATTGACCTAAATAGGTATTTCCATGCCTATTTACGTAATTATGGGCGGGTGCTATAAACACCGCCATGTCGCAGATGCGATATGGAAACATTCTTTCGGGAATTCGGTACGATCCGGCGCAAACCCGCGATCAAGGCCGAAGCTGCCCTCGCAACTGTAAATGCGCCGTTTTGGCGGTGCACAAGCCAGATACCGAAAGATGGCTCTGTTTCTGCCGGACCGGGCGGGGTGTACCGGGCGGAGGGAATCCGTTGTAAAATAGAATCGGCCCAGATCCGAAAAGATCCGACCGCGACCGGGAGAGAGCATGACAGACCCGTTAAAGCTGGCCTCAGAGTTTCCAGCCGCAGATTATGCGAGCTGGCGTCAACTGGCGGAAGCCGGGCTTAAAGGTGCATCCTTTGACAGGAAACTGGTCACAAGGATGCTTGACGGTTTCGCGATGCAGCCGCTTTACACCAACGACGATCAGGACGACGCAACCCGCCTGATCCATCAGGTCCTGTGTGCCGCCGTCGATGCCAAGGACGCCGCCAGCGGCTGGGACATCCGCCAGCTTCATGCCCATCCCGATCCCAAATCGGTCAATGCCGCGATTCTCGATGATCTGGAAAACGGCGCAACGTCGGTCCTGCTACGTCTGGATGCCGCCGCACGCACGGGCGCGGATGTCACATCGGGCGATGCTGGCATTGACGGCATTGCCATTCACTGCCTTGCCGATCTCGAAGCCACACTTGACGATGTCTATACCAACCTTGCCACCGTCGCGATCGATGCCGGTGCCGCCGCCATCCCGGCCGCCGCCATTCTGGCCGCACGCCTTGAAAAGGATGCGGAAAACAGCGCCGACGCGGATGACGATTTTGCAAGCGACGCCGCACCGGCCTTTAACATCGATCCGATTGGCACATTGGCCGCAACAGGCAGCCTTCCGGTTTCCGCCGATGATGCGATCAAACAGGCCGCCGATATTGCCGCCGATCTGATCGACCGTTTCCCGCATGCCACCGCCATCACGGTCAATGGCGCGCCGTTCTGTAATGCCGGTGCGACCGATGGGCAGGAACTTGCCTACCTGCTGGCAGGTGGTGTCACCTATCTGCGCGCCCTGACCGATACCGGCATGGTGATTGATCAGGCGGCGGGTGCGATTGCGTTCAATGTTGCGGTCGGCACCGATTTCTTTGCCGGGATTGCCAAACTTCGTGCGCTTCGCCTGATGTGGAGCCGTGTTCTTTCGGCATCGGGTGTGGATGACGCCACCATCACGATCAATGCCGTATCGGCCGAAATGGCGCTGTCGAAGGTTGATCCGTGGGTCAATATGCTGCGCACCACCGTCACCAGCTTGAGCGCCGGTCTGGGCGGGGCTGATAGCGTTATCTGCCTGCCCTATGATCATCTGATCGGCCTGCCCGATGGCTTTGCGCGCCGCATTGCGCGCAATACCCAACTGATCCTGCAGGAAGAAAGCAACGTTCACCGTGTGATCGACCCGGCGGGCGGTTCATGGTTCATCGAAAACCTGACCCGCGAACTGGCATCCAATGCCTGGGGCCGGTTCCAGTCACTTGAAGCCAAGGGCAGCATTATCAAGGCCCTTGCCGACGGGTCCCTGCAAAAAGAGATTTCCGAAATCTGGCAGACCCGCGAAAGCCGCGTTGCCACCCGGCGCGATCCGCTGACCGGCGTGTCGGAATTCCCCAACATCACAGAGGCCAAAGTCACCTGCGATGCGCCAGACCTGACGACAATTCGCAAGGAAGCCAAAGCCCGCCAGACCGGGTTTAAGGATGCAATCGGCATCAGCCTTGAGAATCTGATCACGGCGGCCAAATCCGGTGCAACCATCGCACAGATGTATGAAGCCCTTTATGGCAAGGCCGCGGGCACAACCATCGATCCGCTGCCAACCCATCGTCTTTCGGAAAGTTTCGAAACCCTGCGCGATCGTGCCGATGCCCACAAGGCATCAACCGGCAAACTTCCGCAAATCTTTCTGGCCAATCTGGGCCCGGTTGCCAAACATACCGCGCGCGCCATGTTTGCCCGAAACTTCTTCGAAGCTGGCGGGATTGAGGCGATCCTCAATAACGGCTTTGCCGATGCCAGCGAAGCCGCCAAGGCATTTGGTGAAAGTGGTGCCAAAATCGCAGTCATTTGCGGATCGGACCCGCAATATGCCGACATGGCCGCCGATATTGCCCAAACCCTCAAACAGGCCGGGGCCACCCGCATTTACCTTGCCGGGCATCCCGGCGATGCGAGGGCCGATTACGAGGCGGCGGGTATTGATGATTTCATATTTATCGGGGCGGATGTTCTTGCGATCTGCGAGACGGCCCTTTCACATCTGGGGGTAAAATAACCATGACCCGGATTCCGGACTTTTCCAATCTGCCGCTGTTTGATCGTGCTACTTCCGGCCCGACCAGCCCGGTCAATACAGCGCCCTGGACCACGCCTGAAGGCATTGATGTCAAGGCCGTCTTTGGCGCGGATGATCTGGCGGGGCTTGATCACCTCAACACCATGCCGGGCATGCCGCCCTTCCTGCGCGGCCCCTATCCGACCATGTATGTCCAGCAACCCTGGACGATCCGGCAATATGCCGGTTTTTCAACCGCCGAAGAATCCAACGCGTTTTATCGCCGCAACCTTGCCGCCGGGCAAAAGGGCCTGTCGATTGCCTTCGACCTTGCCACCCATCGCGGCTATGACAGCGACCATCCGCGTGTCACCGGCGATGTCGGCATGGCCGGTGTGGCCATTGACAGCATCTATGACATGCGGACCCTTTTTGATGGTATTCCGCTCGATCAGATGTCGGTCTCCATGACCATGAATGGTGCGGTCCTGCCGGTGATGGCGCTTTATATCGCGGCTGCCGAAGAACAGGGTGTTAAGCATGAACAGCTTTCAGGCACCATTCAGAACGACATTCTGAAGGAATTCATGGTCCGCAATACCTATATCTATCCGCCGAAACCCTCGATGCGGATCATTTCGGACATCTTTGCCTTTACCTCGCAAAACATGCCGAAATTCAATTCGATCTCGATTTCCGGCTATCACATGCAGGAAGCCGGGGCTACGGCGGACCTTGAACTGGCCTATACCCTGGCCGATGGCATCGAATATGCCCGTGCCGGTCAGGCTGCTGGTCTTCCGATTGATAAATTCGCGCCGCGTCTGTCGTTCTTCTGGGCGATTGGCATGAATTTCTTTATGGAAATCGCCAAAATGCGCGCCGCCCGCATGATCTGGGCCAAGCTGATCAAACAGTTCGATCCGCAGAGCCCCAAATCGCTTTCATTGCGCACGCACAGCCAGACATCGGGCTGGTCACTGACAGCCCAGGATGTGTTTAACAACGTCATCAGAACATGCGTTGAGGCGATGGCATCAACCCAAGGCCACACCCAGTCGCTTCATACCAACGCCCTTGACGAGGCATTGGCCCTGCCGACCGATTTTTCGGCGCGCATTGCCCGCAATACGCAGCTTTTCCTGCAACAGGAAAGCGGTACGACCAAGGTTATCGATCCGTGGGGCGGGTCCTATTATGTCGAACGGCTGACCCGTGATCTGGCGGAAAAGGCATGGGCCCATATCCTTGAGGTCGAAGAACAGGGCGGCATGGCCAAGGCGATTGAGGCCGGCATCCCGAAAATGCGCATCGAAGAAGCGGCTGCGCGCACACAGGCCCGCATCGATAGCGGCCGTCAGACACTGGTGGGCGTGAACAAATACCGTGCTACCGATGATCGCCCGGTCGATGTTTTGCAGGTCGATAACGCCGAAGTCCGCCGTCAGCAGATCGCCAAGCTGGAACGTCTGCGCGCCGAACGCAACAATGCGGATGTTGAAGCCGCCCTTACCGCCCTTACCAATGCCGCCGATCAGGGGAATGGCAATCTGCTTGAACTTGCCGTGCAGGCCGCCCGGTCGAAATGCACGGTGGGCGAGATTTCCGACGCGCTTGAAAAGGTCTATGGCCGTCATCAGGCGGTGATCCGGTCAATTTCGGGGGTCTATAAAACCGAAGTCGGTGCCGATAACGAAGCACTGGCCAAAGTCGACCGGCTGGTAAACGAGTTCGAACAATCTGAGGGCCGCCGCCCGCGCATCCTGATTGCCAAGATGGGGCAGGACGGGCATGACCGCGGCCAGAAAGTCATCGCAACCGCCTTTGCCGATCTTGGCTTTGACGTCGATATCGGCCCGCTGTTCCAGACACCCGAAGAAGCCGCGCGGCAGGCGGTCGAGAACGATGTGCATATCGTCGGTGCCAGTTCTCTTGCTGCCGGTCACCTGACACTTGTGCCGCAGCTTCGTGCGGAGTTGGACAAGCTTGGCCGCGAAGACATCATGATCGTTGCGGGTGGTGTTATCCCGCCGCAGGACTTTGACAAACTTTACGAAGCCGGGGCAGAGGCGATCTTCCCGCCGGGAACCGTGATTGCCGAAGCGGCCTGTGACCTGTTAGAAAAGCTGAAGGAATCAACGTCCGAGGAAGCGGCCTGATTGTGAAGGCAAGATCGTGACAGAAACCGCGCCAAAGAGTGCACCCAAAAATGCACCGGAAACACTGCGCACCCTATCGGGCGGCCCCAAGGGCCAGCCCCGCAAAACGGTGCGCAGGCGGGTTCTTTCAACCGACGAGATTGTTGACGGCATTCTGGCCGGTGACCGCACCATTCTGTCACGCGCGATCACACTCGTCGAAAGCCGCAACGCCAGACATTTTGATCAGGCGCAGGACGTTCTTTCGCGCCTGATGCCCCATACCGGCGGATCACAGCGCATCGGCATTACCGGCGTGCCCGGTGTCGGCAAATCCACCTTTATCGAGGCCTTTGGCAAAAACCTGACCAAGGCGGGGAAAAAGGTCGCCGTGCTGGCGGTTGATCCGACAAGTGCACGATCTGGCGGATCGATCCTGGGTGACAAGACCCGGATGAATGAACTTTCCATCGATCCGAACGCCTATATCCGCCCATCGCCCAGCAGCGGCTATCTCGGCGGGGTCAATCGCATGACCCGCGAAACCATTTTGCTGTGCGAGGCGGCCGGTTTTGACGTGGTTCTGGTCGAAACCGTCGGGGCCGGTCAAAGCGAAACCATGGTCGCCCAGATGACCGATTTCTTTCTGGTCCTGATGCTGCCCGGCGCCGGGGACGAATTGCAGGGGATCAAGAAAGGCGTTCTTGAAATCGCCGATCTGATCGCGGTCAACAAGGCCGATGCAGACCCGGCCAAGGCCCGCGAAGCCAAACGCGAATATTCATCCGCCCTTCGCATCCTGCAACCCAGCAGCCATCATTGGCGACCGCAATCGATCATGGTTTCCGCCCTGATCAATGACGGCCTTGATCAGGTCTGGGATTTGATCAACCAGCACCGCACCATCATGGAAAACGAAGGCGAGTTCACTGCGAAACGGGCGCGTCAGCAACGCGACTGGATGTGGACCATGCTGCGTGACCGTTTGCTTGAAACCTTTACCGCCCGCGAAGATGTCGCCGGACGCCTCAAAGCCCTAGAAGCCGATGTTCTGGCCGGGTCAACCAACCCGACCGCCGCGGTCGAGGAAATGCTTGGGCTGATCAAGACACCACATGCTTGAAATAGTCGGCAATTAGTCATTTATTTCAGTGCCTTCAAATCGCCCCGCGTGTAAAAGAAACGCTTAACACACTCCGCATGATTTCATTTGTATGAAGGCACTGATGCAATCACAAAAGACTGTATACGTGCTTGGCGGTTATGGCCTGATCGGTTCCGCCTGTATCAGAGCCCTTGTAAGAGACGGCTTTTCCGTTGTTGGAATTGGCCGGTCGATAGACAAGGGAAAGCAATCCAATCCGGCGATAGAATGGCGAGAAATCAATATTTCCACTGCCAGCACCCAAGATTGGCGGGAATTGCTGTCCAATGCCGACATCATCGTCAATGCCGCAGGCGCACTGCAAAATGGCGCGCGTGACAACCTGATTGCGATTCATGAAACATCCATTGCCAGAATCACGGAAGCGATTGGAGATTCTGGCAAAAAATTCATTCAGATATCAGCCGTTGGTGCAGACATTCAGGCATCAACAGATTTCATGCGCACCAAAGCCCGCGGCGACCAGATCATCATGCAGTCCAAACTGGAATGGTATGTGTTACGCCCCAGTCTGGTGATCGCTCGTGACGCATATGGCGGCACGGCACTTCTACGCGCAGCATCGGCATTTCCCATCGTCAATATGCGCATCTTTCCTGAAGTCCCGGTTCAAATCGTCTCTGTTGACGATGTTGCAGATGCCGTGGTTCAGGCAGCGTCAGGATCAATACGGCCAAAACTGCTGACCGATATTACAGCGGACGAGTGTTATGCGTTTGATCAATTGAAGACAAGAATCCGCAAATGGCTTGGCTTCCCGGACTGGCGATACCGTTTTGATTTTCCGCCCTTCCTGTTAAAAGCCATTGGCACGTTTGCCGATATTCTGGGGTGGTTTGGCTGGCGATCCCCGCTGCGTAGCAATGCTCTTGCGGTACTCGATACAGGCATCACAGGCAATTCGAGTTCGTGGATTTCAAATGGTGGCAGGCCATGCCAACCCCTTGAACAGGTACTTGATACGATGCCTGCAACCATCCAGGAACGCTGGTTTTCTCGTATCTATCTGTTGGTTCCTTTTTCTATCGCGATCTTGTCACTGTTTTGGATTTCGTCAGGCTTGATCGGGTTTTATGCGCAGCAAAATGCGCAAAACCTGCTGATTTCGCGTGGCGTTGAACCTTCCCTTGCGCACCTGTTTGTTTTTGGCGGTTCAGTCGCCGACCTTTTGCTTGGCCTATGCGCCCTTGCAAAAAGGACCTGCAAAAGCGCCTGCCTTGCAATGATAGGTTTATCGCTGTGTTACGTGTTTGGCAGTATCGTTATAGCACCCGACCTTTGGCTTGATCCAATGGGACCCATGATAAAAGTATTTCCGGGGATTGCCCTTTCCATGATCACACTGGCGGTTCTAAACGAAAGATGATTTACGAAATCGTTTTGTTCCTGCACGTTATCGGGGCGTTTGTTCTGTTTGGAACCGGTGCGGGAATAGCTTTCTTCTTCGTGATTTCAAACCGTTCAGGAAATCCCGCATTCATCGCGCATACAGCTGGCACTGTTGTTCTGGCAGATGGTATTTTCACCGCAACAGCAGCAGTCGCCCAACCCATTTCGGGTTATATCCTGACGCAGCTCGTTGGCTGGGAGCTGAGCGAAGGGTGGATTGCGCTGTCTTTGGGATTATACGTGTTTGTCGGGCTATTCTGGCTTCCTGTCGTCTGGATTCAAATCAAACTCCGTGATTTGGCAAGAATTGCAGATTCCGAACAAATTCCCTTACAACCAGCCTATCGCCGTCTTTATCGCGTTTGGTTCGCCTTTGGGTTTCCCGCATTTTTCGCGGTTCTGGCGATCATTTGGCTTATGCTGACCAAGCCTTCTTTCTGATAAAAAGGCCGCGCAAAAGCGCGACCTTTGATCGGATAGCTCATCGCAGCAGGTCTTATTTCTTTTCGCCAGCTGCTTCGAGTTTTGCCTTAAGAATTTTCAGCTTTTCGACGGCTTCATTGATTTCGGTGTCGAGATGCGCCAGGTCTTCACGCTTGTCACGCGGCATGGCTTCGATCTCGTTCAAAGCTTTTTCGATGATATAAAGCAAATTCTGTCCTCCGTTATTGGCTGCCGGTTATATGACAGCTCGAAATCTCTTTGTCTTAAGCAGGCCTTAATTCGACCTGTCATAATCGCCGCTGTCATAGCCCGGTTTGCTATCAGTCCCCATGATCCTGATCAACAATCCGGTCAAACCGGGTCAACGGCTTATGGGTGGCGCACCCGTTTTAGTGCGCACCAATGAGCCGCCCGGATCGTATGCCGGACCCGCACGTTATTCTACCCAAAACAGGGGTAAAGAAACAGGGATACAAGACAATGTCTGGTGAAAAAAGACCGGCAGGCTAGCCGTTGGTGGCAGGCTGTTCGAGTTTGTCTTTGAGGATTTTCAGATTTTGCGCCGTTGATTTCATCACGGTTTCAAGACGTGACAGTTTTTCGCGGGCATCGCGCGATACGGCTTCGACTTCGTCCAGCGCACTTTCGATGACATACAGCATTTCCACACTCTCCTGCCCGAACCATTCGTTCGGGTCGTTTTATTGTGATTGACCTTATGAAGGTGGGCGGGAAATTCGCTGAAACCTTGTCGGAAATAAGCCAAATTGGCCTTAATTCGCCGATCCTGCTGTTGGCAGGGCAAACCTGATCTGTGATTTTTGACCGGCATGATGTTGCGGTTTGTGTTAAAAGCCGCGCACTTGATTTCATGAAACGGGATAATCGGCACATGACGCATCTGGTGCTTGCACCAATGGAAGGACTGGTCGACTGGCGCGTTCGGCAATTGCTGAGTGCGACGGGCGGGTTTGACCTGTGCGTGACCGAGTTTATCCGTGTGTCGCAAAACCTGTTTCCGGCCCATGTGTTTTACCGTTACTGCCCCGAACTGCTTCAGGGCGGCAAAACGGCATCGGGCACGCCGGTTCTGGTGCAGTTGATGGGGCATGATCCCGAACTGATGGGGGAAAATGCCGCCTTTGCCGCATCCCTTGGCGCACCGGGGATCGATATCAATTTCGGCTGCCCGTCCAAAACGGTGAACAAACGCGAAGCCGGTGCATCGCTTTTGAAATGCCCCGACAATCTGTTCAATATCGTCTCAAGCGTGCGCCGGGCGGTTCCCGATCATATCCCGGTCAGTGCAAAAATCCGTCTGGGTTATGCCGACAAGGAACTGTTTCTGGACAATTCGCGCGCGGTTGAGGCCGCCGGTGCCCAGCACCTGACAGTGCATGCGCGCACCAAGCTGGAAGGATACAAACCACCCGCACATTGGGAATATCTGGCGCGCATCCGCGACGCCATTTCAATCCCGATGACCGCCAACGGCGAAATCTGGACCGTTGAGGATTACGCGAAATGCCGCGATATTTCCGGTTGCACGTCCTTCATGCTCGGCCGCGGGGCCATTGCCGCCCCGGATATCGCCAATAGGATCAAGGCGTTTGAAGCCGGTGAGATCCTTGAAAAACAAAGCTGGTCCGATGTCCTGACGATGCTTTTGACCTATATCGACCTGATGAATGCCGATGACACCACCGAAAACCATCAGGCCGGGCGCATCAAGCAATGGGTGGCGATGATCCGCAAGGGGCATGAACAGGCCGCCGATTGCTTTGACGAGATCAAGCGCATTCGCGACATTCACGAGCTTCGCGCCAAGCTGACCATAGACCGCGATAACCCGGAAAATCAGCGGCCAAATGTTCCGATTGCCGCCGAATAGCAGGCAAAGACAGACAATCAAAAGAAAAGGCAGCATTGTTGGCTGCCTTTGTCATTTCCGGGTCAGGTGATCCAAACGATCCGCGATCAGGTGCCGAACCCGAAATCATCGGCATCAAGATCATCGGTATCATGGACGCCCATCAGGGTGACAGATGCATCATTGCCAAGTTCAATCACGACATTGCCATCGGTATCAAGATGCATGTCATTCTTGATCTGGTTGAAGTTGCTGTAATTCCATTCCGACAGATTGATGATGTCCTCGCCCGGGGTGAAGTCGGTGATGATGTCGTGACCGTTGGTTTTGCCGATCTCGAATTCATCCCAGCCCGAACCCCCGGTCAGGGTATCGTCACCGGCACTGCCATACAGGCGATCATTGCCCGCCCCGCCCAGAAGCACATCGTCGCCCGAATTGCTCCAGAGGATGTCATTGCCGTTGCCACCATCAAGCGTGACATTGCCATAGGTTTCATAGGAGCTGGTCAGATCGATGATGTCATCACCATCACCGGCTTCGATCACTTCGATATTGCGGATGCGCGGCGAAATGCCCGGATCGCTGACCGTATCGGCAAGGAACAGCGCGTCATTGCCGCTGGTCAGTTTCAGGGTATCGGTGCCATCGCCACCTTCGAAGATGTCGTTCGACTGGTTATAGCCGTTCAGATTGACATATTCACCAGTCCCGGCATCGCCACTGTAATCATGGCCCCAACCATTACCGTGATGGCCGGTATGGCCCCAGCCGGTATTGTTGTCATGACCGTCTTCGCCCGGCGCGCCGTCATTAAGCGCATGCCAGTTCGAGCTCCAGGTGTCGTCGGCATTGTATTGCAGGACATCATCACCGGCACCGCCGTTCAGAACGTCGATACCATCGCCGCCAGATAGGGTATCGTTGCCCGCACCACCCCAAAGCGTATCGTTGCCTTCGCCGCCATCAAGGACGTCGTCCCCGGCGTTGCTCCAGATAATGTCATTGCCGGTTCCGCCAAGAACCGTCACATCGCCATAGGACTGGGTTTCGCTGGTCAGGTCGACAATATCGTCGCCGTTACCGGCATCGATGACTTCGATATTCGAAATGCGCGGCGAAACGCCCGGATCGGTGATCTTGTCGTCAAGGAACAGGGCATCATTGCCGCTGGTCAGGGACAGGGTATCGGTACCGTCACCCCCATCAAAGATATCCTGCGAACGGGTGTAACCTTGCAGATTGACCTGTTCGTTGGTGCCATCCATATCCGGATCGCCGACATTCTTCGCGGCATAGCTGCCCGACCAGGTCGCGTCTTTCTGATATTCGATGACGTCATCACCGGCACCGGCATCGATCAGATCGCTGCCTGATCCGCCATTGATCACGTCATTGCCATCGCCACCCCAAATGGTGTCATTGCCGCCATCACCGCCCAGAACATCATCGCCCGACAGGCCGGAAAGCAGGTTCGCACCATCGTCGCCAAACAGGTAATCGTTGAAGTTCGACCCGATCAGATCTTCGATCGAAGACAGAACGTCATATCCGTCACCACCAACGGCGGTACCGTTCTTCAGGCTGACACCAACCGCGGACGTCGCATTGGCATAGCTTGCGGTATCGCGGCCCGATCCCCCCGAAAGGGTATCGTTGCCCTGACCACCCATCAGGGTGTCATTGCCGCCATCACCATAAAGCCTGTCATCGCCTGATCCGCCGAACAGGGTATCAGTGCCATCGCCGCCCCACAGACGGTCGTTATTTTCGCCGCCATCCAGAACATCGTTGCCATCCCCGCCAAGGATCGAGTCATCGCCGGTGCCGCCATTGATCACGTCATTGCCGGCTTCGCCATAAAGCTTGTCCTGACCCTGACCACCCAGCAGCGTATCGGCCCCGTTACCCGCCCAGACACGGTCATCGCCCGACCCGCCATCCAGCGTATCGTCGCCTTCGCCGCCGGTGATGCTGTCCTGACCGCTGCCGCCGTCAATCAGGTCATTACCGTTATCACCATACAGCTTGTCGTCGCCATCACCGCCATAAAGGCTGTCATTGCCATCCATGCCCGACAGCGTGTCCTGCCCATTCAGACCAAAGACCGTATCGTCACCCGCAAGGGCTGCAATCGTGTCATTGTTGCTGGTGCCATACAGGACATCGTCATAGGGGGTCGGCCCGGTCGATGCTTCGACACCGACGAACATGTTCGCATTCAGGTCACCAACCGCGACACCGATCAGCGTCAATGTCCCCTGACCATTCAGGTTGATGACGGCGTTGCCATTGACCTCGGACATCAGGCCACGCAGTTCGGCCCAGTCATCGACATCAAGGGCAGACAGATTGATCTGGTCACTTGCCGGATTGAAATCGGTAACGACCTTGTCGCCGGAATTATCCGAAACGATGATCTGGTCCGAACCGGCACCACCGGTATAGGTATCGTTGCCAGCCCCGCCATCCAGCGTATCGTTGCCGTCACCACCCAGCAGCGTGTCATTACCGGCATCGCCCGACAGGGTGTCGCTTCCGATACCGCCTTCGAGCAGATCATTGTCATTGCCGCCCGACAGGACGTCATTTCCGGTGCCACCCGAAAGCGTATCGGCACCGTCGCCACCCATCAGGGTATCGTTGCCATCCGCACCCGAAAGGGTGTCATTGCCCGCATCGCCCGAAAGCACGTCATTGCCAAGACCGCCATTGATGGTATCGGCACCATCCCCGCCCGAAATGACATCATCGCCCGCTTCGCCCGAAAGCTGATCATCACCGGCCGCGCCATAGATCGTGTCGGTATCATCACCGCCGGTAACAACATCATCGCCATCCATCGCATCGATGAAGTCAGAACCGCCACCACCGGAAATCACATCGTCGCCCGATCCACCGATCAGGGTGTCATTGCCCGCACCGCCCGCGATCACGTCATGGCCGTCATTGCCATGCAGGCTGTCATCGCCGTCGCCACCGTCGATCACATCATTGCCGTTGCCGCCCGAAATCGTATCGTTTCCGGCACCACCCGACAGGTTATCGTCGCCGTCATTGCCAAGGATGGTGTCATTGCCATCCCCGCCATCGACCACATCATTCCCGGCCAGTGCATCGATATAATCATCTTCGCTGGTGCCCAGCAGGACATCATCAAACGGTGTTGCGCCAACCGGGCCTTCGATGCCGACAAACATGTCGGACGTGACTTCGTTCAGGCGCACACCCAGCAACGTGACCGAGCCATCCGGGCCCAAATCGATGACGAGATTGCCATTAACCTCGCTCAGACGCGGGGCCAGTTCGGACCATTCGGAAATGCCAAGGGCATCAAGGGAAATCTGGTCAACACTGGTGTTGAAATCGGTAACGACCTTATCGCCGACAAGGCTTGTGACCTTGACCAGATCGGCACCCGACCCGGTCGAGATACGGTCATTCCCCGATCCGCCATCCAGCGTATCGTTGCCATCACCGCCCACAAGGCTGTCATTACCAGCCCCACCGTCAAGCGTGTCGTCGCCTTTTTCACCGTTCAGATAGTCGTTGCCATTGCCACCGATCAGGGTATCGGCGCCATCGCCGGTCCAGATCGTGTCATTGCCTTCGCCGCCATCAACTGTATCGGCACTGACATCGGCTTCGACATTGTCAAACGTATCGTTGCCATCGCCCAGATCGACAACGTTGTTCTGGCTGTTGCCATAGACGTAATCATCATGGGCCGATGCAATGACGCGTTCGAAATTGGCAAGAATATCGCCTGCGGCATCACCACCAAATGCGCGACCGCCTTCGCCCGGTGTTCTGGCATTGGCATCGGTATCGCCAAGATAAATCTCGACCCCGGCGTCTGATCCCTCATAGCTGATGGTATCAATGCCATCGCCGCCATCAAGCGTATCGGCACCCGCACCGCCTTCAATGGTGTCATCCCCGGCACCACCCAAAAGGACGTTATCGCCATCCGATCCGGCAATGTCGTCATTGCCCGCCGATCCGATGACATTTTCAAAACCGGAAATATCATCATTGCCGGTTTCGGCACTGCTTGCGGTACCGGCCGACAGATCAACCGTGGCTCCACTTGCCGCCTGGCTCAGGTCAAGGGTATCGGTGCCTGCACCACCCGAAAGCGTGTCATTCCCGGCACCGGCGATGATGGTGTCATTACCGGCCCCGCCATAAACGGAGTCATCACCCGCACCCCCGTCCAGAACGTCATCACCATCCGCACCAGACAGGACGTTTGCCCCGCTCGATCCGATAAGCGTATCCGCCCCCGCCGTGCCCAGAACATTCTCGAAGCCGGAAATGGCGTCCGTACCGGTGGCATCGCTGCTTGCGGTGCCGGTCGACAGGTCAACCGTCACACCATTGGCAGCAGTGAAGTCAAGGGTGTCGGTGCCATCACCACCGGCAAGGATATCGTTGCCTGCACCGGCAACAACCGTGTCATCACCCCTACCCGCATCAACCGTATCTGCACCGGCACCTGCGGTGATGACGTCATTGCCATCGCCCGCCAGGATAACGTCGTCGCCCGCCCCGGCATCAAGGGTATCGTTACCCTCACCCCCATCAAGCGTATCATTGCCTGCCCCGCCATAAAGGCGATCAGCACCATCGCCACCGGTCAGGGCGTCATCACCCTCGCCACCATCAAGCATGTCGTTGCCGATACCACCATCAAGGGTATCGTTGCCGCCATTGCCGATCAGGCTGTCATTGCCAGCCCCACCCGAAAGCAGGTTATCGCCATTCGACCCGGTCAGGGTGTCGCTACCGCCCGAGCCAATCAGGTTTTCAATGCTGACAAGGCTATCGGCTTCGCCATTGGCAAGCTGTGCGGTACCGGTTGCAAGGTTCGCACGAACCGCCGCGGCCGAATTGCTGTAATCCGCCGTATCGTTGCCATCACCACCGCGCAGCGCATCATTCCCGGCACCACCCGAAAGGGTGTCATCACCAGAACCGCCATCCAGCGTGTTGTTCTGCGCATCGCCCCTGATGATGTCATCATGGGCAGATCCGACAACGTTTTCGACCCAGTAGATACCGTCATTCCCGGCACCACCCGTCGCGGTGTAATTGGCCAGATCGACATTCACGCCCGATGCCGCGTCGTCATAGGTCACGGTATCGATGTCACCACCGCCATGGATGATATCGTCGCCTTCACCACCGCGAAGCGTATCGTTACCCGCACCACCGATCAGCGTATCATTGCCTTCGGCACCATCAAGGACATCACGGCCATAACCACCATCAAGATAGTCGTCACCTGCACCGCCATAAAGATTGTCGTCGCCAAGTTCGCCATTGATGCGGTCATTGCCTTCATTGGCCCAAAGCGTATCGTTGCCGCCGCCACCATTGATGGTGACATCGCCATAGGCAATCGTATCGCTGGTCAGATCGACAACGTCATTGCCTTCGCCCGCGTTGATAACCTCGACCCCGTCAAGGCGCGCGCCGTCGGTGACAGTTTCTTCGACCACCGCATCAAAGGTGATGGAACGCACGAAATAGTCGCTGCTGTCACCACCCGATGAACCATCGGCGTAAGGTTCGCTTTCGAAGGCGAGGTAACGGAATTCAACCGGATTGCCGAGACTGTCGGTAACACTGATCGTTGCCGTGCCGACACCGCCACTGGTGTAACTGATCGTGCTTTCGTCAAGCACACCCGATGCCACCAGATTGCCATCGGCATCAAAGGCCTGCCACGAACCGACTTCGCCGCCATGTTCTGCCGCAATCAGGTTGGAAACCTGAACCGTGGCATTCCGCGCATTGGCCCCCAGATCGACAACGACGGCTTCGCTTTCGCCGGTATTGCCATTGTGGTTGATCTGGCTTCCGGCCGGTGAACCACCGTTATTGCCAATACCGTTGCCATCAAAGGTCACGGTGTCATCGGCCGCGGCAAGGTTCAGTTTGCCATCTTCACCGACATAGGATGTGCCGAAATCAAAGGCGTAAAGATTTGCATCCGACCATGCGGCCTGCACGGCACCCGATGATGCCGAATCCGTCAGGCCCAATGTCCGGGTTTCAATCGTGCTACCCGTCGTCTGGCCATCGCCCAGTTTGCTGCCATCAAGGATCAGCGCATCACTGCCACCGGTCATGTTCAGGGTATCGGTACCGTCACCACCGACAAAGGTATCATCCGAGATGTTCTTGCCACCGATATCGGCAAGATCGCCGGTACCATCGACGCCCGGACTGCCGGTATTTTCGGTGGTCTCACCGCTTGCGCCCGTACCATCTGCGTCGAAATTCAGGACATCGTCGCCAGATCCACCATCAAGGGTGTCGTCACCCGATCCACCCGAAAGCGTATCCGCACCATCACCACCATTGAGTTCATCATTGCCGGTGCCGCCACCAAGCGTATCCGAACCGGTCCCGCCATCGACGGTGTCATCGCCCGAACCACCCGTCAGGGTATCGTTGCCCGCACCACCATCAATCGTGTCATCACCGGCACCGCCATCGACAACATCGTCCCCGGCAAGCGCATCAATGACATCATCGCCATCGCCACCGGTAAGGCTGTCGTCGTAAGGCGTACCGCCATCCGTCACACCGGTGAAATCATCGGCTGAAAGATCAAGCGGATTGACACCTTGCAGCGTGATCGTGCCGCCAGACGGCAGATTGATCACCGCATCACCAAGCGAATTGCCGGTGATCAGATCACGAAGCTGGGTCCATGTTTCAATGCCCGTGCCATCAAGGGTCAGTCTGTCGGTCCCGACTTCGAAGTCGGTGACAACATCATCATCGGTGCCATCGGCAAAGATAAAGCTGTCATTCCCCGCACCGCCCGAAAGCGTATCGTCGCCAGTCCCGCCATCAAGGGTGTCGTTACCCGCCCCTGCGGCCATGACGTTATTGGCATCCGATCCGGTCAGTTCATCATCGCCCGAACCGGTTGTGACATTTTCAAAGTTCGAAATGCGGTCCGAACCGGTTTCTGCCGATTGCGCCGAACCTGCCGCCAGATTGACCGTGGCACCACTGGTTGCGTTGCGCATATCGATGGTGTCATTGCCATCGCCACCATCAAGACTGTCATCACCGTCACCCGCGATAACCGTGTCATCGCCTGCACCGGCATCGACATAATCACTGCCCGCCCCATCGGATACGACATCATTACCGTCACCCGCCACGATCCGGTCATTGCCATCGGCACCGTCAATCGTATCGTTTCCTGCACCGGACGATATGGTGTCATCGGCGGAACTTCCGGAAATCGTATCGTCACCGGCACCCGTAACGACCTGTTCAAAGCCCGAAATGGTGTCGGACCCGGTTTCCGTGCTGCTTGCGGTGCCATTTTCAAGATCAATGACGGCCCCGCCATCGGCATTGGTCAGATCAAGCGTATCGGTGCCATCGCCACCGGCAAGAATATCATTCCCGGCATCACCGATAACGCTATCGTCACCCGCACCGGCATCGACCGTATCATTGCCATCACCCGACGAAATCACATCGTTGCCGTCACCCGCGGTGATCACATCATCGCCGGAACCCGCCGCGATATCGTCATCACCCGCCCCGGCGTCAATCACGTCACTGCCAGAACCCGTATTGATATGGTCATTGCCATCACCGGCAAGGACGCTGTCATCCCCGGCACTGGTCCAGATGGTATCGTTGCCAGCCCCGCCATCAACCGTGACATCGCCATAGGAATGCACCTGGCTGGTCAGATCGACAACGTCATCACCATCGCCGGTTTCAATGATTTCAACGCCACTGATTGACGGATTGGCAGCACCATTTTCATGATCGCGATCCAGAATGATCGCATCACCGCCCGACGTGCCCACCAGCGTATCGATGCCGTCACCGCCATCATACTGATCATCACTGACGCCAAGCCCGTCAAGATCGGCAATTTCGCCGGTGCCATCGACACCCGGACTGCCCGCATGATCGGTGGTATCACCCGATTGGCCGGTGCGATCCGCGCCAAATTCCAGAACGTCATCACCCGCACCACCGGCAAGCGTATCCGTGCCAGGCCCGCCGATCAGGGTGTCGTTGCCGTCACCACCGTCGAGCGTGTCATCACCATCCCCGCCATCAACCGTATCGTCGCCGGCACCACCACCAACAGTGTCGTTACCCGCACCGCCACCGACGGAATCATTACCATCACCGCCATCGACCGTGTCATTACCGTCGCCACCGTCGACCGTGTCGTTACCGGCACCACCGCCAACGCTATCGTTGCCCGATCCGCCACCAACGGAATCATCGCCGTCACCGCCATCGACCGAGTCATCACCGTCACCACCGTCGACCGTATCGTTACCGGCACCACCGCCAACGCTATCGTTGCCCGATCCGCCACCAACGGAATCATCGCCTTCGCCGCCATCGACCGTGTCATTGCCATCGCCACCGTCGACCGTGTCGTTACCGGCACCACCGCCAACACTGTCATCGCCCGTGCCGCCACCAACGGAATCATCGCCTTCGCCGCCATCGACCGTGTCATCACCATCGCCACCGTCGACCGTATCGTTGCCATCACCGGCACCAACCGTATCGTCACCGCTGCCACCGCCAAGTGTATCATCACCCGGCGTTCCGACATTTTCGATTCCGGCAAAGTGATCCGGCGTCAGGTCGCCAACAGCAACACCCGAAAGCGTTACCGTGCCACCGGAAGGCAACGTGATCACCGCACCATCCGGACCATCGGACAGAATCGACTGCAATTCGGTCCAGCTTGTAACACCGATATCGGGCAGGGAAATCACATCGCTGGCAAGGTCAAAGTCGCTGACCAGATCGGCGTCGCTGCCATCTTCAAAGACAAAGACATCCGCACCATCGCCACCGGTCAGGGTGTCGTTGCCGTCACCTGCGGCCAATGTATCATTGCCCGCACCGCCCGAAAGGACGTCGTCGCCAGCCCCGCCATCGATCACGTCATCACCGGCACCACCGTCAATCGTGTTGGCCGCGTCACTGCCGGTAATGGTATCGGCGTCTGCCGAACCGGTGACATTTTCGAAACTGGCAATCGTATCGGAACCGGTTTGTGCGCCGTTTGCCGTGCCAGCGGCAAGATCAACCGTTACCCCGCCACTAGTGCCCGACAGATCAAGCGTATCAATGCCGTCGCCGCCATCAAGGTGATCGTTACCGGCATCAATCGAAACCGTATCGTTGCCTGCACCGGCATCAATCACATTGTCCGCGGCATTACCGATGATGGTGTCATCACCATCCGTCGCGATCACATTTTCAAAGCCGGAAATGCTGTCCGAACCGGTGGCATCGCTGCTTGCCGTGCCATTGGCCAGATCAATTGTCGCGCCATTGGCCGCAGACATATCAAGCGTATCGGACCCGTCACCACCCGAAAGCGTATCATCGCCGATACCGGCCATGATGATATCGTCGCCCGCACCGCCCGCGATGGTGTCATTCCCGGTT
Organism: Thalassospira permensis NBRC 106175; assembly: GCF_000714555.1. Taxonomy (NCBI): domain Bacteria; kingdom Pseudomonadati; phylum Pseudomonadota; class Alphaproteobacteria; order Rhodospirillales; family Thalassospiraceae; genus Thalassospira; species Thalassospira permensis. The sequence goes on along the minus strand of NZ_AUNC01000001.1, from coordinate 38,178 downwards.
CCGCCATCAAGGATGTCGTTATCCGCACCCCCATCGATATTATCGGCACCCGCACCGCCCAGAATATTGTCCGAACCAGCCCCGCCAAGGATGACGTCATCACCGTCATTGGCCCACAGGGTATCGTCACCGGCACCGCCATCAATCGTGACGTCACCGTAGGAATGCGTTTCACTGGTCAGGTCGACAACATCGTTACCCGCACCGGCATTGATGTTTTCAATATCCACAATCGACGGGTTGGCGGCACCGCCACCGGCGTGATCGCGATCCAGGATGATGGCATCATCACCATCGCCTGCCTGCAGGGTATCGTTGCCTTCGCCACCGACAAAGCTGTCATCAGACAGGTTTTTGCCGCTGATATCTGCGACATCGCCGGTGCCATCCGTCGTCGGGCTGCCGACATGGTCGGTGGTTTCACCCGATGCCGCGACATGGTCCCCTTCGAAGGCCAGGACATCATCACCGGCCCCACCGTCAAGCAAATCTGCTCCGGCACCACCGGCAAGGGTGTCGTTCCCTGCACCACCCGAAAGGGTGTCATCACCGGCACCGCCCGAAAGGATGTTATCGCCATCCGATCCCAGAAGGGTATCGTTGCCCGAACCACCGGTCGCCCCTTCGATATCGATCAGCGTATCGTTGCCATCGCCGGTCGTGCCGGTACCCGCGGCCAGATCGACCACAACCGGATCGGTCCGATCCGAATAATCGGCGATATCGGTGCCATCGCCACCGACAAGGGTATCATTGCCGGTACCCGCCTGCAGGGTATCGTTACCCGCCCCGCCCAGAATGGTGTCATCACCGGCACCACCGGCCAGCACATCGTCACCGGCACCGCCTTCGATCACGTTGCTGGCATCATCGCCCGAAATGGTATCGGCATGGTCAGAACCGATCACGGTTTCAAAACCGTCAATCACATCATTTCCGGCACCACCGGTTGCGGTACCATTGGCAAGGTCGACGGAAACGCCGTCTTCGGCCCCTTCGTAGGACAGCGTATCATCGCCCTCGCCACCAATCAGGGTATCGTCGCCGCCATTGCCATAAACGGTATCATTGCCTGCGCCGCCATCCAGGATATTGGCGTTTTCATCGCCGATCAGGATATCGTCGCCATCCCCGCCGGTGACATTTTCGATGCTATCAAGGGTATCGTTTCCGGCTTCACCGGTTGCGCTACCTGTGCCGAGGTCAACGGTGACACCTTCGGATGTGTCGGAATAATCGGCGGTATCGTTACCGTCACCGCCATTCAGTTCGTCATCACCGGCCCCACCGGTCAGGGTATCATTGCCCGCATCACCATTGATGACATCATCCCCGGCACCGCCATCAACAACATCGTCTCCGTCCAGCGCATTGATTTCATCGCCAAGCTGGCTGCCCTGCAGGACATCGTCAAATTCGGTGCCATTGATCGCGACATAACCAAAGAAGTTCTCGGGACCAAGATCATCGACCGAAATACCTTCAAGCGTGATGGTTTCACCGGGTGCCAGATTTATAACGGCATTCCCATCAGCATCATTAAACATGCGATCTTCAAGATCGCTGTATGTTTCGATACCATATGCAGACAGATCGACAACGTCTTTGGACGGATCAAAATCGGTGACGGTGTCACTGCCACCACCCGGCGCAACAACAACCACATCCTCGCCTGCACCCGTGATGACGATGTCATCGCCCGCACCGCCGGACAATGTATCGTTACCCGAACCGCCATCAAGCGTATTGACGCCATCCGAGCCAATCAGCGTATCGGCAAAATCAGTTCCGACAACATCTTCGATGTTCAAGATGACATCGTTGCCCGCAGCACCGCTGGCATAGTTATTCATCAGATCAACGACAACCGGACCATTCACATTCGAATAATCGACCGTGTCGTGATAACCGCTTTCGCCATCAATGATATCGTCCCCGGAATCCCCCATGATCCGGTCGTCGCCAGTACCGCCAAGAAGAATATCATCCCCATCGCCACCAGAGAGCGTGTCATCATCAGCACCAGCAACAATGACGTCGCCACCGTCTCCACCTGACAGCGTATCCTGCCCCGTACCACCATCAATCTTATCGTTACCAGCGCCGCCTTCGACAACGTCATTACCATTGCCAGCAGCAATGGTGTCATCCCCTCCACCGGCGATGATGGTGTTTGCGTCTGCATTGCCAACGATATTGTCGGAGAAATCCGTCCCGACGACGTTTTCGATACTTTCAAGAAAATCATTGCCCGCGCCTGAACCGGAACGGTTTGCCAGATTGACATCAATGCCCTGATTTGTGGCGCTGTAATCTACCGTATCGCTGCCTGCACCACCGACGATGTGGTCATCACCCAGTCCGGCAAAAATGGTATCATCCCCGTCAAGCCCGAGAATGGTATTGTTTCCGGCATCATCGTAGAACACATCGTCAAACAGCGTGCCGGTAACATTCTCGATGCTTTCAAGTCTGTCATTGCCGTCCGCACCGGCAACGCTACCCGCACCGATATCGGCAACAATCGCCCCACTACTTGTGGAGTAGTCAGCCGTATCCGACCCGTCACCGCCGACAAGCATATCGTCGCCCGCTTCACCAGCCAGAACATCGTCACCGGTATCGCCATAAAGCGTATCGTTACCATCACCACCGATAAGACGATCATCGCCGTCACCGCCATGAACAACATCATCGCCGCCAAGCGCATTGATAACATCGTCGTTCACGGAGCCCGGCATATCATCATTTTCGCCCGTACCAAGACGAACGTCGACACCGCTGAAATTACCACTTTCCAGCATTTCAGGACGAACATCATTCAATGTGACGCTGTCGCCGGTGTCGAAACGAATGACGACATCACCCGCGTCGTTGGTATCAAACAACAGCTTCAGGGCATCAAACCCCGCAATGTTGAAGCCGGTCAGATCCAGAACATCGGTAACCGGATCAAAATCCGTGACAACATCATCGCCGCTACCAGGGCCAAAAACGATCCGGTCATTACCCTTACCTGTCGAAAGGGTATCGTCGCCTTCGCCCCCGCGGAACGTATCGTTGCCTTGACCGCCAAGGAAAATATCGTTGCCTTCGCCCCCGACGAAGGTGTCGTTGAAATCAGAACCCTCGACGATTTCAATTCCGTCAAGGCTATCTGTCCCCTCGTTCGCAGATACGACGGTTCCCGCACTCATATCCACAATGACCGCGCCGGTTGCATCGGCGTAGGATGCCGTATCCTGACCAGATCCGCCTTTCAGGACATCATTACCCGCACCGCCGACAAGCACATCATTGCCCGCACCGCCATCAAGCGTATCGTCGCCGTCACCGCCCAAGACGGTATCATCCCCCGCACCGGAATTGACCGTATCATCTCCCGCGCCGGTTTTGATCACATTGTCATTTTCATCACCGGTAACGCTGTCTTTACCGGCACCGGTCAGGATGTTTTCAATATTTGCAAAGCTGTCAATTTCATTGCCAGTCGTGGCCTGCCCCGCCACCATATCGACGACGCTGTCATCTGTCAGATCAGACAGATCAAAAGTATCATTCCCGTCGCCACCGTCGATAACGTCATTGCCCAGACCACTGCGGAGCGTATCGTTACCCTCGCCCCCCGAAAGGACGTCATCACCGGACCGTCCATCGACGAAATCGTTACCCGCACCCGCTGCAATCGTATTTGCGCCAGCATCACCCAAAAGCTCATCAGAAGCGGTCGAGCCGACAATGTTTTCAAAATTCCGGATGACGTCACTGTCCGAACCACTTGCTTGTCCGGATTGAAGATCAACACTCACACTACCTGTCGACGACGCATAAGAAACGGTATCTTCGCCGCTGCCGCCATCAAGTGTGTCACGACCAGTTCCACCTTCTATGGTGTCATTGCCAGCCCCGCCCATCAGATGATCGTTGCCAGCCCCACCGGTCAAAATATCATTCCCGGTGCTGCCATCCACACTTACAGCATTGTTTCCGGCGGCAAATACATCGTCAAAATCGGATGCAATGATACTTTCAAAACCACTGATCATGTCGGTCCCGATATCGGCACCACTTGCCGTACCGACATCCAGATCAATGTTCAGACCAGACCCGGAACCGCTATAATCAAGGGTATCTTTTCCACGTCCGCCATCAAGGACATCATTTCCGGCATCGCCATAAACGGTATCATCACCATCACCTGCAGCAATGGTGTTGTCATTGGTATCGCCCCTCAGTTCATCCGAATGCGATGAACCAATAATATTTTCGATATTCGCAAGGGTATCATTACCGTCAGCCCCCGTCGCGGTTTCCGCACCAAGATCAACGGAAACGGATCCATCTGCCTGAGCATAGCTTACGGTGTCGCCCCCGGCACCACCGTCCAGAACGTCATCGCCACGGCCACCCATCAAGGTGTTTTCGCCGTCATCCCCGATCAGGGTATCGTCAAAATCACTGCCGATTACATTTTCGATATTTGCAAGTGTGTCGTTACCGCTCGCGCCAGTCGCCGTTCCCGCACCAATGTCAACGAACACCGCACCGTCAGCATCGCTATAGGTTGCGACGTCACGCCCCTCACCGCCATCTAGAATGTCGTTTCCTGTGCCGCCGAGAAGCGTATCGTCCCCTGATCCGCCTTCCAGGGTGTCATCGCCAGCACCACCATCAAGATGATCGTCATCCATCCCGCCCAGAAGATGATCGTTCCCGCCCAGACCACGCAAAGTATCGTCCCCGGCCTCGCCGGTTAAAATATTGTCACCCTCATCACCGGAAATGCGGTCCTGCCCCTTGGCGCCAATAACGTTTTCAATGTCGATCAGAACATCATTGCCAACCGAAGAATCCGCTGTTCCCGTAGCCAGATCGACGGTTACGGATAAACTTTGACTATAGTCGGCAGTATCATTGCCCGCGCCACCATCAAGCGTATTTTGGCCGCTGCCACTTGACAATGTGTCATCCCCGGCACCGCCATAGATGATATCGTCACCTCCGGCCCCGTCGATCGTATCATTGCCATCAAGCCCGTCGATTATTTCGCCAAATCCACTGCCGACAATTGTGTCATCAGCTTCAGTCGCCCCGATGAATTTGATGTCGACAAAATGATCCGGGGTCAGGTCTTCGGGCGCAATACCACTTAATGTGATCTTGCTTTGTCCAAGGTCGATAACCGTCCCACCGTTGCCGTTCGAGACAATCATCTTCCTTAAGGCTTCCCAGGTCGGAACACCAAAGGCCGAAACATTCAGACGATCTGCAGAAAGATCAAAGTCAGCAATGGTATCGACACCAGACCCGGGCGCGAACACAAAGGTATCAGCTCCTTCACCGCCAACCAGAAGATCGTTTCCGCCGCCGCCAATGATAAGATCATCGCCCGCACCACCTTCGAGCGTATTGGAAATCAAAGATCCGATGATCGTGTCATTGCCGTCAGAACCGATAACGTTTTCGATACCGTTCAGATGACTGGTTCCGCTCTCGGTCGTCGCAGAACCCTCGCCAAGATCGACGGAAACCCCGCCATCGATACCAGCATATGTAAGGGTATCTTTGCCTGCACCGCCCAGAAGGCTGTCATTTCCGGCTCCTGCAATCAGGGTGTCATCGCCAGCACCACCATCCAGAAGATCATCCCCCACGCCCCCTGAAAGGGTGTCGGCACCCTCTCCGCCCAGAAGAATGTTGTTTGCATCATTCCCGGAAATCACATCATCAAAGTCGGAACCCGTAACATTGTCGATGTTGGCAAGTGTATCGTTGCCCGCGCCACCCGATGCGTTACCTGCTGCCAGATCGACCTGCATCCCCGCAACGGCATCGTCATAAGCAACGGTATCATTACCATCACCACCGTCGATTACGTCATTCCCCTGGCCACCAGAAAGCGTGTCATCGCCTTCCCCGCCAAACAATGTGTCGTCGCCATCCATGCCAAGAATGGTGTCATTCCCGGCCAAACCATCGATGACATCACCAAGCGACGTACCGATCAAAACATCGGCATTTTCCGTACCCTCAAGTGACCGAATGCCAACGAAATTCGAATATTTCAACATATCTGGCGATATGCCGAGCAACGTCATGGTTGCATCGCCAAGCGAAATCGTCGTATTGCCGGCTTCATCAACACCAACCAACCCGGCGATGTCGGATAGCAGACCAACGCCATCGATCCCCTGAACATCAATCATGTCCAGTTCCGGATCGAAATCAGTCACGGTGATCTGACCGTCGCTTGCGGAAATCACAAAGGTATCGCCGCCCGCACCACCGGTCAGCGTATCGTTACCGCCCCCACCGGAAAGCGTGTCATCACCGACATCGCCAAGCAGGGTGTCGTCACCGGCACCGCCAAGCATAACGTCGTTACCAGCGCTACCCTTGATCGTTTCGAAACCGTCAATCGTGTCAACAAAGGTGGAACTGGTAACGGTGCCTGCATCCAGATCAAAGGTAAGCCCGGTATTGCTCTGGCCCGAACCGTTCACTGACTCATAACTCAGAACATCGTTACCATCGCCACCCGATAGCGTGTCCGACCCAAAGCCGCCCAGAACAGTGTCATCACCCGCCCCCGCAGCAATGATATTGTCAGACGACGTACCTGAAATCACATCATTGCCAGCACCGGTAACGGCATTTTCAAATCCCGTAAATTCATCCGTCCCCATGCCGGATGCCGTTCCCGCGGCAAGATCAACCGTCATATCAACGGAAAATTCGCTGTAGTCGACGGTGTCGGTTCCCTCTCCACCGATGAAGGTATCGTCCCCCCCACTGCCAAGAACCGTATCGTCAGCACTTCCGGCATCTATGATATTTTTGCCACTGTCGCCGCGAATGATATCGGCTTGGCCCGAACCGGTCACATTTTCGATATTTTCCAGCGAAACAGTGCCGGACGCATTTTTTGCGTATCCCGCGGAAATATCAATCTCGACCCCACCCTGACCGTTGAAAAGGGCAGTATCGATACCGTCGCCACCATCAAGCGTGTCATCGCCACCACCCCCGGCAAGCGTGTCATCGCCTGCACCGGTGGAAATATGGTTGTCATCGGCATTGCCGATCACCGTATCGTTGCCCGAACCGGTGACAATGTTTTCAATTCCGGTCAGACGATCCGTTTCACCGTCTGCGGTATCATTGGCAACACCGCTTTCCAGATTGACGAATTGGTCGTTGATCTCTGCGCTGTAATCAACGGTGTCGAACCCGCTACCGCCGTTATAACTGTCGTTCCCCGCCTCGGCAAAGAACATGTCGTTGCCAGCGCCACCCGATAGGACATCATCGCCGTCACGCCCCACAATCGTGTCATCACCGGCACCGCCAGACAGGGTATTTGTTCCGGCATCCCCCATAATGGTGTCGTCGTATTCAGAACCGATGGCGTTTTCGATACGATCCAAAATGTCATTGCCATCGACACTGCTGGCCGTTCCGGCATCAAGATCCAGCGTCACACTACCGGTAGCGCGGGAATAATCGACGGTATCGTTACCCTCCTGCCCGCGAAGCGTATCGTTTCCCGAACCGCCGATCAGCGTGTCATCGCCAAAACCACCAGACAGAACATCGTTCCCGGCACCACCGGCAAGGAGATCGTCGCCCTCAAATCCGTATATGGCGTCATCGCCATCGGTTCCCTGCTGATCATCATTGTCATCAGACGCAAGGATTCTGCCAAAACCGCGGAAATTATCGTGCGACAACTGATCAACAGAAACGTTTTCAAGCGTCAGGACACCATCGCCACCAAAATCGATAACAGTGTTGCCGTTACCGTCGTCGGACATCATCGACTGCAAAGTCACAAAATCCGGGATACCGAGCCGCGCCAGATCAACCGTATCTTCTGCAACATCAAAGTCGGTAACGGTGTCGTTGCCAAATCCGACAGTCAGTTCAAAGTCGTCTTCACCCGTCCCCCCGGTCAGGACATCGTCACCCGCCCCCCCGGTCAGCGTATCAACACCCGCCCCCCCGATCAGGACGTTGTCTCCGGCATCACCTGTCAGGTGATCGTCGAAATCGGACCCGACAAGATTTTCAAACATCTGGACGACGTCGTTACCCGCCGCACCGGTTGCGATGCCTTTCGACAAATCAACAAACACAGCACCGGTCGCATCGGCATAGCTGGCTGTATCTATGCCATCGCCACCCTGCATGTGATCATCGCCAGCCCCGCCTTGCAGGAAGTCATTTCCATCCCCGCCTTGCAGAACATCATTGCCCGCTGCGCCATAAAGGGTGTCGTCCCCCTTGCCACCTTGCAGGACGTCGGCCCCTTCACCTCCATAAAGAGTGTCGTTGCCGTCACCGCCCTGTAAAATGTCGTCGCCCGCATTGCCAAGCAGGGTGTCATCCCCCGCCCCACCCTGAAGGGTATCCAGATCAGAAGACCCTTCCAGAACGTCATTACCCGTCGTGCCTTCAACGATAATACCATCATCGACTGGCTCCTGATCAGGCGGCGTGCTGCCCCCCACATTACCTTCTCCGGGGTTTTCCGGGGTATCAGGGTCACCTTGGTCAATGTCTGCTTGACCGGTTTCACCGCCAACGGCTTCTTGCGAACCGTCTGCACCGGCCTGCGCGCTGTTATTATTGTTGTCCTGCTCACTCTGCGACGGCTGTTCTTCGCCGTCCGTGCTGTCATCACCATCACCCGACGCAGGCGTATCTTCATTCAGAACGTCTTCACCCGCACCGTCCGAACCGCCAAGGCTGTCATCTTCGGCACCGTTACCCGCGTTCGTTTCATTACCCGCCGCGTCCGAACCGGTTTCAGCACGGGGTGTTTCCTGATCGGGCGGGGTTTCCCCGTCGGCTCCCTCATTCGGTGAACCATCGGAAGTCTCACCATCGGTTTCAGTCGAAGCGCCCTCTTCGGTTCCGGATGTTTCCGAACCGTTTTCTGCCGGGGTCTCTTCGCCTTCCGTTACGGGATCAGCCGAACCTTCCTCGGTGGTGTCCGCGGTGGTGTCATCCGCGCCATTTGAAGTTTCTTCATCACCGGCGGTGCCGGTTTCAACCGCACCATCACCCGATGCCGTGTCGTCGACCTGATCCGGCGATGTGTCATCAGATGCGTTATCGGATGCTTCATCCTGTGCACCAGTTTGTGCATCACCCGTCTGCGGCTGATCCCCGCCGGTGGTTGATCCGGTTTCAGTTTCCTGCGAAGCGCCACCGGTTTCGTCGGCACCATCCGTCCCGTCACTGCCAGTTTCCGATCCCGTGTTGGTATCGGCACCAGCATCAGAGCCCGTTTCGGTACTATTTTGATCGGTCGGGGTTGTTTCATCGACAGTGGTGTTCGGATCGGTTTCTTCATCCGCTCCGGCATCACCAGTCGCTTCATCACCCACACCCGAACCGGTGTCGGTTCCTGTATCGGTTCCTGTGTCAGTTCCTGTGTCGCCGCTTTCCTCGGCGATGGTGTCATCACCCGATCCGCCAGACGCAGAATCATCGCCAGCCCCGCCATCGGTTTCCGACTGGGAACTGTCTCCACCGTTACCGGAAGAAGCCTGATCACCGGTTTCGCCATCGGTCGTATCACTGCCGGACGTATCAGTTTCGCCCCTCACCGGCCCCTCCGACGGGTCCGATGCCTCGTCGGTCGTGTCACCAGTATCTGCCCCGGCAGTATCGCCGGTCGTTTCACCAGAAGGTTCGGTGTTGGCGTCCGTGCCGGTGTCAGTTGCCGTTTCACCGCCGGATGCATCGTCACGTGCCGCGTCGGAATCCGTGTTGCTGCCGGTTTCAGATGCGGCATCATCACCGGTTTCAGTTTCTGTCCGGCTTTCGGTCGCGCCATTTTTCAGATCGACAACAACACCCTGTTCGGACGTGCTGTAATCAAGGGTGTTGCGGCCCGCGCCACCGTCAATAGAGTCATTACCGCCACTGGCGCCAAAGGTATCGTCGCCTGCACCACCCGAAAGCGTATTGTGTCCGGCATCCCCGCGCAGAACATCATCGCCCGATGTCCCGGTCAGATTTTCGATATTGCTAAACGAAACGGTATCGTTGCCTGTCGCACTGCCTGCCGTACCGGTCGAAAGATCGGCCGTTACGGCATCATCCGAACCGTCAAATGACAGCGTATCGTTGCCAGAACCGCCATCAACAATATCGCCGCCGCCATTGCCCGAAATCACATCGTCGCCAGACGTGCCCTCGATAACGTCATCACCCGGTGTTCCGTCAATGATGGTTGCGTTGCCCGACGACAGATCGCCGGAACTGTCCAGCGCGACATCGGTCAGTTTCGGGGCATCAACAAGGGTGATTTCGGAAAGCTGGGCAATGCTAATGCCCTTAAGCGTCAGCTGATCGCCGGTCGCAAAAGTAATGACGACATTGCCCTGACCGTCATCCGAGGCGCGCCAAACCAGATCGGCCGCACTTTCAATGCCGAGATCGTCAAGAGCCAGATAATCTTCGCCAAGGGTGAAATCGGTGATGGTCGCCTGACCAAATCCGGCCTGCAAAACAAATGTATCGCGGCCTTCGCCACCCGTCATTTCATCCTGGCCCTCGCCCGGTACCAGGATATCGTCACCCGCACCACCGATCAGGGTGTTGTCGCCCGCATCCCCGATCAGGATGTCGTTAAACGACGTGCCGATGACGTTTTGGATATTGGTAAAGACCTGCGTTGCAGGGGATTGTGAACCTGACGCGCCCGACGAACCGGAATCAGAATTATCCGCAACAGAGCTATCCTCTGCGCGGTCATCCAGCACCTGTTCGATATCAGCATCCGTTAAACCGGTGCCATCGTCCTGATTGGCGGGCGAAGCCAAGATTCTGCTCCCTACTTGGGATTAATTTTTCAATCCATTGAATACAGAAGACAAAGCGGCCTTCTATATACAGTAGTATAGACGCCAAACAAGCACCCATCAACGGAAGATGCGCACTGGAATCGCTAAATCACATTTTTTTCATGTTTTCCGGGGATTTGGAAGGCGAAAGTCACCTCTGACAGAATCTGTCAGGTTGTATAGGGTGGATAAACGCACCCCGAACCGGGTCGATCCGCCTATTGTTCGCGGAATGCGCGATCAAAACTGTCGGTGATCGGGGCAAACAGATAGGCGAGAATCGTTCTGGCACCGGTGACGATTTCAAGCTGTGCGGCCATTCCCGGCGATAAAATCATGCCTTCATGTTCGGCAAGGCTTTCCGAATCGATTTCGATCATTGCCTGAAAATACGGGCGACCTTCCGGGTCGGTCAGGCGGTCCGGCGACACATCCGCCACAACGCCCTTTACCGGCGCAAACCAGCGCTGGCTGAAAGCCGTCACCCGGATATTAACTTCAAGCCCCTCATGCACGACATCGATATCGTTCGGCGATACGCGCGCCTCGATCACCAGCTTGTCGTCCTGCGGCACGATTTCAAGCACTTGCGCACCGGGCGGTATCACTCCGCCAACGGTGGAAAACTGCAAATTGGTGACCGTACCGGAACGCGGTGCCTTGATGTCGGACCGCACCAGAATATCCTCAGCCGAACGTAACCGTTCATTCAGGTCTGAAATCTCGCCCTGGATATCGCGAAGCTCGGTATTGATGGTTTGCAGATTATCGCGTGTCAGTTGGGCCTGACTGGATTTGACCTGTTGGATTTGCTGCTCAATACGTGCGATATCGGCCGAAAACCGCCCGATATTACCAAGAACCTCGACCAACCGGCTTTCAAGCTGAAGCAGACGGGTGCGTCTGGCATAGCCAAGATCGACCATGGGCTTGACCATGGCAAGCTCTTCCTTGACGATGCCAACCTGCTGTTCGGCTGCGGTTTTCTGTTCCTGCGTGCCGATGATTTCGCGGCGCAGTTCCTTGATCCGTTCGTCATAAAGGTCAAGTTCGCCACGAAACGCGTTCATGCGGCTTTGAAACAGGGTTTCCTGTGATTCAACAATCCCGGCATATTTCGGATCATAAAGCGGCGCGGGAAACTGAATTCTGTCCTTGCCGCCACGTTCGGCAATCAGGCGCGCCTGTGTCGCCAGCGCATTCAGATACCGGTTGTTCAGCAGATCAAAACTGGCCCGCGCACGCGTATCGTCAAGCCGGATCAGGACGTCGCCGCCCTGCACACGTGCCCCGTTGCGCACCAGAATGTCACGAATGATCCCGCCTTCAAGATGCTGAACACTCTGCCTGCCGGAAAACGGTGCCACCACGCCGCTTGCCGTTGCGGCGGAATTGATGCGCGCCGTTGCCGCCCACAAGAACACCGACCCAACACCCAGGATCAGAATCAGAAGACCGATCCGCACCAGCGGTCTGACATCGGTTTCAAGTTCACGCGCGGTTGGAAGCTCCACCCCTGCCATCAGACACCACCCTGTCTGCGACCAGCCGATCCTTCAACCACCCGAAGCTTTGGCGGGTCACTGCGTTTCGGGCGCGGGGCGGCGGCAGACTGCTGTGTTCCACTTCGCGCCTTGCGGGCTTCTTCCCGCGCGGCGGCCTTTTTCGCCAGAACCTGTGCACGCGCTTCCTTGCGGCTGGCCTCAAGGGCGGCTTCACGCGCGGTCTTGCGCGCGCTCAGTCTTTGTTTTTCCTGCTTTTCACGGGCAATGCGCATCCGTTCGGCACGGTCGTCCGCTGTTGTTTCGGCCTTCTTGCGGGTGGCCGGGCGCATGGTCATCATGGTACCACCCGGGGTCGGTTGCGGCACCATTTCGGTGCGCTCGATCCCGGCCGTTGCCTTGGCCTGCGCGGCACGGCTGGCCTGTGCGCGGGTCGGCGTCGGCATGATGCCTGCCGGTAGGGGCGGCTGTTCCGACGTTTGATTTTGCGCCGAATTCTTTTCAATGATCGGGCGCGGTGCATCCGGGTTGGGCACGGCAATCCGTTTGGGCGTGATCCGCATTTGCCCATCACGCGCCGGTTCGGCAGCATGCGATGCCACGGGTGCAGGTGGTGGTGCGATCATCTGATCGGCCTTGGCCCGAACCGGCACAACCTGAATCTGCCCATTGGCAAGGGCAAGAATCGCATCGGCACGCACCAGAATTTCGCGTTCGTGACTGACGATAAAGGTCGTAATCCCGGCACGGCGCACGATATCAATCAGCCCGCTGATATGCCCGACACCATGGTCATCAAGGGCGGTTGTCGGTTCATCCAGCAACAACAGGCGCGGCCGCCCGAACAGCGCGGCGGCAAGGGCGATAAGCTGTCGCTGCCCGCCCGAAAGGTTGCGCCCACCCCGTTCAACCCGGGTTTCATAGCCATCGGGAAGATCAAGGATGAATTTATGCGCCCCGGCCAGTTCGGCCGCCTGAATGATGTCGCGCATTTCGGCATTGCCAAGACGGGCAATATTTTCGGCAATCGTGCCGGGAAACAGGAACGGGTTCTGCGACAGATAGCCGACCTGCGGGCCAAGTTCACCGCGATCAATACGCGATGCTTCGATCTCATCAAGCTTGACCGATCCCGATCCGGGCACCCAGATACCCATGATCAGCTTCAAAAGGGCTGTTTTACCAACCCCGTTGAACCCGGCGATGGAAATCACCTGCCCCGGCCCGGTCTTGAAGGAAAATCCCTTGAACAGAACATTTCGGCTGCCCGGCGGGGCAAAAACCAGCCGATCCACCGTCACCGAAATACCGCGTCCGCGTGGCAGCGGCGCAGGTGTCGATTGACGTTTATCCAGAAGGATCTTGTTGAGCCGTTCAAACGAATTGCGCGCCGAATTCCAGCTGCGCCATGCCGAAACCGCGCCATCAAATGGGGCAAGCCCGCGCATCCCCATGATCATGGAGGCCACCATGATCCCGATCGTGATGCTCTCGGACAGCACCAGATAGGCCCCAACCCCGATAAAGCAGACCTGCATGGCCAGACGGATGAAATGCGAAAGCGTTGTGGATGTCCCGACCCGTCGGCTGGCCTGGCCTTCCCAATACAGCGCATCGGACTGGTCTGCCTGCCAGCGCTGGCGCGCGGACGGAGTCATGCCCATGGCTTCCATCGCCTCGGCATTGCGGATATAGGTTTCTTCCTGCGCGATGCCCCGGTTCTGGCTTTCTTCGGACCGGTCGACCGAAATCTTTGCCGCCGCCTCGTTGGCAATCGCGATCAGGATCAGGATCGTCGCCCCGGCACAGGCGACAAGCCCAAGCCGCGTGTCAAAGATGAAAACCACACCGATATAAACCGGCGCCCACATGAAATCGATCAGGGTAAAGGGGCCCGATCCGGTCAGGAACCCGCGCAGACCATAAAGATCGCGCAACGGTCGCTGGCGCATATTGTTGCCGCGTGCGGCCTGTTGCACGACATGGGCAAACAGATCCCCGCCAAGCCGAAGATCAAGTGCGGTGCCAACCCGGATCAAAAGGCGCGAACGCAACTGTTCCATCGACGCAATGAACAGCAGCACCAACGCGATGCCAAGCGTCAGAAGCAAAAGCGTATCGACACTGCGGCTGGAAAGGACACGGTCAAACACCTGCATCGAATAGATCGGGATGACCATGTTCAGCATATTGATGACCATGCTGAATCCGCCGACAAGGGCAATCGACCGCCAGAACACCCGTTCCAGCGGGGTGCGATCCCCTTCCCGTGTCGCGCCCGCCTTGCGGACCGACTGGATTTTGTCCAGCAGGGTCATTGTGTTCCTTCCCGAAACCCCGTTCGCAGCAAATCTTGTATCGCATCAAATATGGCGCACGCGCCAAGCGACCCGCGACAAACCTGTTACGAGCCACCTATCCGATTGCATAAGCACTATTCTAGGGCAACATATAAGGATGTGTTAACAAATTAAGGAACTTCAACGATTTGCGGGCAATAATACGCTGGTTCCGGCATTGGGTAATGCTGCGTTCTGCCGCGAATCCGAAAAAACATGCCCGCAGGCAGACAGGCCGGAATTTCCGACAACCTGTTGGAAATCTTCCTTTTTCTCATTTGAATTGCGCCAACTCAAATCAGGCGCCGCGCGTTTGGCTTACCCTTGGAGCACGTCGCAAGGCACAGGCAAAGGTATGTTGCCCTTGCCCTTAACATCTAAAAACATACCTTTTAAGTCAGGGAAAAAGAATCGGGACACCCCATGGAAAACGAACCCTCAAGCCTGCCTGTCTTCCTGCAACGCTTTCTTGCCATCAGTCCGGGCGGCAATTCGCACACCTTCCCGTTAATGGCCTGCATGGCCGGGGTTCTGGCGACCTGCGCATGGATGCTCGGTGGATTATCCATGGCAATTTCGGCCGCGATTGCCGTTGCGCTGATGCTTGTGCTTGCCCCGATGATATCCCCCGAAGTCCTGATGAAATTATTGCGCGCCCGCCCGCTGGATGCCGCTTCCTTCCCTGCCATTCACGAAATGGCGGCGATGCTGGCGCGCCGTGCCGGGCTTGATTACCTGCCAAAGCTTTTCCTGCTGCCGGGCAAGGGGGTGAATGCAATCACCACCGGCACCGCCGAAGAAACGACCATCGCGATATCAAATGATGCCCTTCATACGCTTTCCCCGCGCCAGATGCGCGCCCTGCTGGCCCATGAAATCGCCCATGCATGGCACGGCGATACGCGCATCCTTCTGATGACCGACGTGCTGTATCGGGCCACATGGACCATTGCCCTGTTCGGATTGATGCTTTTCATTTTTGGCGATTTTGATCCGCCGAACTGGATGGTCATTGTCTTTGGCGTGGTCCCGACCGTAAGCTTCCTGTTGCAGCGCGCCGTGATCCGGGATCGTGAATTCATTGCCGATCACGGCGCAAGCGACCTGTTGAACGGCCCCGAAGACATGATCGAGGCCCTTTTGCATATCGATCAGATCAATCGCCGCCGTTTGCGCCTGATCCCTTATCGCAGCACGCAACCACCCTCATTGCTTGATACCCACCCACCGGTCAGCGCCCGCATCCGGGCATTGCGCGACCTTAAACCCGGGACGTGGCAGAAATTCTTTGAAAACCGGCGACCTCCCGGCACAAAATAGCCCAACCTGACCATAACCACGTGCTTATTTCATGCCCCTATCACCCACACCAGATCAGGAACTTGGTCCCTGCCCGATTTGCGGACGGATGATGATCGCGGGCGACAGTGTCGACCGCCATCACTGGACCCCGAAATCAAAGGGCGGCACGGATACCCAATGGCTGCACCGCGTCTGTCATCGCATGATCCACCGATTGTTTGACGAAACCACCTTGGCGCGCGATTTCGATATACCGGAAAAAATCATCGCCCATCCCGATATGCAGACATTCATCCGATGGATACGCAAAAAGCCCGTTGATTATATCGACTGGCCGGAAAATGCCGGACGATACGGACGCAATCGCCGCCGCAGCCGTTAAAATCACGAAAACACATAACAGGCCGATTGCATTTTGCAGCCGACATAAAGGTTTACCTTGGGCGACCGGGCCGATATACGGCCCCAGTTTTGCGGCGACAAACCGTGTTGCAATTGGCACTATGAAGACCAATCACCCCAAGAACGGACAAAGGAAACCAGATGCCAAGCCTCGACATGCTGAGCGAACTGATCCCGGCCTTTGTCACGTTATTTGTGATCATTGATCCAATCGGGCTGGTGCCGGTCTTCATCGTCCTCACACAGGGGACCGATACCAGACATCGCCGCCGCATGGCGATCCGGGCCTGTATCGCAAGCTTCCTGATCCTTGCCGCCTTTGCCGTTATCGGCGAAAGCGTGCTTGGCATTTTTGGCATCCACATGCCGGCCTTCCGGATTGCCGGCGGAACGCTTCTGTTCCTGATCGCGCTTGAAATGCTGTTTGAACGCCGCAGCCAGAAACGCAACCAGCGCGCCGAACAGGTTCATCAGGAACTTGAAGACGAACACGAACTTGAACAGCAGATCACCGATGCCAAACCGGCGCAACCCGACGAAGAACCGGACGACATTTCAATCTTCCCGATGTCGATCCCCTTCCTTGCCGGCCCCGGCTCCATCGCGACCGTGATGCTCCTGATGGGCAAATATGAAGACAGCGTGGTGATGCAGGTCAGCGTCGTCGCGGTTGTCGGCCTTGTCATGCTCTGCGCACTAACCATGTTCCTGTTGGCCAATCTGGTCGCCAAACGCCTGAGCCCGACAGTCGCGACCGTGATCTCCCGCCTGCTCGGCATGATCCTGGCCGCCCTTGCGGTCCAGTTCATCATCGACGGCATCAAGCAGGCGTTTTTCTGATCGACACCTTCGACGTTACCTAGCCCTTCAACCCCGCATGGGCCAAGGCCGCGATAAGGTCCGTTCGGGTGACAATGCCGATGATCCGGTTATCTTCGACCACCGGAACCGCATCACAGGCCCCATCCGCCATCAATGGCAGCAGGGCGGCAATCGGGGTATTCGCCGTTGCCCGCGGTTCTGTCACCGACATGATTTCGATGGCCCGGATCGGGACATTGCGACGGCGATCAATCAGGCGCGCCATGGCGGCAAGCAATCCGCGATCCAGACGAAGGGCATCTTCGGTCGCGCGCCGGATCAGATGGATCTGGAAAATCACCCCGATAAAACGTCCATCATCCTCAATGACCGGCAATGACGTAAATCCGTGCCGCCGAAACAGGTCGGCGACCTCGTTAAGCGGGGTTTTGGCATTCACCGTCACCAGATCGCGCGACATGATCTGACCGGCCGTAATTGGCCCGGCGCGATGGGCCGCGACCTGAAATTCGGCCGCCCCGATCAGGCGCGCAAGGTCCTCGACGCCAAGGTTCAGCGACTGGCGATATTGCTGCAAAATGGAATTCAGCTCCCCCTCGTCCAGACCAAGCCGCTCAATCGGGGAACGGTCGGTTGTCTGAAAGGGGCTCTTGTCATCGAAATGGCGTAACGGATATTTCCGCCCGGTTGCCCGGGCATAAAGTACTGCCGTCAGAACAAGAATGGCCGTGATTGCCGCAACCGGTGTCACGGCGAACTGAAAGCCAAGCTCGGTTGCGATATCCGGGTTCATCGCAACAACCATCGCAACCGCCCCGCCCGGCGGATGGACGGCGCGCGCAACGATCATCACGGTAATGGCAAGCCCGACCGCCACCGCCACCCGCAAAACCGGATCGGGAATCACGTAACAAACCGCAACCCCGGCAAGGGCGGCAACAGAGTTGCCGACAATCGCCGACCACGGCTGGGCCAGCGGGCTGTTTGGTACGGCAAACAGCAGCACCGATGACGCCCCGAACGGCGCAATCAGATAAAGCCCTGCACCCTGCAGATCAAGGAACGACAGAACAAAACCGGCAATCCCCAGCCCGATCAGCGCCCCAAGCCCGGCACGGATGGCTTCCTTATGCGTGCTGGCCGGTATCGCCGGATAAAGCGCGCGAAAATTGCGAAATTTCATCGGATTGGTTCATTTCCCGGCCCGTTATTGAACATTTAATTATTGTTCAATTTTTATAAATGCGATTTTTTCTAGTATTTGTAATTCGCATCCCCGTCAATAACGGCAACCGATAAATCCCCCAACAAAAAGGAGGGCACGCGGCCCTCCTTTCGAACTTTTACCGGCAAGGCCCCTGATCGCAATGCCCCGCACAAGGCGGGATCGCGCCCGCACTGGCTGGCAATATTTCACTGTGCGGCAAAAACATATCCGCCATAGGCAACAAGCATCACAATCCCGATCCCCCGCCCGATGGTTTGACGGCGCAACAACAAAGTCAGGACCAGCGATACCGCGATCATGATCGGCAGATCAAAGGTCAGGAAACGGCTGGCAACCGGGATCGGGGTAATGATCGCGGTCAGGCCAAGAATACCCAGAATGTTGAAAATGTTCGACCCGACAATATTGCCGATGGCAATTTCCGACTGCTTGCGCAACGCCGCGATTAACGAGGTGGCGAGTTCCGGCAGGGACGTGCCAACCGCCACGACCGTAAGCCCGATAAAGGCCTCTGACACGCCAAAGGTCCGGGCAATCGTTACCGCCCCATCGACCATGAAGCGCGCCCCAAACATCAACGCCACCAGCCCGCCAATCACCCAGATCAGTGACAGCCACAAGCCACGCGCCGGAATCGGCAGATCACCCTCATCGGCAAGTGGCGCATTGGGCGCATTGGGCGCATTGGGCGCATTGCGTGATTGGCGATAGGCAAACACAAGATAGGCAACAAGCGACGCAAACAGGATACCCCCGGCAACGCGCCCCATCATCCCGAAGGCAAAGATCGGCACAAGGATAATCGCCGCCGCCATCATCACCGCCGTATCACGTTTCAGGGTATCGCCAGAAACCCGGATCGGCCAGACAAGGGCTGACACACCAACGATCAGCAGAATATTGGCAATATTCGATCCAACAACATTGCCAAGCGCAATATCGGAAACCCCGCGTAGGGCCGCATCAACCGAAACCAGCAATTCCGGGGTCGATGTGCCAAAGCCAACCACGGTCAAACCAATCAGAAGCGGCGGCATCGCCAGACGTTGCGCAATCCCGACGCTGCCACGCACCAGCGCCTCGCCGCCGAAAAACAGACCAACAAGGCCCGCCAGCAACATCAGATATTCCATAACCAAAGCCCCCATCGCGCTAATGATCAATAGTGTCACAGCATACAGCGCGCAGATGTGTGTGCGTTTCCGACCCTGCGCAAGTGACCCCGATTACATTTCCGCCGACACAGCAAAATGGCCGGGAAATTCCCGGCCATTGATGCAGATTTCCAGATGGATATCAATCCCAGCGCTTGGTCGCGCGGATGATTGCATCGGTGTCGATCTGGTAATATTTATACAGATCAATGCTGTCACCGCACTGCCCAAACGCATTGACGCCAAGAGGGGCGACCGCATGACCACGGACCGAACCCAACCACGCCATCGCCGCCGGATGACCATCAATCACCGTGACAAGACGCGCATCCGATGCCAGCGGCTTCAGAAGGTTTTCGATATGGGCCATGCGGCCATCGGCCTTGCCTTCAAGGCGCGCCCGTTCCAGATCCTGCCATTCGTTATACAGCCGGTCGGTCGAGGTGACGGCAAGCAAGCCAATCCCCGGATGATCGGCTTCAAGTTTTTCCCATGCGGCAATCGCTTCCGGGGCCATTGCGCCGCAATAGGCAATCGCCATTTTGCAATTTTCGCCCGGTTCACGCAGCCAGTAACCGCCCGATACGATTTCGGATTTTGTCGCATCGGAAAGGTCACGTTCGAGCTGCGCCAGCGGCTTGGTCGACAGGCGCAGATAAACCGATCCGCCATCGGGATTTTGCAGATGATCAAAAGACCAGCCCATGATGGTGGCAAGTTCATCGCCAAAGCTTGGCTCGAAACTGGTCAGGCCCGGCTGCCCCATGCCGATCATCGGGGTTGAGATCGACTGATGCGCACCGCCTTCGGGGGCCAGCGAAATGCCACTTGGCGTGGCAACAACCATAAACCGCGCATCCTGATAGCAGGCATAATTCAGCGCATCGAGGCCGCGCGCAATGAACGGATCATAAAGCGTTCCAATCGGAAACAGCCGCTGCCCGAACAGGCTGTGCGACAGGCCAAGGGCGGCAAGGTTCAAAAACAGGTTGTTTTCGGCAATGCCCAGTTCGACATGCTGGCCTTCGGGCGATCTGATCCATTTCTGGGCCGAGGGCACCTTGCGTTCGCGGAATTCATCGGCAAGATTTTCGCGCGCAAACAGCCCGCGCTGGTTCACAAACCCGCCAAGGTTGGTCGATACCGTCACATCGGGCGATGTGGTGACGATCCGGTCCGCCAGATCACTATCTTTCAGTTTCGCCAGTTCATTCAGGATTTTGCCAAAAACTTCCTGCGTGCTCGATGTATCAACCCGCGCATAGGGCATTTCGGGAATATCGATGACGGTTGCCAGCTTCTTGCGCGATTTGCCGTCATTAAACGGGGCGGCGTCGATATAGGCACGGACCTTGTCCTCGGCCACGTCAAGACCGGCGGCGTAATCCCATTCCTGCCCGTCCCCGATATTGTTCTGTTTTTTGAATGCGTCCATCTGGGGCACATTCATAAGCCCCGCATGGTTGTCCTTATGCCCCTGAAGCGGGGTGGCATAACCCTTGACCGTATAGGCGATAAAGATTGTCGGCTTGTCATTGGGAACGGAATCAAACGCATTCAAAACCGCTTCCATGCAATGCCCGCCCAGATTGGTCATCAGGTCATGCAGGGCATCGTCATCATAATCGCCAAGCAGGCTTGCCAGCGCATTGTCGCCCGGCATATCGCCAAGGATCTGTTTGCGCCATGCCGCACCCCCCTGGAAGGTCAGGGCGGAATAGACATCATTCGGTGCCTCGTTCAGCCATTTTTTAAGCGACTTTCCACCCGGCTTGGCAAAGGCATCATGCAGCTTGCGGCCATATTTGATGGTGATCACGTTCCAGCCAACCGCGCGGAAAAACCGGCCGATCACCCGGAACAGATGCGCATCGATCATGCCATCAAGGCTTTGACGGTTGTAATCGATCACCCACCAGACATTGCGAATATCATGCTTCCAGGTATCAAGAAGCGCCTCATAGATATTGCCTTCATCAAGCTCCGCATCGCCAACAAGGGCGACCATGCGACCGGGTTTTTCACCGCGCGGCAGCATATCCTTGTAACGCAGGTAATCCTGCGTAAGCGCCGCAAAGTTGGTGACCGCCGCCCCCAACCCGACCGACCCGGTCGAAAAATCAACAACATCGCCATCCTTGGTCCGCGACGGATAGGATTGCGCGCCGCCAAATGCGCGGAAGTTTTCAAGCTTTTCCCTGGTCTGGCGACCAAACAGGTAATTGATCGCATGGAAAACCGGCGATGCATGCGGCTTGACCGCGACCCGGTCCTGCGGGCGCAGAACGTTGAAATAAAGGGCCGTCATCAAGGTTGTCATCGACGCACAGCTTGCCTGATGGCCGCCAACCTTGATGCCATCGCGCTTCGGGCGGATATGGTTGGCGTTATGGATGGTCCAGCTTGATAGCCAGCGCACCTTTTTTTCAATCTGGCCCAGCATCTCAAGATCCTTGGCCGCCACGCGCCCGGTCGAGGTTGCTTCGATCATTTCGCCAATTTCAGGTGTGCTGTTTTGTGCTGACATCTTTTCTTAGCCTTTGTAGCGAGAGCCTGAGATTTTCCCACTGCTCAAACTGGAAGTTAGCAATGGGCAATCCGGTACCAAAGTACCGATTTTTAAGCCGACACAGCAAAAATCAAGGGGCGCTGTCGTCATTTCACACAAGATTTGTCACTTTTAGCTGAAATGTGGAATAGGCTGCGACAATCGCGCTCAAACGTTCGAATTTCCCGTCTGAAACATTATTTCGTGGCGGCATTTCGGACTTTTTGTATCAACGATTCGCCCCCCCTTAAGGATAACTTCCCGCCCTCCATCGACTAAAAGTAGAATTCAACACTCCTAATAAACACAGATATAGCGAGGTGATGATTCTATGCCAGATTTTAGTCACGAGTACTATGTGCCACTTTTGCGCGGAAAAATGGGCGAATTCATTGCCCTAAAAGAACTATCTCTGACAGCGCGAAGTAGTTTGACACCTTTATTGGAAGTTCCTGATCGCGACTGGGACTACGAAGTAGAAGACTATAGAAAGACGGTCGAAGAACACATAAACCGTTATCCCGATTTGATAACAGACAACTGGGGCCTCGCAGAGATATTCGTTGACGCCCCTTCGGTTAGCGAAACCGATGTCATGAATGATGGCACACATCCCTTAGAGTACATCTTCGACAGACTCTCTTTGGCAAGCTCTTTAGCCATACCAGTAACTTCACTATCAAGGCCCGCCACCTACCAGCAGGCAGTGCAAAGCATTGTAGCTCGTAACGGGAGAGGAGTATGCATCCGGATAGAACGGGATGCCCTAAGCTCTGCCACCTTTGCTACGGACCTGCAAGCACTTCTAGGCTACTTAAACATATCTGAAGGAGAGGTCGACCTAGTATTAGACTTGGGCTTCATTGGTGGGGATAGTCAAATTCCAATTTTTCAATCCTTCGCAACGAATTTCATCGCGACAAATTCAATAGCACTTAATGCACGAACACTTACGTTGCTCAGCTCAGCATTTCCTGTAAATCTATCAAACTTTGGAATTGGTATTTCATCCACCCCGAGAAGTGATTGGCATTTGTGGCAGAATATAATCGCAAACTCTCAACTACCGCGTCTTCCATCGTTCGGGGACTACGCAATAAGCAATCCGGAAATTGCGCAGATTGACCCTAGACTCATGAGAATGAGTGCTAGCATTCGTTACACATCAGACGATGTATGGTTCATTTTTAAAGGTTATGGAATTACAAACGCTGCGAGAGGTGGTACGTCGCAGTACTTTGACCTAGCAAGAGCGATAACTCAGCATCGCTCATGGTGTGGTAGGACGTTTTCGTGGGGCGATGCGTTTATAGACGACGTTGCAAATAACGTTGCAGGACCGGGGAATGGACAGTCTTGGCGGCAAGCACCAACCAATCACCACCTCCATTTTGCAGTTAATCAGATCGCCAACCTTCCCTAGCCTTTAAGCAATCGCGGACACAATCCCGCAACACATCTAACGATAAAGACTCCGAAAGGCGGCGATAAATCGCCGCCTTATTCTTGCTTCGAACACCTTTGGCTGCGCCATACTTTTCGAGAATACTCAGTGCCTCATCTTTCCACAGCAAGGATGCCAATGCTTCGGGATCAAGCGACCTATTTAATTTTGGAAAACGTTGCTGAGAAAGCTCAATACCGCCACGGGGTCCTGCTGTAGCTACTTTGATCCCCCACCATTCGGGCACGAAATTCTCGACCTTTGATAAGTGCTTGGCACCACAAACAATTGTTACCTTATCAAAAACGAGAGAGTATGCTTCAGATTGGCCTGCGAGGCGATCCAGTGTATCTCTTTCCGACTTTATTTCGATACCGTGCAAAGTTCCATTCACGACAGCAATGTCTACTCTGGAAGCACCGCCCAACACCCCCAGTTCATGAACAACGAGTGTGTCCGGGTCAGCGTTGTGCTCACGTAGAACTTGGCGCTCAAGGGCTTGCCTAACGTCAATGTCTTTCATTTTACCGCTTTAACTGTCGTATTGTGGCCGCATTGAATCGTCTTTGCAGTGACCTTTCAACATATTTATTTTACGCTTCCAGAAAGTCTCCTTGCTCTTGGCGGGCGTGGTTAAAGTTTTCTGTGCGACGAAATAAATCTGTTGTGTAGACAAACTTGCGAGAAAAGGGCTGACGCGCCAACGGGTTATGAAATCCACAATCGAATGCGTGCATGTAAGCAGATTACAGCTTCTGGCGTTTTGGCGCGGAACGGCCCCCACGCCATGCGCAACCTTATACGGACCGCAAATCGTTTGGGGGATTTGCCGTCCGCCTCCCTTGTTCGGGAAATGCCTGAAAATGCCGGATTATTCGGCGGCAATCGCCATCTGATCGCCGTCCAGCGCCTGTTCAAGATCGGCCAGAATATCGTCGATGCTTTCAAGCCCCGCCGACAGACGGATCAGGCCATCGGTGATCTGATACTCGGCGCGTTCTTCGGGCGTATAGGTCGAATGGGTCATTGATGCCGGATGCTGGATCAGGGTTTCGGCATCGCCAAGGCTGACCGCGCGCGTGATCATGTTAAGACCATTCATAAGCTTGCGGCCCTCTTCGATCCCGCCTTTAAGTTCAAACGCGATCATGCCGCCAAAGCGGGCCATCTGCTTTTTCGCCAGTTCATATTGCGCAAAGCTTTCAAGACCGGGATAGAAAACCTTTTCGACCTTCGGATGGTTTTCAAGAAAGGCCGCGATTTTTTCCGCATTGTCGCAATGGCGTTCCATACGAAGTTCAAGCGTCTTAAGCCCCCGCATCACCAGATTGGCATCCTGCGGCGACAGGACCGCACCGGTCATGTCTTTCAGGCCGACAAGGCGAACCTGTTCAAGGTCTTCCGCACGGCCAATCACCGCCCCCGCCGTCAGGTCCCCATGACCGCCCAGATATTTGGTCGCCGAATGCACAACAATATCGGCCCCCAGCTCAATCGGGCGCTGCAGATACGGCGTGCAATAGGTGTTATCGACCACGACCTTCGCGCCATGTTGATGGGCGATGTCGGAAATGGCTTCGATATCGACCAGACGCATGTTGGGGTTGGCCGGGGTTTCGAAATAAACGATCTTGGTTTTGTCCGAAATCGCCTTTTCAAGTTCCTTCGGATCGGTCAGATCGACATGGCTATGCTTGATCCCGAATTTTTCCAGCCCGTGGCGGAAATAGGCGAATGTGCAGCCATAAAGGGTGCGGTCCACAATGATCTCGTCACCCGGCGCAATGAATGTCCAGAAGACCGACGTAATCGCCCCCATGCCCGATGCGGTCGCAAGGGCCGCCTCACCACCCTCAAGCACCGCCAGACGGCTTTCAAGAAGGGCCAGCGTCGGGTTGCCGATCCGCGAATAGATAAAGCCCTGTTCTTCCCCGGCAAACATCCGCCCGCCCTGCTCGGCGGTTTCAAATGCAAAGGTGGAGCTCATGTAAACCGGCGGGTTCAGCGCGCCATTATGGCTTTGCGGATCATAACCATGATGGATGGCGCGGGTAGCAAAACCGGATTTGGTGTGACGCGGATCAGACATGGAAGGCTCCCGTTATCTAAAGTGTTCTGCCCCCATCACCGCAAGGCCCGTGCCAGAATTGAAAACCCTGTTATTTCAGATACTTAGTAAAATCACACCTCACCCAAGTGTAAACTTATATTTACAATAACCTTCACCAACCACGACATTTCGCCAAAACCACTGGAAAACAGTCCCTTACGACTGTATAGTTTTCGATACAGTGTAAACTTTTTGGTACAGTTATGCGTTTTGAAATCACCGGGGAAAACAGGGTCGGCATCACGCGGGACGTCGTCAATGTGCTGGCGGATTTCAAACTGGATATCCGCGCCTTTGAGGTCACAACCCACCATATCTTTGCCGATATCCCGGCAATCCGGCCGGAACGTTTTCCACTGCTCGCCCATCGCCTGATGCAGCTACCCGGCATTGAGGACGTCAAACCGATTGACCGCCTGCCGACTGAACGCAGGCGCGCCCAATTGCACGCAACCCTTGCCGCCCTTGGCGATCCGGTGATCGCGGTGGATGCCAACGGCCTGATCGCCCAGGCCAACCCCGCCGCGCAAAATATCGCCGGCTCCCCCGATGCGCCGCTGCGCGACCGGCCCTTGGCCGATTTCCTGACCGACCCGGATATTGATGACCTGCGCCAAAGCCATTTCCGCCTGCCGGAACGCGAGGTCACACTGGGCGGTCAAACCTATCTGCTACAGGTTGAACCCATCGGCCATGTCGATGACGGCACCGATGCCGCCGATGATGAACCGTGGGGCGGCGTCATGGTGTTTCACCGCGCCGCACGCCTTGGCCGCGTCATGACCGCGCTTCAGGACCGCAGCCATACCGGATTTGACGACATCATCGGCCAAAGCAAGGTTCTGGCACGGGTCAAGGCACAGGCAAAACGACTGGCATCGGTCGATGCCCCGCTTCTGATCCTCGGTGAAACCGGCACGGGGAAGGAGCTTTTTGCCCGCGCCTGCCACCGGGCCAGCAACCGAGCCGATCAGCCGTTTCTGGCCCTTAACTGTGCTGCCATGCCCGAAGGCCTGGCCGAAAGCGAACTGTTTGGCTATGCCGCCGGGGCCTTCACCAGTGCGCGGCGCGGCGGCAAGCCGGGGCTTCTGGAACTGGCCGATGGTGGCACCTTGTTTCTTGATGAAATCGGCGAACTGACACCCTATTTGCAGGCCAAGCTTCTGCGCGTGTTGCAGGATGGCCGGTTCCGGCGTGTCGGCGGCACGGATGAAATTGCGGTTGATGTCCGCATCATCAGTGCGACCAACCGCGACCTTGAAACCATGTCGCATGACGGCACATTCCGCGAAGACCTTTATTTCCGTCTCAACGTCCTTGGCATCACCCTGCCGCCCTTGCGCGACCGGCGCGAAGACATTGCCGAACTGGCGCTTTATTTCGTCACCCGCACCGCCCAGCAAACCGAACGCCCCACACCCCATATCGCAAGCGATGCCCTGTCCTGGCTTGCCAGCCACGATTGGCCCGGCAATGTCCGCGAACTGGAAAACACATTATTCCGGGCGGTCGCCCTTCTGGATGGCGATATCCTGACCGCACGCGACCTGACCACCACAAGCAACCCGCCTGCCACGACCACGAATGACCCCGACAGACTCCGCGATCAGGCACCCACCGCCCCCGCAACCGACCCGATCAATGCGGCCATCGCCCAAGGTACACTTGCCGAGGGGATGGACATGCTCGAACGTGAAATGCTGGCGCGCCTTTACCCGGATTATCCAAGCTCGCGGAAGCTTGCCGAACGGCTTGGCATCTCGCACACGGCGATTGCCCGCAAGCTTCGCAAATATGGCATTTCCGGTTGATCTTGCCACCCATGTTGCATTGCGGCATGATCCATAGGGTCAGGACCCATTAATTTGATTGAAATGGTCAATCAGATTTGTGCGGATACGCGAAGCAAAACCGCAGGAAGATATTTATCTTTCAAGGTTTTGCGACAAAGTAGCCCGTGCAAATCCGATTGATCCGAAGGACAGGTGTTATATTTGCGAACTCCGGCGTCAAATCCCTTGTCCGGGATGCCGACCCGCACGGCGGGCTTTTCCTTGGATTTCGCAAATATAACACCTGCCATTACAATCAAATTAGTGGGCCCTGACCCTCACTTATGAGGAGGAACAACTCCTCACCCACAGGGAGAAACATCATGCTGACAGGCAAATGCGCACTTGTTACCGGCTCCACCAGCGGCATCGGCCTTGCGATGGCCAAGGCCCTTGCAGGGGCCGGGGCGGATATCATGCTAAACGGCTTTGGCGATAAGGACGAAATCGAGGCCACCCGCAAATCGCTTGAAACCGAATTTGGCGTGACCGCGCATTACAATGGCGCGGACCTCTCCAAACCCGACCAGATCGAAGCAATGATGATGGACGCCGCCGCAAAATTCGGCGGTGGTGCCGATATCCTGATCAACAATGCCGGCATCCAATACACAGCACTCATCGAAGATTTCCCGCCGGAAAAATGGGACGCGATCATTGCGATCAACCTGACCTCGGCCTTCCACACGACGCGCTTTGCCCTGCCGAACATGAAAAAGAAAAACTGGGGCCGGATCATTAATACCGCATCCGCCCACGGTCTGGTCGCATCGGTGCAAAAGGCCGCCTATGTCGCGGCCAAACACGGCATCATGGGCCTGACCAAGGTAACGGCCCTTGAAACCGCCGAAAGCGGCATCACCGCCAATTCAATCTGCCCGGGCTGGGTGCGCACCGAACTGGTTGAACGCCAGATCGAAGCCAAGGCCAAGGAAGGCGGCATTTCCGTCGAACAGGCCGCAACCAATCTGGTCTCGGACAAACACCCGTCCAAACAGTTCGTCACCCCCGAACAGATCGGCCAGACCGCCCTGTTCCTGTGCTCGGACGCCGCATCACAGATGACCGGCACGCATATGTCGGTCGATGGTGGCTGGACCGCACAGTAAATTTTTCATGCGCTACTTTGATACCGTTTGGTGTCAAAGTAGCGCATTTTGCTTGAATGATACCGAATAGTTACATAACCTTGCCTCAGGCAAGAAAAAAACCGTTCGGTGACATCATGATCATTCGAAACATTGACGATATTCGGGCGGCCGCGCGTAGCTTACGCAAGCAGCGCGGCCTTACCCAAAGCCAGACCGCGGCCCTTATCGGCTACAGCCGAAAATGGCTATCGTCATTCGAGCGCGGCAGCAGCACCCCGCCAATTGACATGATCATTCGCCTGTTTGTTTTGCTGGGCAGTCCACTATCGCTGACCGATCTTCAAGCCACCACAACACCAAAAGATACTTCCGAAATCATCGACATTGACGAGGGGCTTTAATGACACAGGAAGCCTCTGTTCGATTGCACGGTATCGAAATCGGCACACTTGGCACCGACGATAAGGGTGGCCTGCGCTTTCGCTATAGCCCCGATCACATCCACCGATCTGCCACTGCTCAAACCGTCACCCCCCAACTGTCCCTTCGCCTGCCGGTACCGACCCAAGCGGTTGAAAATCACTGGTTTGATGATGCTGAATGCGGGCCTTTCTTTGCCGGGCTGTTGCCGGACAACAAATTGACCCGCCGAAAACTTGCTCTTGTTCTAAGCAAAGATCACGACATCGCCGCAGATGACGAATTTGCAATGCTATTTGCCCTTGGCAAGGATTGTGCGGGGGCCGTATCCATCGCCCCGGTCGGTACTGCTGAATCCCCCGAAGATGCAACCCATCCGGAATATCGCATTCTCGACGAAGCAGAACTTGCCGGGCACATCCGCGACTTGCCCGCGCGTCCCCTATTCGTTGATGCGCAAGGCGAAGTCCGCATTTCGCTGGCAGGCGTGCATGACAAGGCCGTTGTTATTCGAACCGGCGAAAAGATTGCCCTGCCGCATGGCAATACGCCAAGTTCCCACATCCTCAAGACCGATATTCAGGGCCTTCCGGAATCGATCCGCGTCGAACATTATTGCCTTGAAATCGCCCGTGAAATCGGGCTTCCCTGCCCCCGGTCACACATTTTGCAGGCAGAAGATCAGATTTTCATGCTTGTCGCACGATACGACCGGACATTGCGCGAAAGATCCGGCCAACGATATCTGACCCGCCTGCATCAGGAAGATTTCTGTCAGGCGCTTGGATATTTTCCGCACCAGAAATACGAGCGTGATGGCGGCCCAGACTGGAAAAAAATGTTTGCCGCGCTGGATTTCAGCCTCGATCCTGCCCGCGATAAACTGCTGCTGCTACGATATGCCATTTTCCAATATCTTGTCGGCAATCCTGATGCGCATGCCAAAAATTACAGCCTGATCTGGCAGGCTGGCGGCGTGCGCCTTGCACCGCTTTATGACCTCAATAACGCCGCAGCATTTCGTAATTTTTACAAAGAGCAACGCATTCTCCTCGCCATGTCCATCGGTGGCGAACGCAACCCGAAACTGCTTGGCCGTGAACATTGGGAATCTTTTGCATCCGATATCAATATCAGCCCGAAACTGGTGATCGACGAACTTGCAACACTCGCCAGCCTGACCGAAAAAGCAGCAACCAAACTGCGCCAAGCCACGCGCGGAACAATTGCGGATACAAGCCTGCTTGATCTCGCCTTGGAAGACATTAAATCGCGCTGCCAGAACCATTAAGCGATACCGAACGGTATCATTTCCTCGATTTCAAGACGAATGATACCGTTCGGTAACAAAGTCACCCCAAATACCGCCCCAAATGCTCCACCAGCATCCTGATCTTGGGGCTAAGGTGCCGGTTGGTCGGGTAAAGCGCCCAGATACCTTCATCGGTCGGCTGGAATTTGGACAGGACCGGGATCAGATCGCCGCTGGCGATCCACGGATCGACGTAATAATCGGGCAACTGGACGATGCCGATGCCCTTTAGCGCGGCATCCAAAAGCGCCTGCCCGCTATTGGCATGGATCGATCCGTGAATGCGGATGGTGCGTTCCCGGCCATCTTCTTCAAACCGCCAGTAATCCAGCGTCCCGACAAGGCAGTTATGGCGCGCCAGTTCCGAAAGCGAATGCGGTTCCCCACGTTTCGAAAGATAAGCTGGCGATGCGCAGGCATATAGGCGACGGGTGGAAAGCTGCTGGCTCATCAAACTGCCAGTCGTGCCATCAAGCCGCCCAAGCCGGATCGCCATGTCATAGCCTTCCAGCACCAGATCAAGTTTCTGATTGGTAAAGCGGCACTGGACTTCAAGTTCCGGATAGCGCGCGACGAAATCATTCACCAGCGGCGCAATCACGGTTTCGCCGTAGGTTGTCGGCGCGGTCAGTTTAAGCTTGCCGCGCGGCACCTGTGTGAGGGTACCGATTGCGCGTTCCGCATCCTGCAAACCATCCAGCAATTGTCGGCAATGCTGGTAATAAACCAACCCGGCTTCGGTAGCACTAACCTTGCGCGTGGTGCGGTAAAACAGCTGCACGCCAAGCTTTTCTTCTAACGCGGTAATCTGTCGGCTGACCTGGGCCACGGAAATGCCAAGCTGCCCGGCGGCTGCCGTAAAGCTTTTGCGTTCCGTCACGGCGACAAATTCGCTGATCCCGTCCCACGCATTCATTATTACACCACCGTAAAAGTCATTTACCGAAATACCGGATTATCAGATCAGGGGAAATAAATACACTGTTGGCATTAAATCATTCAAGCCGGAGGAGCGACATGAGCGCCGAGACCATTACCTGCAAAGCCGCCATTGCCTGGGAAGCGGGCAAGCCGCTATCGATTGAAGACGTTCAGGTCGCCCCGCCCAAGGCCGGCGAAGTCCGGGTGCGCATCGTTGCCACCGGCGTTTGCCACACCGATGCCTTCACCCTGTCGGGCGAAGACCCCGAAGGCATTTTCCCCGCCATCCTTGGCCATGAAGGCGGCGGGATTGTTGAATCAATCGGCGAAGGTGTCACCAGCGTTGCGGTCGGCGATCATGTGATCCCGCTTTACACCCCGGAATGCGGCGAATGCAAATTCTGCAAATCGGGCAAAACCAACCTGTGCCAGAAAATCCGCGCCACCCAGGGCAAGGGCCTTATGCCCGATGGCACCACGCGTTTCTCGCAGAACGGCAAGCCGATTTACCATTATATGGGCTGCTCGACCTTCTCGGAATATACGGTTCTGCCGGAAATTTCGATTGCCAAGGTCAACAAATCCGCCCCGCTTGAAGAAGTCTGCCTGCTGGGTTGCGGTGTGACGACCGGCATGGGGGCTGCGACCAACGCCGCCAAGGTCAAACCGGGCGATAGTGTTGCGATTTTCGGTCTGGGCGGGATTGGCCTTTCGGCCATCATCGGCTGCAAAATGGCGGGTGCCAGCCGCATCATCGCCATTGATATCAACGAAAAGAAATTCGAACTCGCCAAACAGCTTGGCGCGACCGATTGCATCAATCCGCAAAAATTCGACAAACCGATCCAGGAAGTCATCGTTGATATGACCGATGGCGGCGTTGAATACAGCTTTGAATGCATCGGCAATGTCAATGTGATGCGATCCGCCCTTGAATGCTGCCACAAGGGTTGGGGGGAGTCGGTGATTATCGGTGTTGCCGGTGCCGGTCAGGAAATCTCCACCCGTCCGTTCCAGCTTGTCACCGGTCGCGTCTGGCGCGGCACCGCCTTTGGCGGGGTCAAGGGCCGGTCGGAACTGCCCGATTATGTCGAACGCTACCTCAAGGGTGAATTCAAACTGTCCGATTTCATCACCCACACCATGAAGCTTGAAGACATCAACGAAGCTTTCGACCTGATGCATGAAGGCGAAAGCATCCGTTCGGTCATTCATTACTAAGACCAATCAGCTTCATGAAATAAAACCGCCCTGCCGGTAAAATTCCGGCAAGGCGGGCGAACGGGAGAATAAAATGGGCATCGAAAATTCATCCAGCAACAAGGTATTCGGCGGCTGGCACAAACAATATACCCATCGGTCCGATGTGCTGGGCTGCGATATGCGGTTTGCCATCTTCCTGCCGCGGCAGGCAGGCAAGGGCAACCGTGTGCCGGTGATGTACTGGCTATCGGGACTGACCTGCACGGATGAAAACTTCATGCAGAAGGCGGGCGCGTTTCGCATCGCAAGCGAACTGGGCATTGCCATCGTCGCCCCCGACACCAGCCCGCGCGGCGACCATGTCCCCGACGACGAAGAAGAAGCCTATGACTTCGGCAAGGGTGCCGGGTTTTACGTCAACGCGACGCAGGAACCCTGGGCGCGCAATTACCGCATGTATGATTACGTGACCGGGGAGCTTCCGGCCCTTGTCCGCGATCATTTCCCGATTTCCGATGATGCGGTGATTTCCGGCCATTCGATGGGCGGGCACGGTGCGCTGATGATCGCGCTTAAAAATCCGGGCATGTTCAAATCGGTGACGGCCTTTTCCCCAATTTCCAACCCGATCAATTGCCCGTGGGGCCAGAAGGCGCTTGGCAATTATCTCGGCGATGACAAATCCGTCTGGAAACAGTGGGACAGTTCGGAACTGATGAAGGCCGCAACCGCCAAGGATATGCAAACACCGGCTCTTGTTGATCAGGGCGACGCCGATGGCTTCCTGACCGAGCAGCTTAAACCCGATACGCTTTTTGCCGCCGCAAGCCACGCCGGTTATCCGCTGAACCTGCGCATGCAGGAAGGCTACGACCATAGCTATTACTTCATCGCAAGCTTCATCGAAGACCATCTGCGTTTCCACGCATGGCATCTTGGTATCGCCTGAGATCATGTAATAGAGGAACCCGCACCCAAGCGGTTTTCACCCGGCACGCGCCTCGTCCCTGTAGGCGTGCCGGGTCTTTTTTTGATCAATCCGGATCGAAGCTGCGCGCGTCGATGGCATCGGCCACATCATCCGCCGTTTTAAGCGTGCGGATGATCAGCGGCACGACAAGCGCCAGCACCGATTTATCAAGCCCGCGTGCGCGTTGCGCATCGCGGATTTCATGACCGATTTGCGCAATCACCGGGATGAATCGCAACACCATCGAAAAGGCCAGACTGATCTTTTCCGGGTTAACCCCAAACCGCGCCAGCGGCTTCATCGCCCGCTCCAACGCGGCCAGCATGTCCGACGTTCTGGTCGTCAGGGTGACAAGCCCGGCGAAGGTAACAATCGCGGCGAGCCGGAAAATCACCACAAGCCCCGCCTGCCAGTCATTAAGCCAAAGCTGCACGGCAAAGAACAAAGCCAGCAACCACAATATCGGCCTGATCTGCGCCCAAAGGATGCGCGGGCCAAAACCCGAAACCGGATACAGGACAAAAACCGTCACCAGCACCACCGCCAGAACCGGCCAGTCAGGGATCAGAAAAACACCGGTCCCCAGCAGGACAAGGGCAAGCACCTTTAACCCGGCTGCCGCCCGATGCAGGGCGGAATTGCCATCGATGTAAAGTCCGGCAATCACACCATCATCTCCCGATAGCGGGGAATGGCGATGGCCGGTACATCGTCACAGGCGATGCTGCCATTTTCAAACACCAGCACCCGGTCATAACCGGCAATCAGATCAAGGTCATGGGAAACCGTAATCACGGTCTGATCAAGCTCGGCAATCGCGCGTTCGACCCGGTTGCGATTACGCAGGTCAAGCAGCGTGGTCGGCTCGTCAAAGATGATGTAACGCGGTGCCATCACCAGCACCCCGGAAATCGCCAGAAGCTGCTTCTGGCCCCCGCTTAACAAATGGCTGGGATGGTTGCGAAATTCCGAAAGGCCATATCGCGCAAGGACCTCGTCGATACGACGGTCAATCTCGTCCTTTGGCAGTTTAAGTGCCTTCAGGCCAAAGGCGATGTCTTCCTCGACCACCGGATAGACGATCTGATTGTCCGGGTTCTGAAAAACAAAACCGACATGGCGGCGCAATTTGCGCCCGTCCTTGGCAGCATCGAAATCATCGACGCGCACAATCCCCGACGATGCCACCTGAAGCCCGTTCAGAAGCCGGACAAAGGTGCTTTTGCCCGATCCATTGGCCCCGACAATCCCGATCCGCTTTTCGGAAAGTGACAGTGAAATATCGTCAAGCACGCGACGCTGATCGAATTCCACGGTGACATTTTCAAGCGTGATCATCGGCACCTGGCGCAAAATTTCAGACAGGGAATAACAGCAAAAGGCGCGATCTGACGACCGCGCCCCATCAAAACCTAGCGTGCCCTGGAAATCAAGGGATAGGCACGCCGGACCGCCATGCAGGCAGCCGTTGCAATCGCAACCTTGATCACATCACCAATCAGGAACGGCGCGGCACCGACGGTCGCCTGCCAGTAACTGATTTCAACAACGATGCTGACCCAAAGATTGCCAATCGCATACAGGACAACAATCCCGCCAACCGCAATCGACAATGCCGCGTTAATGACATTCAGCCTGTCCCAGAATTTTTCAATCAGCAGGCCGATCACGAAGGCCGAAATCACCCAGCCGACGATAAAGCCACCCGTCGCCCCCAGAAGAACACCAAAACCACCGCGCCCCCCCGACAGAAGCGGCAGGCCAAGCGCCACCAGCACAACAAACAGCAGGATCGAAAGCCCGCCACGACGCGCCCCCAAAATCGCCCCGGCCAGCATCGGCCCCAGCGATTGCGCGGTCACCGGCACGCCGGTAATCGGCAGGGTGATGGGCGGAAACAACCCAAGCACAGCGGTCACTGCGGCAAACAGCGCGATATAGACGATATCTTTGGTGTTCATGATTTCACGATCCTTCCTTCCCGTTCTCCCCGGCGGTGATGG
Source organism: Thalassospira permensis NBRC 106175 (assembly GCF_000714555.1). Classification (NCBI taxonomy): domain Bacteria; kingdom Pseudomonadati; phylum Pseudomonadota; class Alphaproteobacteria; order Rhodospirillales; family Thalassospiraceae; genus Thalassospira; species Thalassospira permensis. The sequence continues at coordinate 2,719 of NZ_AUNC01000001.1, read as the reverse complement.
CAAAACCCCCAGACCCTGACAATAGCCATCACCGTTCGTTTTCCGGTCCGCCCGACCGGTTCAACGGCCGAAGGGATAGCCGCAAAACCGCAGATCGCAAAGCAAAATGACGCCACCAATCAAACGGAAAAATCAAAAGGACAACCATTTCGCGATTGCGCCATATAGATTAGCAATTCATGATGCTTCCGCGAACATCTACTAGGTTTACGTCTCTATGGAGTGAGCTGCGCTGGATACCGTTCGAATCGGAAACGAACTTGAGAATGCAATCTTTGCTCACCTGAAAGAGGAGCAGGATGCGGGTAAGTACCTAATTGGAACGCTACCTCCTGATCGCTGCACGATCAGGAGAAAACCTAGATATTTCTCGAAAGAGCGCGGGGATCACGTAGAATTCGACGTATCAATTGAACTCAGACGAGAAGAGCATCTCGATCCACAACAGATCGTAATTTTTGAGTGCAAGAATTATAGCGGCGCCGTTCCAGATACCGTGATTAGGGAGTTTTCCGACAAACTGTCTGACATTGGACGAGACAACACGAAAGGCATCATTGTTGTAACTTCCAGGCTCCAGAGCGGTGCAGAAAAAGTAGCTCGCAGCAGAAAACTTGGTATCATCAAATACAATCCACTTGGCTTGGAATTTCTAGCCGAACGCCGTTTTACGGACGATCTTAAATCCAAGCATGCAAAAGCCTCAATGCTCGGCTCTGAAAGCCGCTTTCGCTCGCTCAAATTCGCTGCATATTTCTCGGGGAAATACTACGACAACGCTCGTAACTTTCTTAGTGCGGTCGCCGGCGAAACACTTGAAAAATCTGAAGTTCAAGTACTCTCAAAAAGTCAGTTTCCATATTTGCACGCAGACGACATTGAGAAATCTACAAACCAATTACATACAATGATTGGCTACGATGACGGTCCGGTTGATCTAGAGAAGATATGCGAACAACTGGCTATTGATCTGACTATGTCCGCAGGATATGGAGACCCCGATGATGAAAACGAGCTTCTAGGACGCGCTGACTTCGCCAACAAGAAAATAGCAATATACGCACATGGAAACCGAAAGCGTGAACGCTTTACCTTAGCTCACGAAATTGGTCACTTTCACCTAAACCATGACAAGTTTCTCCGATCTGAAACCACCATCAAACAAGACTTGGTTGTCGACGAGCGTGAAACGAAAGGAAACTTGATCAATCGAATGGAGTATCAGGCCAACATGTTTGCGTCGCACCTACTCCTGCCAAAATTCAATTTGATCAAAAAAGTACAAGAGCTAAGGGTCGAACTCGACATAAGAGATCGCGGACACGGGTACATATTTGTCGATAACCAACCCCAAAACTTGTCCAACTATTACTTGTTACTTGCAGCCGTCTCAGAGCACTTCAACACGTCCAGCCAAGTCATCGAAATCAGATTGAAAATTCTAGGCTGCATAACTGATAACAGAAAACAACCTCAGAACTTTGTTGCTGACTTCCGACAAACTTGGCCAAAGTGAGATTTAAGCTTCATCTTCTTCGACAAAGGACTTGAGCCGCATCAGGGCAGATTCCCAACGTCCCGCCACCTGATCAAGATAGGTGCGTGCCTGTGCCAGTTGTTCAGGGCAAAAAGCATATCGGCTTTCGCGGCCGATCCGATGACTTTCAACAAGCCCGGCCATTTCAAGCACGCGCAAATGTTTCGTCACCGCCTGCCGGGTCATGTCCGCATCATTGGAAAGCGATGCGATTGACCGTGCCTGACCGTCCGATAGCCGATCAAAAATCGCCAGTCGGGTCGGATCGCCCAAAGCGGCAAAGATTTCGGCAAACCCCGGATCACCATCAAATCCCGGCATGTGATTTTCAGTTTTCGACATATTTCCTGATATTTTCCAACTGGAACGCCCAGCCATGTGTGTTGGCCTGCAAGGCCGCCGAAAGACGATGTGCAGGCAGTTTGTCAAAGCCGGTTTCACGCACAGTCACCCGTGTCACACCCGCTTTTTCTTCCAGCCAGAATTCGACAAGCGTTTCCGGCTCCCTGCTGTAATCCACATCCGGCTCAATCGCATAGGGATGCCATGTATAGGCAAAATAGGCTGGTTCCTCCATCGCCTTGATGGTCGATTGCCATTTCACATGCGTGAAACCTTCAATCGTGATCTGGCCATTTGAGACCTGCCCAACGACAAAGGCATCTTTGATATTCACACCAAACCATGTTCCGAATTGCCTGTGATCCGTCAAGGCCGTCCAGACACGCTGGCGCGGAGCGTTGATCTCGATTTTCTTTTCAATGCTATTGGTCATTTAAGCAACCTCCCGGTTGCATTTAATCTGACATACAACATCCCAATACGCAACCCAGAAGTTGCGCATTTAATTTACCATCCTCGCCCACAAACGGCCTTCGGTCCCGCAGCGCACTCTGATCACTCCCGGCAATGGCGGTTTTCCCGCAACCGATGACGCCCGGACACACCTCGGGCGTCTGCCATCCTCGCCAACTGACAATCTCCGGGCCCACCACCCGCTCCGGTCACTTTCGGCCACGGTGACATTTCCGGCAACCGATGAAGCCCGGATACATTTCGGGCGTCTGCCATCCTCGCCAACAGACGACCTTCGGGCTCACCCCTCGCTCCGGTCACTTTCGGCAATCGTGGTTTTACCGCAACCGATGGAGCCCGGACACACTTCGGGCGTATGGCCCCCAA